>JAIORC010000238.1 GCA_021108335.1 Phycisphaerae bacterium
AACCGGGCGATAAAATCTGCTGGTCCTATATGTTGTCATTCTCGGCAACGCCGGAGAAAGACCGAGCCGCCTTCGGCCATCTCCCCAACGGGTTCGTGTATGGTAAAGACGTGGTATCTGTCGAAGGCAAAGATATTATCGTCAAGCCGGCGGGTCAATTGATGCAAACAAAACCACCCTCCCGCCTCAAGCCAATGAGAGAAATCCGATTCCCCGTAAAAAAGCAAGCCGGATTACAATAACAACTGGATTTTGAGAATAATTGGGACATATCCTGTTTTTATCATTCCCATTGCGATTGGCTGCACGACAGCATCATGCTTCGGATCGGTCGGCTGATTAATATACGGCAAAAAATCAGTATCTGTCCCTGTTAATAGAAGTTTTCTGCTAAAAAATCTCCATTTCATGAATTTTGACCTTGACAGATTCTTTAATGCGCGTTAGATTATATCCATATAAGTTTCAACTAATATCGGTTGTCGAGAGGTTTGATATGCCTAAAGGATTGGCAAATACGAAGCATTTTCGTCTCACGTGCGAATTGAGGCAACAGGTGGGGCTGATGATGCCCGGAACGCCGTTGCCGACGGTTAGCGAGTTACGCAAGCGTTTCAGTGCTTCTCAATCCACTGTCGAACGAGCGATGTCCGTGCTCAAAAGGGATGGCCTGGTACACAGGCCCGCCGGCAAAAAAAGATTACTTGTCTCGAAAATCAGCCCCCGCGCTCTTCACCGAATCGCTCTGATCCGTTCCGATTATCCTTCCGAAGATTTTGAAGCCCTCTGCCGTGCCGTTGTTGACGCGGCGGTTGAAAAAAATTGGCTTTTCGATCTGGTAAATTTTCGCGATCAGTCAACGCTGGACCTTGAATGGGCTATCGGCGACAACGATGCCGGCGTATTTCTTCCGACGTCGGAGTCGGTTTTTCCCGCCCACATAGTCGACGCACTGCGATGGAAACGCAAACCGATTGTAGTTCTCCAGGAATCCGCCGAAGAGTTTCCGGTCGGAAATATCCTCGTCGATAACGACATGGTCGGACGTCTGGCGATGGAGCATCTTATCGATCTCGGCCATAAAAAAATCGCACTCGTGCTCGACCAGCCCCACGATTCCATGATACTCCCGCGCGTCGCCACCTGGCGTCGAATGATGAGTCAAATGAAGATCGCGGAAGATAATATCGAAGGGCTGTTCGTCGATTGCGGAGTACAGCCGATGCAAGACGCCTTGAGGACTACTTACAATCGCTTCGGGCAATGGCTTGACAAGCCGCACGCGGAATTCACAGCGATATTCTGCACTTCCTGCAAGGGGGCGATGGCGGTCCTCCGGGCGTTGCGGGAGCGGAACATCGAGGTTCCGGGGCAAGTCAGCGTAATAGCCTTTGCAGGCGAAGCGAGCTTGAGCGATTTTTTCAGCCCGCCGCTGACCACAATAGAAATCGAGACGGCGACATACGGCCAGGCGGTTATCGAAACAATCGAGCAGATGTTTACAAGCCCCGACCGTCAACCGCAACAGATACAGGTAGAACCATATCTGTCAGTACGACAGTCAACAAAACGGATATAGCGGAAAATGAAAACATTGAGCAAAGGAAAATTCTGCAAGAAAGGAGATGGCTTGAAAAAGAGGCAAGATATGATGGAAATAAAGATGGAAATGGAAGCTGGAAATAATTCTAACCCAAGGAGACAGAAATGCAAAAGTACAAAACATTATTGACAATCGTAGCCGTGCTCGGACTTACGGCTGGCGTCAGCAACGCAGCGGAGTACCTCCAGGACAATTTCAATGACGGCAACTACGATGGATGGACGATTAGTGGCGGTACGATGACCGCGGCGGATAATTTTCTGGTAGGAACCACAAGAACGAACAACGGTGTAGGTCATAGCGACACCGCATACCATGGGCTCAGCCAGTCAACCAATGTGTTTTACATGGAATTTTCCATCCGTTGTGGCGTGAACCGCGCATCCGGGAATGGCTATATCAAAATGGCAAAATCCGGCTCCAACGACGAAGGTTATATACTTCAATTTAATAATGGCGGTAACCAAATAGACTTTCTTAAGCGTAATTCAGATGGTAATGAATATAATCTCGGAAACGCAGTCTCCTATACACTGGATAATAACACTTGGTATGATTTCGTGTGGAAATACGATCCTGCTGTGGGCAGTAACGGCACAATATATCTCTATGACGGTAATGATACCCTGCTGAGAAGTTTTGTGCCCAACGCCAGGAAAACCGGGTTTGACAGGCTTGTTTTCAGGGATTACTGCAACGAATATAATAGCACTCAGGACGCTCACTACGCCTTGGACAATCTTTGGGTTGGGGATGTTGTTCCCGAGCCGGCGACGATGACGTTGCTGCTGCTTGGTCTGCCGCTTGCCCTTCGCCGAAGACGGAAATAAGCAGTATCAAATTGTTTTTTCATTTTGCTTGTGTGTCGGGGCATGGCCGTTTCGTGCCCCGACACACTACTCCTGATTTTTGCGAGCAGGTCGCGATTGAAATGTTTACATACCACAGCGCGAGGTGATATTGTGAATAAACGTCGATCATCAAGTAATATCGGTATCAAGCGGGCGCGCGGTTTTACGCTTATAGAACTGCTTGTCGTCATCGCCATTATTTCGCTGCTGGCCAGTATTCTTTTGCCAAGTTTGAACCGGGCCAAGGAGCTGGCCAGATCGGCACAGTGTGCCAGCAATCAGAAACAGCTCGGCCTGGCCTTCATGACGAGTTACCAGGAAACCAAACTTCTTCCTCCCAGGTATACCTCCAGCGGCTGGTGGTGGAATACGATCAGCCCCTACGTGGACGACCAATCCAAAATTTTACAGTGCCCCAGCAAAACGGAGTATGCCTTTTGCTGCTACGGTTACAGCCATGTCCTCTGCTATCCGCCTTTCCCGCCGAATCGACGGCTGTTCAAGGTTCCCAACACCGCCCAGACATGCTTGCTGGTGGACATTCGAAGCTCCGTGGACCGCTCCTTTCCCATCGGCGGCTTTTCCGACAGCAGATTCTTTCCCGACTTGCGGCACAACGACGGCGTGAACATGGTTTTCTGCGACGGGCACGTCAAACGGATATCCGGCAACGACGAGAAGCTCTACGCGCCCGACGGCCGGACGAACGTTTATCACATATCCTACTTCATCGACACATGGTGGTGGCCGTAAACCGCCGACCGGCTTGACATTAGTAGTATCCAGCCGTTATCGTAAAACACCAAACCCCCTTACCCCCAATTAGTCAAAGGAACATTATGAACATTACCGGCAAAGCAGCCGCTATGGGCGGCATTTTTTTATCGAGTCTGATTCTGGCAATCTCCTGCTCACCCATAAGCGCCGAACCGAAGGCCGACAAACCGGCTGCCTCAAATCGCATCAACAACATCAAAACCTACGACCTGCTGAATCCGAGAGTATTGGCTGCCCAGCAAATGGATCCGAAGAAACCGGCTTACGGCTCCATGCCGATT
>JAIORC010000182.1 GCA_021108335.1 Phycisphaerae bacterium
AACATGGACAAACCCGGCGTTGCCGGGCAGATCGAGTCGCTGCGTAAATGGTTCGCCGAGCGGGCCGAGGTGCTGGGCGAATATCGGCTTGCCGATTTGCCGGGCGCAATTCCCGCCGACATTGCCGGCCGGGCGAAATTGTGTGTGGTGTTCGGCGGTGACGGCACGCTGCTGTCAGCCGGCCGGGCCCTGGCTGAGGCGTCCCTGCCGCTGTTGGGCGTGAATATGGGCAAGCTGGGCTTCCTGGCGGAATTCAACGTCGAGCATCTCCAGAAGCATTTCGATGAAATTCTCGCCGGCGGGGTTACCCCCACCGAGCGAATGATGCTCACGGTTCGCATAGCCGCCGACGAACAGGCTGCCGCCACGGGCGATTTCACGTCGCCGGCCGTCAACGACATCGCCATATGCGCAGGCCCGGCGTTCCGCATGATCGAGCTTTGCGTAACGCACGGCGAGAATCACGTCGCGCAGTATTTCGGGGACGGGCTCGTGGTGGCTACCCCCACCGGCTCGACCGCGTACAACATGTCCGCCGGCGGGCCTATCCTTCTGCCGACGCTCGAAGCGGTAATCCTCACGCCAATAGCGTCGCACACGCTGTCGCTTCGGCCGATGGTGCTCCGCCCGGATCAGCCGATCCGAATCAAGGCTGAGCACGTCAACGAGGGCACGAGCCTGATTATCGACGGCCAGATAACCCGCCGCCTGGGCAAGGGCCAGGTCGTGGAAATTCGCCGAGCCGACAAGCCCATGAGAATCATCCCGCACCCAGGCAGAAGCTACTTCGAGATGCTGGCAGCAAAGCTGCACTGGGGCCACTCGCCACACTACCGGCGAGCAGAGGGCGAAGAAACGCAGCAGTAGGCGGGAATACCATTCCCGCGTGGGTGCAAGCACCCACCCTACAAAAACTCTGCCCGATAAAAAATGTTGGGTGCCGTGGCGGGAGCGAAGCGACAGCCACGATGTTTGTGGATAGCCAACCAATGGAGATAAGCTTAATGAAAAAATACCTGATGCTGGTTTGTGTCGGATTCGCAATTTCAATATTTTGCCTTTGCATTTGCCGGCAGGCCCGTGCCGCGACGGATTCGCCAGCCGACAACGCGCAGCCAAGTCCCGAAAAACAGGAAACCGCCAAAGCCGCCGCCAAACTCGTATCCGAAGCCACGGCGATTGTCAAAAGACTACCCACAGACGATAAAGGCTGGGCGAACAAACAGCAGGAGTTGTTACTGAAAGCGTTTGAACTCACCAAAGTGGCACTGAAACTTTCCCCCGACAACAATGACGCAAAATCGCTGAAAAAACAAATCGCCGGAATAATGTTTGATCTTGGCGTGATATATCATGGTGGCCAAGGTGTCAAACGGGACTATGTCCTAGCGATCAAATGGTATCGCAAGGCCGCCGAAGCGGGCGATGCCGAAGCGATGAACAACATTGGTGGAATATATCTGAATGGTTTGGGAGTCAAGCAGGACTATATCGTAGCGGCCAAATGGCATCGCAAGGCTGCCACAGCGGACAATGCCAAGGCGATGTCCAATCTTGGCATAGCGTACTGCAAGGGCTGGGGGGTCAAGCAAGACTATATCGCGGCGGCCAAATGGTATCGCAAGGCTGCCACAGCGGGCGATGCCAAGGCGATGTACAATCTTGGCATAATGTACGGCAAGGGCTGGGGGGTCAAGCAGGATTATATCGCAACGATCAAATGGCTTCGCAAGGCTGCCGCAGCGGGCGATGCTGAAGCGATGTATAATCTTGGCGAAATGTATTACAAGGGGCAAGGTGTCAAACAGGACTATATCGCGGCGGCTGCATGGTATCGCATAGCTGCTGATGCGGGAAGTGCCAAGGCGATGTGCAATCTTGGCGTAATGTACCACAAGGGGCAAGGTGTTAAACAGAGCTATGTCGCGGCAGCCGAATGGCTTCGCAAGGCTGCCGCAGCGGGCAGTGCCGATGCGATGTTCAGCCTTGGCATAAAGTACTATCAGGGGAAAGGCGTCAAACAAGACTATGTTGCGGCGACCAAATGGTTTCGCATGGCTGTTGATGCGGGCGATACCAAGGCGATGCACAGCCTTGGTGAAATGTATTACAGGGGTCAGGGTGTCAAGCAGGACTATGTCGTAGCGATCAAATGGCATCGCAAGGCTGCTGCAGCGGGTATGGCCGTAGCGATGCACAGTCTTGGCACGATGTACTACCAGGGGTATGGCGTCAAACAGGACTATATCGCGGCAGCCGAATGGTTTCGCATGGCTGCTGATGCCGGCGATGTCCAGGCGATGCGTTGTCTTGGCCTGATGTATTATAATAGCGTGGGTGTCTTGCAGGACAAAGACAAGGCTGTTAAGTGGTTACGCAAGGCGGCGGCGCTCGGAGACAAAAACGCAGCGAAGGAATTAAAACAAATGAAAAAGTAATTGCTGGATAGAGCGGTTGCAATACCGAGTTTTGATCCTGCAACGGGTGCTTTTGGCCTACCTCAAAAACGCCGGATCAAGATCCGGCCTACAAAAACTCCGCACGAGAAAAATGTCGGGTGCCGTGGCGGGAGCGAAGCGACAGCCACGATGTTTGCTCGTGCTATCTGCGCCGGTTTCACGGCGGCCTGGGAAGGCCGCCGCGCTAAATTCTGGATATTCCCCAGGCCACCACGGCACAGGTTGCAAACCTGTGCCACCTACGCCTCGCGTTACTCTAACCCGTCGGATGGGGTTAGGGTTTGGATTGTGTATTCGTCTTTTCGGCCTTCTATTTCCAGCTCGAATGTCATGCCGAGCGATTTGCCCATGAGGCTTTGTGCCAGGCGGGTCGTGTAGGCGTAGATGCGTTTTTGCGGGTCGCTGTCCCACGGGCCGAGGAACGACATCTCGATTTCCTCGCCGTCGGGGACACGCTTGAGCCTTACCAGCGAGCCGACGCTTACCGTATCGTCGGGTACGTCGGAAAGCTTCAATATGCGGGCGATGGTCAGTTCGTTGTTCATTTTCCGCGCGCGGGCTACCAGCATGTCGCGTTCTTCGATGGCTGCCTGCCAGTCGGCGTTTTCCCGCAGGTCGCCTTCCTCGGCGGCTTCGCCGATCTGCTTGGCATTGGCGGGCATCGCCTCCTCGGTGAGCACCCGCATTTCCTCGGTGCGGGCGTCCATCGCGGCCTGCGTTGTCCAGATAATATTCTCGTCCAGCCAGGGGTCCTTCTTCTTTTCGATGAACAGGCTGTAGAAATTCTCCTTCAGACTGTCGAGCATCTTGTCCCGCACCGCCAGCGCCAGGCCGTCCGACCGCTCGATCTTGCCCTTGATGACGCCGGCCATCGACTCGTCCATTTCCGCCACAGCCGCGCGATACGAGGCGAAATCCCTCACCGCCAAGGCGGAGCGGATTCGTTGCCGTGCAGCCTTTTTCCATTCCCGGCCGGCTTCGGACTTGTGGTCGATGTCGTGCAGCGTCTGCAGCAGCTTGGCCA
>JAIORC010000060.1 GCA_021108335.1 Phycisphaerae bacterium
AGTCCGCCGCCCGCATCAAACTTTCCGACTTGCAAGGCCGAAAACGATGAGTGCGTCACAACCGAAAAAGGGCCTGGAATGTCCAACGTGCGGGTGCGTGGACCTGCGCCAAAACTACACCCGAAAACGTCAAGGCTACCTTCTGCGGAGGCGAATTTGCCATCATTGTGGACAAGGAGTGATGACTCACGAAAAAATTTTCGCCCAAAGTTACGTTAACGGAACAATTTTCGCAAAAAAATAAAAAAAACGGCAAACATCTATTTGAGCGACGGATAACGGGGTGGAAGGAAATTTATTATGACCGACTCAATCGATAATTCAATTCAACAGAATGCCCTCGGGCCACGGAAAGCTTCTGGAGATTCTGGCTCTGTCGAGCAGCATTCTTTGACGGATCAGATTGCCGCCGACAAGTTTTTGGAATCGAAGAAGGCCAGCCGGTCGAAGGGACTCGGCATTAAGCTGGTCAAACTTAGCCCGGGAGGTACGGTATGAAGCTGGCCTGGCCAAGGAAAAATCGAAGGAAGGCCCACCGTACTCTCCCGGCTTCGCTTGCCGCTGCCGAGCCCGCAGTGCTTCTACAGGACAAATCGTCAGGCCAAGGTGCGGTTGTCGTTCGTGCGAAGTACGACGCCGCGCAAACGAGCGTTGAAAATGTCCGGCACTGGGCGATGGCTGATGGGCTTTCGGCGGATTCCGCTAACAGCCCCGACGTTCGCAAGAAACTCCGTGAGCGTGCCCGCTACGAGGTGGCCAATAACAGTTACGCCAAGGGCATCGTACTAACAATCGCCAACGACACCGTCGGCACCGGGCCACGATTGCAAATGTTGACGGAAAACTCGGAAGCCAATCACGCAATCGAACAGGCGTTTGCAGATTGGGCGCAGGCGGTCAACCTGGCTGAGAAGCTTCGGGCGATGCGAATGGCCAAGACGACCGACGGCGAGGTTTTCTCCGTCCTGACGGCAAACCACCAGATCGATTCGCCGATCAAGCTGGACGTGCGGCTGGTTGAAGCCGACCGGATCGCTTCGCCGATGCTCACTAAAAATATTTTCAGTGAGAACGGGATCGATGGCGTCAACTTCGATGGTTGGGGCAATCCTGCCAGTTACAATATCCTGCGTTACCATCCCGGTGATTTGGGGGCATGGCGTAACGAGTATGACATGCTCAATGCCGCCGATGTGATTCACTATTTCCGCTCGGACAGGCCTGGGCAGCATCGCGGTGTGCCGGAGATTACTCCAGCATTGCCGTTATTCGCACAATTGCGGCGTTATACGCTGGCGGTGCTGGGCGCTGCCGAGACCGCCGCCGACTTCGCGGCCGTGCTTTACACCGACTCTCCAGCCAACGGCGAAGCGGCATCCATTGAGCCGTTGGATATCGTTGCACTCGAAAAACGGATGGCCACCACGTTGCCCGATGGTTGGAAACTCGGGCAGCTCAAGGCGGAACAACCTTGCACCAGTTACGCGGAGTTCAAACGCGAAATCCTGAACGAAATCGCCCGTTGCCTGAATCTGCCGTACAACATCGCCGCCTGTAATTCCAGCGGTTACAACTACGCCTCCGGGCGGCTCGACCACCAGACATATTACAAATCCATCCGGGTAGAACAGGCCCATTTGTGCGGGATCGTGTTGAACCGAATTTTTCAAGCCTGGTGCAACGAGGCGATGCTGACCAGTGAACTGGCTGTTCTTCGTACCGTCAGCAGTGTGCCGCACCAGTGGTTCTTCGACGGCACCGAACACGTCGATCCAGCCAAGGAAGCCAACGCCCAGTCAACACGTATCAAAAGCCTTACTACCACGCGGGCGGCTGAGTTCGCCCGCCAGGGTAAGGATTGGGAGACCGAACTTCGCCAGATAGCGAAGGAAAAACGACTTATGGACGAGTTGGGCTTGACGCAGGAACAGGCCCCACCGGCAACGCAAGAAGACAAAGACACTGAAAAAATTACAGAGGAAGAAGTAAATGAAATCATCGAAGAAGCCAATTCAAAAAAGTAACCAGATTCCAGATCAATTGCAGATGCTCTGCCCGTTAAACGTCGAGGCTGCGGGCGAGGGCAAAACCACGCCGCGATTTTCGATGGTCGCCTATACCGGCGGCATGATGAAGATCACCGGGTTCCCGCACCCGGTTGTGGTTGACCTGGAAGGGCTGTCAATTGACCGTCAGGATATTCCCGTGCGGCTGGATCATAATCCACGCCAGGGCGTCGGCCATACCACGGAAATAGTTGTCGTGGACAATAGTATCATCGCCGAGGGACTCGTCAGCCGGGATACAAGTTGGGCTCGGGACGTCGCTAAATCCGGCGTGAACGGTTTTCCGTGGCAGGCAAGTATTGGGGCTGCCGTCATCGAGGCAGAGTTCATCCCACACGGCACGCCGGCGACGGTCAACAATCAAACATTCGAAGGGCCGCTGCACGTGGTACGCAAGGCCATACTCAAAGAGATCAGCTTCGTTGACTGCGGAGCCGACGCAAACACCCAGGCAAAAATTGCCGCAAAACAGAAGGAGTTTTCCATTATGGAAGAAGTAGCAACGAAGACAGAAGAAGAGATCAAGGCCGAGGCAGAGGCTGCGAAGGCCAAAGAAGCCGCCGAAACCGAAGAGGCTACGCCCGCGACGGTAGAGGCTTCTGCAACCGACCCCGTCATTGCCATGCGGCAGCAGATGGCTGCTGAGACGCGCCGGATTGAAGCCATCCGCAAGGTCTGCGACAGCAAGTACCCGGACATCGAGGCCAAGGCCATCGAAGAAGGTTGGGACACCACCAAGTGCGAACTGCACGTCCTGCGAGCGTCGCGCCCGACAGTGCCTGCAGTGCATACCATGCCGCGACAGACCGGCCCCAAGGTGTTCGAGGCGGCGGCGCTGATGGCGGCTGGCATGACGAACACGAATATCGAAGCGGCCTACGCCGAGCCGATTCTCGAAGCTGCCGACAAACTGCGTGGCATCGGTATCCAGGAATTCTGTGAGCTTGCGTGTGGGCAGCAATTGCCAAGGTTCCGGCGGGACGCGAGCGGCTGGCTGCAGGCTGCGTTCAGCACCGCTTCGCTGCCGGGCATTTTGAGCAACATCGCCAACAAGATGCTTTTGGAAGGCTACAACTACGTTGAGGACGCATGGCGGCGGGTCTGCAAAATCGCCAGCGTGAACGATTTTAAGGAGCATTCCCGTTATCGCATGACCGGCAGCTTCAAGTTCGAACAGGTCGGTCCCGACGGCGAACTCAAGCACGGGCAGATCGATGAGCAGAAGTTCGGCCAGAAGGCCGACACTCACGGGATCATGTTCGCCTTGACCCGCCAGATGATTATCAACGACGACATGGGTGCATTTACTGACATCCCTCGCCAGATTGGTATGGGTGCGGGCGAAAGTATCGCCGATGCGGTCTGGGCTTTGTTGCTGTCCAACC
>JAIORC010000105.1 GCA_021108335.1 Phycisphaerae bacterium
GAAATGAGGCGACGCGTCAGGAGGCCTGTGGGATTTCGCAAAATTGACACCATCGAGTTTTCCAACCGCTGGCGTAGAGGGACTAAAGTCGATACGGCCGTTGTACTGACGATCAAAAATTTACGGTTGTTGTCGGAAAAATCATTTCCGCAGGTCAAAGGCCCGCGAATGAGCGACAAGCAGTTTTTCGACGCGCTGAATCTTGACCATCCCGGCCTTGCAAAGGCAAAGTCCGCCGTTGCGAAGGGTGATTTCAAGGCTGCCCGTCATGCGATGGCGGAGCACATTCGCCACCGCAAGAAACCTCTCTGGTCCATCAATCCGAACAATCGCCCGACGATTGGAATGCCCCTGCAGAAACAACGTGGGAAAAATAACGCCAAGGGGCAATATCGGGCGACGGTCAATATCGACGGGACAGGCGAGAACAAAATCATACTGAAGAAAAGCGATTTCAAGCCACATAACAAGCCGGTCGGCTGGAATTGGATTTCCGGCGTTTCTCTTTTGGCTCGCGTTGCCGGAGAACCTGCGGAGGCGATTCTCCACCTGGACGACTGCAAATTGGTCGGCCCTGAAAGCGAATGCGGCATCGGCGACTTTGAAGTCAAAGTAACCGGACGGAAAAATGAGGCGCGTTGCGTCAGGGCTTCGGGTAAAAAGTGGATTGTCAACGTGGAACCCAAACTCATCTGTAAGAAATTCCCTGGCGCTTGGACGAAATACGACCGGATGGAACTTCGGATTCACTCGAAAAAACCGGTGAAGATCGAGATAACTGTTGTCGTCAATTCGGTTCTGCCGAATACCCGTATTGCCGACAAACTGCTTGAACACAAATTGCACAAGCATTTCCTCGGCAAGCGAATCGACTGGTCGTTTAATCCGTATAAGAAAGGCCCTTCGCGGACGATAGAGTGGACGGCGTCCTTGAATCGACATTTTCACTTCAAGTATTTGGTGCGAGCCTACTGGCAGACCGGCGACGAGAAATACGCCCGCGAGCTGGCCCATCAGATGAACGCATTCATCGAAGACTGCCCGGTATTCCTCTTTGGTTCGGGAAATTCCTCGCCCTATCATCACGCCTGGGGAACGCTTAACATCGCATGCCGGCTCCAGGATCCCTGGCCGGATGCCATTTACAGTTGCATCCTCTCGCCGGAGTTCACCGATGACATCATAATCAATATCGTCAAATCCATCGCCGAGCAGGTGCGGCACCTGATTAAGCATCCGTCCGGTGGTAACTGGCTGACGGCTGAGTCGCTCAGCGTTTACACGATGGGGGCGCTTTTCCCGGAATACAAAGAGGCCAAACAATGGCGGGAAATCGGGATTGAACGTCTCTATAATCAATTGAGCCAGGCGGTCTATCCTGACGGAATGCAGTACGAGCTTGCGTTGAAATATAACAATTGGGTGCTTCGCGAGTATATTCGCGTCATCACTATCGCCAGGCGGAACGGGTTGATGAATGAAATTCCATCCGACTATAAAGCTCGTCTCGAAAAAATGTTCAGCTACCTGATGTACAATTGCATGCCCAATGGCGAGGGGGTGGCGTTGAACGATTCCGGGCTTAGGGATGTAACTCATCTTTTGATTCCCGGCTACGGATTTTTCCCTGGTCGTTCGGATTTTCTCTATGCCGCCAGTGCCGGCCAATGTGGCCGCAGGCCGGCGCGGGACTCGGTGGCCTTGCCCTATACCGGCCATTACGTCATGAGGTCTGGCTGGGACAAAAACGCGAGGATGCTTCACTTCGACGCCGGCCTGTTCGGTGCCGGCCATCAGCACGAAGACAAATTGCACGTTTCGATGTATGCCTACGGCAAGCAGCTTTTGCTGGATGCCGGTTCTTACCACTACAATCGCTCGAAATGGCGGGTGTATGCGTTGCTGACCCGTTCTCACAATACCGTCCTCGTCGACGGAATGGATCAGTGCCGAAAGGGAAGCCGATCTCTCTACATCTGGCCGAAGCCCTGGGCTGCGCCCTCGCCCAAGACGGATACGCGATGGATTTCAACGCACGGCCTGGATTATTGCGTCGGCCTCTACAAACACAAATACCGCGAATTTGTTGACTTTCAGCACCCGAAAAAGAATCCTAGGGTTCTCAATACCGTTCAGCACGCACGGAAGATTCTGTTCGTGAAGCCGGACTTCTGGATTATTCACGACACTCTCACAGCGAAAGACGATAAAAAGCATACCTGCGATGTCCTCTTTCATATCAATGCAAATGAAGCAAAAGTGGATTCCAAAACCAATGCGGTAACGTCAATATGCAAGGATGCTCCCGGCGTAACCATTTTTCCGTTAAACGTCGGCGGCCTGAAAGCGAAAGTCGTCAAAGGGAAAGAGAATCCGCCGGTCCAGGGTTGGACCGCCTACAGAGAGAAACTGCTGGCCGTTCCGACGGCGATTTTCAGTAAGAAGTGGCACAAGAGCACGGACGTCGTAACGGTGCTCTACCCATTTGTCGCCGGGGCGAAATGTCCCGTCAAATCGGTTACGCCCATCGAATCGAAGGATGGCGTGATTGCAGCAAGGATTACCCTCGCTGACGGCTCGGATCACATCTACCTGTCCAATCCGAAGCCGGGCAATATGGTCAAACTTGCCGGGATTGAGACCGATGGTGAAGTTGCCGAGGCCTGTGCCCAGCCGGGCAAAAATCTGCGGCTGCTCCTTGTCAACGGCCGATCTCTTGCCTGCGGCAAAGCATCGGTAACACTGGGCAAACACGGGTCTGTCTCGGTTACGGGATATGCAGACGGCTTGTATCGCGTCGGAGTCGATGTTTCTACGCAATGCGAAATAAAAATACCGGGCCTTGCCGCTAACGCCAATGTCAAAATCCACAAAATCGACAATGACCTGAATCGCGTGTCGAAAGTTAGCGCGACTATTGCCGATGGCGTGATCAAGTGCACCACGAAGGCCGGGGACATATACGCAATCAGCATAGAGGTTCCCTGAAAGTATCATTGTCAGGTCGATTGTACTGTGGTGGGCTAATAGAACGGTTTTGGGGTGGATGCTACTGTGGGTGCAAAAAGCGGAGTTAAATCGCGACAATGGTCGGCAGCTTGAAAATTGCTGCCTGCCCATAAAACCATACACGTTGCTGCCAGTGGAGGTTTTTCCACCGGCAGCAACGTGTGGATTAGTGCCCTTCCGTCATGACTGCCGAAGATTCCGGCACTGACGTTGCACACTTAAGCGATCATTCAAATTGTCCGGCCGGGGCACGGGGCAGGTTTATGCTGCCGCCGTGCCCCGTGCCGTGCCATCGTTACGGCTCGGGTTGTGCCAGGGCGGCGGCTTCGTCCAATGAGATTTCGCGTTTGTAATAACGCACGTCATCTATGCTGCCGTTCAAGTAATTGGCTGTTCCGCTATCCCGGCCGATATAGAATGGCCCGTTTGTATCAACAC
>JAIORC010000041.1 GCA_021108335.1 Phycisphaerae bacterium
TACAAACGCGCCTGAGAGGACTCGAACCTCTGACCTGCGGTTTAGAAGACCGCTGCTCTATCCAGCTGAGCTACAGGCGCAACTATTCAGGGAAGTGCATAGTGAAAATCAACGAATTCAAAACGGGAGTCTACCCTGCAATGCAATTTCCGTCAAGGCCTGTGGCTGACGCGAATGAACAAATGGCCATCCCTCATGGCGACCCAATCCGTTATACCACCCGGCATTTGTCGATTATTTAGCCGGCTCGGTGGTGGCGTTTTGGAATGTCGGCATTTTGGAGACTACCGGCAAAGCCAACTTCACCTGGTTCAATTCCATCACCGTGCCCGTTGCCTGGGACAGGTCCAGCATTGCCACATTGTAGGCCACCAGGGCAGCCAGTTCCGCTCTTTCGGACTGAGCGACGGACGCCTGGGCATTGAGCTTAAGGTTCAGGAATTCCGGGGTCAGTTGCGCCCGGATTTTTTCCAGCGCTTCCAGGCCGGCTAATTGTTCCTTGTTGGCCTCCAGGGCCTCCTTCTGAATCTTCAACTCTTCAAATCTCGCCTGAATCTCTCGGATTCGTTCCCGGATGCCTTGGGCGATGGTATCGGCGGTTGTCTGCATTTGCGCGACCACCTGGAAGCGGGTCAGCCTGCTCTCGGCCAATGCTGCCAGCCTGGCGCGGTTGCCAATTGGGTATTCAAGGGTCAAGGCTGCATTATAGCTGGCAAACTTACCGGAAACCATGTCGTCCCAGACAATCCCGCGACTTTTCCGGCTGCCACCGTTGAGGGTCGTGCCGGCAGAGAGGTTCAACTCCGGCAGCGTATTCCACTTCGCCACGCGAACATTTATCTCCGCCTGGCGAATCGCAAAGCGAAGCTGCTCCAGTTCGGGATTCAGCCGAAGGGCTGTCAGGAGTTGATCGGCAGAGTCAATCTTCACCTTCAGGCGGGTCATGTCAGTCGTCGGAACCATGTCGAATTCCTGTAGGAGGTTTATTTGCTTGTCGCCCAGCAGGCGGACGAGAGTATCTTGTACATCACCGAGATTCTTTTTGCTATTTACCAGGAAGGCCTGGCGTGTCTTCACGGCGGCTTCTGCCTGCTTTATCTGCACCGTAGTCGCGTCGATTGCCTGGCGTGCCTTAACCTTCCGGTAAGTTTCCTGCGTACGTTCCAGCAGCCGTTCGGCAATTGCCACTTCCCGCCGGGCCTGGGTCAACTGATAATAAGCCGTTATCACGCTGACAACCGTTGCCTCAACCTGGGCGCGGAATTCCGACATGGAAATTTTATGCTGCAGCCGGGCGATGCGCAGGCCGGCTAGATTGACCTCCGGCCAGGCGCCGCGCAAGAGCGGTTGAGTAACCTGCAGATCCAGATCGCCCTGGTACCATCGCCCGACACGGTCGGTCGTAGCGTCGTCCCAACTGCGAACGAACGAACTGGTCAACTGCCACTGGGTGCCGATAGCGGTATTCTGCCGTATGCCCGCCGCGAGGTCGCGCTGCTTGTCAACACCCAGGCCGGTGCGATGAGCCTGGGCGGTGTCGGTACGGGTATAACCGATCGATCCGAACAGCGTGTAGTCGAAAGCAGCCGCTGCCTGGATAACCTGCTGGCGGGATATCTCCGGCGTATAGGAAACCACGGCAATGTCGGGGTTATTCGCGAGTGCCCGCATGACGGCATCCTGCAAAGTCAGCTTAACCATTCGCCGATTGGTCTTGGGGTCTTTGGTAATCTCATGGGCAGGTATGCTGTCCTCGGTCGGGCGCATCAGGCCCAGACCCTCGGCGGGGCGGTCCTGGGGACTGCGAGCCAGCACCGCCTGCTGGAGGCGATAGACGTCATTGACATCCTCTACCCCGGGGCGAACGCATCCATGCGACACAAAAAATGACAGTACCAATCCGCAAACGACAGCTTTTGACAGATTCATAACCAGTCTCCCATATTGTCAAAGAAATCCTTTTCTCCGGGCCATCGCCTTTGGATTATAGGTATCGGTAACCAGATTACAAGGTTTTATAATGAGTATTTTGATTGCTATTTACCGGAATATTGCGAATAATTCCTACCTTGGTAGCAGTGCCGGAAACATCAAAGTGTAAAAACTTAAGGATCAAATCATGGCCGACATCGAAAAAGTATTCAAGGCATACGACATTCGCGGGCTTTATCCCGAGCAGATCGATGAAGACCTGGCGTGGCGTATTGGACATGCCGCGTCGCAGTTCCTGCGTACCAAGCTCAGAGGCTACGAGCGAGGCCAGTCGGCGATTAATCGAGTAGTCGTCGGCCATGATATGCGACCCCACAGCAAGCCGCTGACCGAAGCCCTCATCGAAGGCATCAGTTGCAGCGGAGCTACCAGCATCAATATCGGCATGTGCGATACACCGATGATCTACTTCGCGATCAATCACCTCGGAGCATGCGGAGGGCTACAGGTTACCGCGTCGCACAATCCTATCGAGTATAACGGGTGTAAGATTTCCGGCTACAAGGCCTGCCCCATCGGCGAAACGACCGGCCTGTTGGAAATCAAGCATATCGTCAAGTCTCTCCGTCGTATGCCGTCCAGCGCCGCCCTGGCACCCATCCAGCAGGCTGACCTGTGGGACGAATACCGCAAGCACGTCCTGCAATTCCTCGACATGCCGCGGAAACTCAAAATCGTCGCCGACGCCTCCAACGGAATGGCCGGCAAAATGCTGCCGAAAATCTTCGGCGACGTTGACTCGCTGGAAATCATTCCGCTGAACTTCGAGCTTGGCAACGGGTTTGTCCATCCGCCGAACCCGCTGGTCGCCGCCAACATGAAATGGACACAGGAAGCCGTCATCGAACACGGCGCCGACATGGGTATTTGTCTCGACGGCGACGCCGACCGCTGCATGTTCGTCGACGAGAAGGGACAGATTGTCCGCTGCGACATCATGACCGCCCTGCTGGCCAAGGATTTTCTATTGGATAATCCCGGCTCGACTATCGTGTTCGACCTGCGGTCGTCGAAGGTTCTGCCGGAGGTGATTCGCGAAGCCGGCGGCGTACCCCGGCGGGAGCGCGTCGGCCATGCCTTCATGAAAAAAGCGATGGCCGACACCAACGCCGTCTTCGGCGGAGAACTCTCAGGACATTCCTACTTCCGCGACAACTTCCATGCCGACAGCGCAGCCATCGTCTTCGCACGGGTCGCCAGCGTCTTGAGCGCATCAAACACGCCGCTGAGCGAAATGGTCGCCCCCCTGCTGAAATACAGCCACTCCGGCGAAATCAACTTCCAGGTCGAAGACAAAGCCGCCAAAATGAAAGAAGTCGAAGAGACCTTCGCCGACTCAGAGATCGACCACCTCGATGGCGTAACCTGCACCTATCCCGATTGGTGGTGCAACGTCAGGCCGAGCAATACCGAACCGCTCCTGCGGCTGAGCCTCGAAGCCGAAAC
>JAIORC010000371.1 GCA_021108335.1 Phycisphaerae bacterium
CAGCCGCTTTCTCCGACCAGTCCCAGGGTTTGGCCTTGGGGTATGTGGAAACTGACGTCGTTGACGGCTTTTATGTGTCCGACGGTTTTGCGAAACAAGCCCGCCTTGACGGGGAAATGCTTCGTGAGGTTATTTACTTCCAGGAGCGTTTCGTTCAGGAGCATTTCGTTCATGTGTGCAACTCCGCTTTTGAATTATTGTCCGCGGCGGGCGGGATATCGCCGGTTTCGGTTTCATCGAGTACGTCCCTGCACGCGGGATAGAGGAAGCAGGCTGCCATGTGAGGACTCGACGGGTCTATCTGGCGGAGAGGCGGGCAGGGTCCCGCATCGCAGATCCCTTCCATAAAGCTGTCGCATCGCGGATGGTACGGGCAGCCGACTGGTACGGAAAATGGGTCGGGTATGGAACCTCGAATGGAAACCAGGCGTTTGTCCGCCCGGGTCTGGCCCATGCGTGGAATAGACGCCAACAGGCCGTTCGTGTAAGGGTGTTTGGGGTTATCGAATATATCTTTTACGGGTGCCTGCTCGACGACGCGTCCGAGATACATAACGGCTACTTCGTCGGCGGTTTCGGCGATTACCCCCAGATCGTGGGTAATCATCATCACGGACATGCCGAGGTCTTTCTGCAATTGCTCGATCAGATTCAGTATTTGTGCCTGGATGGTTACGTCCAGGGCAGTTGTAGGTTCGTCGGCGATAAGCAGCCGCGGATGGCAGGCCAAGGCCATTGCTATCATACATCGCTGGCGCAGCCCCCCGGACAACTCATGCGGATAGGCGTCCACTCTCTGCTTGGCCATAGGAACGTGCGCCAATTGCAATAACTCAATCGTGTTCTGATGGGCCTCTTTTTTTGTTTTGTCCTGATGTAGCAGGATGGCCTCGGATATTTGATTCCCGATCGTGTGTACGGGGGAGAATGAGGTCATAGGTTCCTGGAAGATCATGGAGACGTCCCGGCCTCGGATTCTGCGTATTTGCTTGCTGTTTGGATTCAGACGGGTCAGTTCAACTGGCTGTGCGTTTTTGTCGTCGTCGCGCGGAGCCAGGAGAATGCTGCCCTGCGTAATTTCGGCTTTTGGAGGCAGGATTTGCATTATCGCCTTGGCGGTGATGCTCTTTCCGCATCCGCTCTCCCCGACTATGCCGATAGTGCTGTTGCGCGGAATGTTAAACGTTACGCCGTTTACCGCGCGCACCAATCCTTCTCGCATTTTGAACTGTACGTGAAGATTGTCGATCTGGATTAAATTGGTCACGTTATTTCCTCAATTTTTATATGGATCCACGGCGTCGCGAAGTCCGTCGCCGAGGAAGTTGAACATCAGGACAGCCACGATCACGAAAAGTACGGGGAACATCAGCCATGGGTAAAGATCGATGGCATTGACGTTCTGGGCGTCCTGCAAAAGCACACCCCAACTGATTGTCGGCGGGCGCAAGCCCAGGCGGAGGAAACTCAACGCCGTTTCAGCCAATATCATAGATGGGACAGCGATGGTCATGCCCACGATAAGGGGGCCCATGAAACCTGGAATCAGGTGTCGCATGATGATGGTGAATTCCTTGACCCCCGCCACTTTTGCAGCCATGGCGTAGTCTTCTTCCCGCAGAGAAAGTATCTTGCCTCGCACTACCCGCGCCAGACCGGTCCAGCCGATGAGGGCGAGAATGAGCGTCATGCAGAAATAAACCCGAATCTGGGACCATTCCGCCGGCATGGCAGCCGACAACGCCAACCACAAGGGAATCGTTGGGAAAGCTCGCAGCACTTCGATGATACGCTGTATAAGCATGTCAATCCAGCCGCCGTAAAAACCCGACAGCCCCCCGAGGATAATCCCAAGAACAAAGCTGATAATTACTCCCACAAGCCCCAGTGAAAGCGAGACGCGGCTGCCGTAAAGAATGCGGCTGTACAGGTCGCGTCCCAGCATGTCGCCGCCGAGCAGATATAAACGCTCGCCGTTGGCCAAGCCGATTAAACGGCGTTTCAGGGTAAAGAGACCCCATAGTTTATATTCGTCGCTCTTGGCAAAGAGCTGGATCGTAAATGTTCTGGAGGTGTCATCGGTGTATTCCGGCACGAGAGTTTCGGGATTTTTTTGGCACGTGACGGGATAAACAAACGGAAGCCGCAACTCGCCATTGTGAAAGAGATGAACTCTCTGAGGCGGAGTATACCGACGCTTGACGTTACGCTGATAAGGATTGCTTGGCGAAAGAAACTCGCAGAAGATAGCCGCGAAACAAAACAGCAAAACCACGTACATGGCAAGGTGCGCAACTTTATGATCCTTGAACTTCCACCATATCAGCCGCCAGTGAGAGGCTGTGTACACCCGCTCATCTTGATCGGTCTGGTCCGGCTTCGTGGAAATTTCCGCCTGGTTTTTCATACCTGTTTCCCTTCAAACCGTATCCTCGGATCCGCCCAGGCCAGAAGAATGTCGGAAAGCAAAGTGCCGATTAGGGTCAAAAAGCTCAACATCATGATGAAACTGCCCGCGAGGTACATATCCTGATCCATCAGGGCATTGAGCATCAATGGTCCTGTCGTTGGAAGGCTGAGTACCATCGCCACTATTACCGATCCGGAAATCAGATACGGCAGCATTCCGCCGATACCGCTGATTATGGGGTTAAGTGCTATACGCACCGGATATTTCAACAGAAGCCGCAACGCGGAAAGCCCCTTGGCGCGGGCTGTTACGACGTATGGCATGTCCAGTTGGTCGAGCAGGTTTGCCCGGAGCGACCGAACCATTCCACCCGTACTGGTAACCGCCAACACTACAACGGGTATCCAGACGTGTTGCAGGAAATCAACGAATTTGCCCCAACTCCAGGGCTTGCCGATGAATTCGTCGGAGAACAACCCGCCGACACTGATACCGAATTGCGAATACGCAAAATACATAACTACCAGCGCCAGGAGAAACCCCGGGGTCGCCATTCCGGTAAAACTGATAAATGTGAAGAAATAATCAAAAAACGCATACTGGCGAACAGCAGAATAAATACCTATCGGTACGGCGATGAGCCATGTTACTATTATCGTCAGTACCGCAATTCCCATCGTCAGGCCCAGGCGATCCCATATCAACGAGCTTACCGGTTTATTGAGGGCAAAAGATTGACCGAAATCGCCCACAACCACGCCGGAAATCCATTTCCAGTATTGTACGTATATGGGCTGATCCAAACCATAACGCTTCCGCAGGCTCGCCAGTTGAGCCTCGTCCACCGATTGGCCCGAATCTTCCATCTGGGCCGCCCAGGAAGTCAGGTAATCTCCGGGCGGAAGCTGAATAATTCCAAACGATACAATGGAAATAAGGAGGAGTGTGGGAATCATGATCAAAAGCCGGTGCACAATGTATGTTAACACGATAAACCTCC
>JAIORC010000226.1 GCA_021108335.1 Phycisphaerae bacterium
TTGAGATAGATCAGCGGCGGCATGAAGCTGTTCCATGCGTGCATGAACGAGAATATGGCGACGGTAACTACGACGGGTTTGGAGAGCGGCATGATGATCCGTGCCCAGATTTGCAGGTTGGTGGCTCCGTCGATGCGGGCGGCTTCGATCAGGCTGCCCGGGACGCCCAGGAAAAACTGCCGGAACAGGAAAATAGCAAATGCGTTGCCGCAGAAGGCCGGCACGATGAGCGGCTTGAACGTGTCGATCCAGCCGACTTCACGGAACATGATGAACATCGGGATCAGCGTTACAACCGGCGGCAGCATTATCGTCGACAGTACGGCATAGAACATCTTCTTGCGGTAAGGCACTTTGCAGAACGCGAAGGCGTAGGCGCAAAGGCTCGACGAAAGCACACTGCCGGCAATCACGCTGCCGGTGATAATCACCGTATTCAACAAATACTGGAAGAACGGTATGGTGTCGAAGACCTTACTATAATTTTCCGGATGGAGTTTCGACGGGATGAAGTCGCTTGCTTTTTCCATCGGTTGAATTACTGTCCGGTCGTCGCAAAGGCTGCTGCGAACCAGCCATGCGAACGGCAGCAGCATTCCACAGCCGAGCAACACCAGCAGTGCATATGTTACAATCCGCTGAACCGGCGTGTTTTTGTCTATCGTACTCATGCTTCATCTCCGGTGTAGTGGACCCATCGCTTGGCCAGGGAAAACTTGATGACCGTTATAGCCAGTATGATCGCAAACAGCACCCACGCCATCGCAGACCCATAGCCGATGCGGAAATATCGGAACGCCTGCTCGAATAGATAGAGCACGTAAAATAAGGTAGAGTTGTCCACGCCGCGGCCGCTCATTACGTAGGCCTGGGTGAATATCTGAAACGAACCGATCAGTCCCATCGTCAGCGAGAAGAAAATTACCGGCGTGAGCATCGGCACGGTAACGTTGCGGAATTTACCCCAGATGCCCGCTCCGTCGATTTCGGCTGCCTCGTAGAGATGTTTGGGGACGTTCTGCAACCCGGCCAAAAAGATTATCATCCCGCCGCCGATTCCCCACAGGCTCATCAGAATATAAGCGGGCTTAGCCAGATTGGGATCCAGCAGCCACTGTGGGTCGGGCAGGTTGAACAGTTTGAGGAACGGCCGCAGTATCGTATTGGCCAGGCCGACCTCGGGATCGAAAATCCACCGCCAGACAACGCCCATGGCCACACCGCTGACGACCGTAGGCAGGTAAAAAATAGTTCGCCAGATCGACTGGCCTTTTACACGCTGATTAAGCAGGATCGCCACCATCATGGCGAAGAAAGTTCCCAGCGGCACCGCGAAAAATGCGTAGAACAGCGTATTCCACAGCGCCTTCCAGATAAGAGGATCGTCGGTGAACATCTCTTTGTAGTTGGCCAGGCCAACCCATTCTGGCGACTTGAATATGTTGTAGTCCGTAAACGACAGCCACAGCGAAAACAGGATCGGCCCGAGAGCGAAAAGCAGAAATCCGATCAGCCATGGTGAAAGGAACAGCCAGAAGTCGCGCCGATGCTCTTTGGCCATTGGAGATGATTTTTTCTTCGGTTTGTTTGCCATCGTTATTTCGATTTCCGTTTCAAGTGGCGTTGCAATATCCGGTTTACTTTCGGCACGGCGTGTTCCAGTGCCTCGCGCACAGTGATTTTGCCCATTTGCGCTCGGTTCAACTCCGCATTCAATGCATCCATGATTTCGTCATGTTTCGGGTGTCGCATGGGTGGCCGGACGTATTTCAGCGTCTCGACGGCTACTTTTTTCGTTGGCGGCAGGCCGGGGCTGTCCAGAAAATCGCGAGATTTCGCCAGCTTGAGGCATGAAGGATTTTCCACGCTCGTCAGGCCTATCATGCCGGTTCGCTGCGTCATCCATCGAACCCATTCGAACGCGGCGGCTTTGTTGCGGCTCTGACAGGTTACCGCCATCGCGCTGCCGAGCGAGGTAACCGCTCGCCCGCCGGGGCCTGCCGGCACATGGGCGATGTCCCATTGGAAATCGCACTCTCTTCGCAGAGATGACACGGCAGGATAAATACTGAAATATATGCCGACCCTGCCCAGCGAGAACAACCGGTTGCCACCCAGATTGCTGAGTGTCGCCGGCGAGGGTGTTACTCTGTATTTGCAACGCAGTTCCGCCCAGAATTCCAAGCCGACAAGGGCCTTCGGTTCCAGGAGAGTACATCGCGAGCCGGTTTCGTCAAGAACCCGGCCGCCAAACTGCCAGACAAACTCCCACCAGTCAGGGGAAGTCAGGCCCCATTGATCAATTCTGCCGTCGCCGTCGGTGTCGCGCGTCAGGGTCTTGGCGGCCTTCAGCATATCCTGCCACGTCCAGTCGGGGTTGGGCTTTGCCACGCCGTACTTCTTGAACATACCCACGTTGTAGAACATGATGGTAGCCGAGGCGTCTTTCGGCAGGCCGTACAACTTACCGTTGTAGGTGAACGCCTCAAGCATGGACGGGAAGTAGTCGTCGCGGTTGACTTTCTCGCTCTTATCGAGATACCCGTCAAGTGGCTCGAGGGCGTCCATATCCGCCCAGGTCGGCAAGGCCTTGGGGTACATAAAAATAACATCCGGCGCGACGTTGCCGGCGAACATGACCTTTATCTTATCCTCATACTTGCCGGTGATATGCAGCACGCGGAAGTCGATATCGGGGTGCGTGCGGCGGAACTCCTTCCATATCGGACGATACAGCTTCATGAGTTCAGGCCCGCAAGGTGGGTGGGCATAGACCACAATAGGCCGTCCGTCCTTGCTGACGCCCGTTCGCCGCCCGGTAAGAAACGCCACTCCCAGAAACAATAACATCACCAACGGGATCATCCACGGACTTCGAAATAGTTTACGCATAAATATGGGATACCTGAAACGAGATTACATGTAAATGTTCTTTTGATCTGAAAAGCCGGAACGGGCAATCTTTGCCAGCCGACCTTTTGGGACTGACCTCCTAAAACCAGATGAGGTCGCCGTAGAGGGCTTCTTCCTGGGTGTAAGCCCCGACGCGGCCATCCACGAAGAGAATATTGGACTCGCCGCCGTGGCGGGTATCATCCGGCAGCCCCCAGGGAGCAGCTTCCACGTTATGTACGCCGTAGCCGTGATGGTAATTGTCGTTCTCCCCGAGAAGAACCGTCTCGGATGGTTGATCGATTGCGGTGAGCTTATGGCGAGGATAACCTACGCTGGGGCCTCCGCCCAATTTCCACGACATCCCGTAAGCCATGGGATCCGACCCACGGACTACATCGGGCGTAAAAGTCCGGTCAGGCACGGTTGGGCAGTGGAATAGCTTTGCATTATTTATGTAAGGATCGTGGACTTTGTCCGACCAGTAGTATTGGTGTGACGCGTCTCTGATTAC
>JAIORC010000389.1 GCA_021108335.1 Phycisphaerae bacterium
GTTCTTGTTCTGGATGTCCTGGGCGGCGAGTCGCAGTTTGCCGTTAACCGGTTCGATGTAAAGGGTAAGGTGACTTGCCGCCGGGCCATGCCACTTCGAGTTTTCGGTGGTCAGAAAGTGCATGAGATGCGGGTGGTAGTTTCTGCCGGTCCAACCCCATCCCTTTGAAAGCTTCAGATAGAAGCGGATGTATATCTCTCCGGTGGGCTTAAACAATCGCCGCGCGCCCGCCGAAGCTTGACCCTTGGATTTTTTGTCGATCCATTCGTACTCAATGCAGCCCTTGCCGGCCTTCGCGTTGCCGGCAATCCTGACCTTGGTTACATCGTACCATTTCCGACTTTTGAGCCTGGCGTCGTCGAAGTTCTCGCTAAAAAGCTGGCCCTTGGGCTTTATCTTGGGCTTTAACTTTGGCTTACTTGAGATAGCATTGCCCGGCAACAGGAAGGCAACTATCACGATGGCGCATACGACAATCGCTTTTCTCATGGTCATGTTCAGCCTTCCTGCCGCCCGCGAGTTTTTTATGCTCCTTCGTGTACTTCGGCGGCGGTGTCTTCGGCGGGTTCTTCCTGTTTTGCCTCACCGGTGCCTTCGAAGTGCAGGTGGCGGTCGTCTTCGCCTTCGTCGTTTTCCTTCTGGCCGACCAGCGACACGATAATCTGGGCTTTGCTTTTGTAGTTGCCGCGAAGAATTTCTTCACTGATGGGGTCTTCAATGTGATGTTCGATAGCCCGCCGCAACGGCCTGGCGCCGAAGTCGGGATTATAGCCCTTGTCGATGAGAAATTCCTTGGATTCGTCGCAGAGAATCAGCTCCAGCCCGTGCTCGCCAAGACGCTCGCGGACTTTACGCAACTCGTAATCCACGATGGTTTCGAGGTCCTTGCGGTTGAGGGACTTGAAGACGATGATGTCGTCCAGACGGTTGATAAACTCCGGGCGGAAGTGCCGCTCGATTTCCTTGTGCAGCAGATCCTTGGTTTTTTCGTAGGTCGCTTCCTCGTCCGTCTTGCCGAAACCGAAACCACCGCCGGATTTGATAAGCTCGGCTCCGATGTTGGTCGTGAGAATGATAACCGTGTTACGGAAATCGACCCGCCGGCCGAAGCTGTCGGTAAGCTGGCCTTCCTCCATAATCTGCAGGAGCATGTTGAACACGTCGGGGTGGGCCTTCTCGATTTCGTCCAGCAACACCACCGCGTAAGGCCGCCGGCGAATCTGCTCGGTAAGCTGCCCGCCTTCTTCGTAACCAACGTATCCGGGAGGCGCACCGACCAGCCGGCTGATGTTGTGCTTCTCCATGTACTCGGACATGTCGATCTGGATGAGGGCTTCCTCGTCGCCGAACATGAATTCCGCCAACGCCTTGGAAAGCAGCGTCTTGCCAACGCCGGAAGGCCCGGCGAAGATGAAGCTGCCCATAGGCCGGCGCGGGTCTTTCAGGCCGCTGCGCGCGCGGCGGATACTTTTGGAGACGGCGATGATCGCTTCGTCCTGGCTGACGACTTTCTTGTGAAGTTCGTTTTCCAGTTCCAGCAGTCGCTGGGCTTCTTCTTTTTCCAGTCGGGTCAGCGGCACGCCGGTCATCTTGCTGACGACCTCGGCGATAACCTCTTCGTCGACAATGCCGGAGGCTTCGGTAGCCTGGGCCTTCCAGGATTTCTGCTTCTCGTCCTTTTCCGCCCGGAGTTGTTCGGCTGTATCGCGCAGTTCGGCGGCCCGTTCGTAGTTGGCGTTTTTGACGGCTTCGTCTTTGTCGCGGTGCAGCCGCTCTATTTCCGTTTCGAGGCTGGCGAGGTCTGGCGGCTTGGTCATGTTTTTCAGGCGGACGCGCGCGCCGGCTTCGTCGATTACGTCGATAGCCTTGTCCGGCTGAACTCGCCCGGTGATGTAGCGGCTGGACAATTCCGTCGCCTGGCGGAGCGCTTCATTGGTTATCTGAACGCGGTGATGCGATTCGTAGCGATCCCGCAGGCCCTTGAGAATGTCCACGGTCTGCTCGGGAGTGGGCGGATTGACGATAATCGTCTGGAACCGCCGCTCCAGCGCGCCGTCCTTTTCGATGTACTTGCGATACTCGTCCAGCGTGGTTGCGCCGATGCACTGGATTTCGCCGCGGCTGAGGCTGGGTTTCAGCACGTTGGCGGCATCGATCGCGCCCTCGGCCCCGCCGGCACCGACGAGCGTGTGCATTTCGTCGATGAACAGGATAACGTTTTTCGCGCGGCGGACTTCGTTCATCACAGCCTTGATGCGTTCCTCGAACTGCCCGCGGTATTTCGTACCCGCGACCATCATCGCCAGGTCCAGGGCTACGATCCGCCGGTCGTGCAGGATTTCCGGCACGTCTTTGCAGATGATTTTCTGGGCCAGGCCTTCCACGATAGCGGTTTTGCCGACGCCCGCCTCCCCCAGCAAAACGGGATTGTTTTTCGTGCGGCGGCAGAGCACAGTGATGACCCGCTCGATTTCATCCACGCGCCCGATAACCGGGTCGAGCGTGTCTTCACGGGCAAGTTCCGTCAGGTCGCGTCCGAAGTTGTCCAGCGCGGGGGTTTTGCTCTTGGTTCGTCGCCCGCCCTTGGGCCGGCCTTCGGCGGCAGGCGCGCCGGCTACCTGGCCTGCCTCGGCTGGCTCTACACCGGCGCCCAGCAAGTTCAGCACCTCTTCGCGAACGTCTTCCAGCTTCAGCCCCAGGTTCAACAACACCTGGGCGGCTACGCCGTCGTTTTCCCGCAACAGCCCGAGCAGAATGTGCTCCGTGCCGACGTAATTGTGGTTAAGGTTCCGGGCCTCTTCGATGGAATACTCGATAACCTTTTTGGCTCGCGGGGTTTGCGGCAGTTTGCCCATCGTAACCATATCCGGGCCGGCCTTGACAAGCTTCTCGACCTCCATGCGGACCTTGTGCAGCTCCACGCCGAGGTTCTTCAGCACATTGGCACCAACGCCCGTGCCTTCCTTGACCAGCCCAAGCAAAACATGCTCCGTGCCGATGTATTCGTGGTTAAATCGCTGGGCTTCCTGATTGGCCAAAGCCATCACTTTTCTGGCGCGTTCTGTAAATCGTTCAAACATTTTTAATTCTTTTCCTGATTAAAAGGCGGCATCTTGATTATATTTCGTCACAAACAGACTCTACATTGTAGACGAAACAGGACTGTTTATTCAAGGCAAACCGAACGAACACCGCTTTTCTATCGGCATGAACGGGAAAAAAATTAAAAAGTGCGCCGGTTATGCTGCTCGTTGCATAACAATTTCCCGGCGGATATTCCCGTAATTCCTTGGGTGGTACAGGCTTGCAACCCCCATGGGGCAAGCCTGTGCAAATTCCCACGATGTCGGGTGGCATGGAAACCCCGCGTTTTTTGCGGGGTAGCCATGAAAGATCGATT
>JAIORC010000316.1 GCA_021108335.1 Phycisphaerae bacterium
AAGCGGTCCGCCGACCTTAGAGGGAGCTTTGGATAATGCTTTTGATAAATCTAGTGGGGATGTATTAACTGACGCTGTAATAAAATCGTGGAGTTTTTATATACCATATTTGTATGGGCAATGTGGGTGGAAAGTGGAGGGAACTTCTGTAAAAACACGGAAATAGATTCCTGTTTTTCAGCTAGGGGTACTGGCCACACTCGTGTAGCTTAGCGTACGTTTTCGTACCATTGGACTTCAAACCCCTATAACAAAAAGGCGCACATCAAATCAATTTAGGCGACGGGAAGAAACGCGGCGTTTAAGCGGCAAACTCATTGGCCCGCGTCTGATTTCTGCCTTTAGCCATACTGCAATGAATTGGATTTAATTGTGGAATTCCTTCTTAAAATACTAAGCGAGGTGCGGAACCAATTCCTGCAATATCACGCAGTGGGAAACTTTGATCTCTATTTTCCTGGGTATATTCAATTAGATGGCGACACCACCTCTAATTTGTAGTAACATAGACCAACCGTTGCGGGAGGAGAAACTATAGCGGTGGGCTGAACGCCCATTTATTTATAAAGCGACTCTGAGGCGACAGCCATCTCGTCTACTGCGTGATATTGCAGGAATTGGTTCCGCACCTCAACCTGTCACATAGGGCGTCCAGCAATGGCGCCTAAACGTCACGCATGAGGCGCGCAGCGTGGCGCGTCCGTGCGCCATACTGCATCGCTCTCAATGCAATTATTCGGCCTTTTGGGTTTCCTTAACTCTGCGGGCAACGAAGTGCCGACTGTCGATCTTCATGAGTGACGAACTGTACCCAGCCCCGGAGCCTTTCATGATTGTGCCGTCACCGATAACCTCCATGAGAAATGTCATCGCCCCGACCCGAGAAGACTCCACGGGTCTGCCAGTGATAGTCAAGAATCGGTCATGCAGTTTGCCCTCGATCAGGTAGCTGCGGACCCTCTCTGAGGAGCGTTCATCTTGTTCGGCTTTCAGAACGTGCGTGGAGATGCCGGTGATGTTGTCGGCCTTTTGACTGATTTCCAAGGTAATGTCACGTCGGTCGTAGTCATCCGACTCGATAACCCATGTTCCCGAAAGGTTCAGACCCTTGTATGTTGCTTCGCGATACCACGGGAGCAATGCCCTGCGGAACAAAGATGATAGGAAGTATATCATGAAGCCCGATATCAGGCCGCTTACCACGCCGAGCACTATGGATTGGGTTGCTGTCATATCGAATTATCTCCCGCTGGCTCGGTTAAGAGGTTGGCAAAGAAGCGCAGCGAATTTGCCAATCCTTCTTCAACTGCTTGTTCGATGATTGAAACGAAGAATATACTTACATCCTTAAAAATATTTTCTAGCTCAAATAAGGTCGCGAGTGAGTTTTCTGTATATTCAGCTTAACGCAGAATGCACCCGTGCTTCGTCTTTCCCGCGGTACGAATCTCATCCAGGTCCTCTATCCAAAGCATTTCGCGCCTTCCTTCCACGCTCCTGAAATTCATCCCGAGCGCATAACCAAAGCAGTAGCTGTTGTAGAGGGCGATTGCCCGTTGTTCTTCACGGTCGGTACAGCACCTCAGAAGGGCATAATAGAGCATCATCTTGACCGCGTTTCGTCCCGCCTCTGACGGTGTCATCTTCTTCCACGCCCTTGGCACCGACTTCGAGTAGATGACTTCACCGACCCTTGCCATATACCAGAATGTCATCTCGAAGGCGGCTTGGGCAAGCGCCTCTCTGGACCACCTCAAGGTAATGCGCCACTCGTCATCCCCGACCTGCGTGATCTCGTCGTCCCTTCGCGGCTTAGCCAGTTCGACGTGAAGCATGCGACCGTTTTCTAAATTTTCAAATCGAAAAGCTCTCGGCAGTTTCCAGGCGCTGGGCACAACAAATATGCGTAAAACTCGGCGGTCCGGCCCGTAACCCACCTTCACCTTCTTCTTGGGATAGTCCACACCGTCTACTCTCAAGCCTAGTTTTGCCCGTCGAAGATGACGGTCGAGTTGTTCGCGTAACCGAATTTGAGATGGAACGTATGACTTGACCTCCGTCACCCCTGCCACGGCTATACTGGCATCTCCACCCGATCTGCCCTCTTCTATCAGGATGTGCTGGTCCCCGCCCTTGAGGAGGCCTTTTCCACTGGGACGATGAACTCCTACCGAATCGCCAACGTACAACCGAGCGTTAGATGGAAGTTGGCCGTACCGCTGTAGACGCTTCATAAGGCGCATGCAGGTGTTAGTCGCAAGTAGCTCGGTGACTGCGCCCTTGAAGCAGTTGACCATATGCGAGTAGATGAAGGTAATGGCTGAGGCTGTCTCGGCGTCTGAGAGGCGTTGCTTAACCAACTCCGCTGGAATTTCCCCGGAATCCTCGTATGGGCCTTTCAGCAGGAACTCTTGGAATAGCCTGCCCCGTGGGTGCGTCTCTATATCGGTAATGGAGGAAACGAGGGTTTTTCGGAAGATGACCAGAGGATCGGTACCGTCTGGGAAAACCGCCCCGCCTACCAGTGCTGCGTTCAGAGTGGACTCAACGTCACAGCCAAGGTCAGAACCGACGAGCTCGAAGCCGACAGTATCAGCCAGGGATTCTGCATCTGAGGCCATGGCTTCTTCTTTTTCTTGTGAATTCCATCTGTTAATTTTTTATCAAAATATTATAAAATAATTACTAAGCTAATAGTATAACAAATAAAATTTAGCCACTACCATTACTTCATGTATTGTGTTAAACTAGTTTCACACTCTGGGCAACGTTCTTGATCTCTATCAACTGTTGCTCCACACTCTGGGCAATTACCCTTGTCATACATTTCTTGTTCTGTAAATCGTGCTACTTCCTCCTTTTTAGCTACAACATTGGGAGAATTGCTCGAATTTTGCTGTACGGCAGAAGGGTTACTTTTTAACAAATCTCTAATTTCTTTCAAAACAGATAATGTTTCATTGATTTTCCAATACCAGCAAACAACTTCACGTAAAATCAAAAATACGACAAGAATAATAAGGAGACTTATAAGTAATGAAGCGATAAAATCGCCATCACATCCACCCCGTGCGTGGGCATAAGACGGCAAACCAATTATGAGTATTGATAAAATCCCCAAAGTGTTAATCCATTTTGTTTGCATTTTCCCTGTTCTTCCCTTGTTCTTCCCGGCGACGCTGACTTCGTCCAGTGCCGCGATCAATTGTTGTTTAGGCTTATGATTAGGCCCAAAACGAGAAAAATATTAAAAATTAGTAACTTCTCAATAAGTCCTGGCGATTCTGTCAGCTATTTTTTGTATACAGAGGATGCTCAGGTATATCAAGTGTTGCTGACCGTGCCTGATGGAGATTATC
>JAIORC010000284.1 GCA_021108335.1 Phycisphaerae bacterium
TTTCGAGCATTTTGTAACATGCTCGAACCAATCCTGTGGGAATCGGCGGTTGTCGATAATGTGTCCCTGCAGCAAAGGGCCGTGGCTGGGTTCCAGCAGGTTCAGCAGGTTTCCTCGATGCCGCCGCTGGACGTAGGCACGGATGACCATAGCTGGATTGTGGTGCATACGCGTGGCGAGCTTAATCACCGGGAAGTAATCCTCGTAACAGCCGATGTCCTCCGGCCTTACCCAGGTCGCTTGTAATATCGCCGCCCAATTATCCGGGTTACGCAAATAACTTCTGCATGCGAGGGCCTCGCAGGGCACGTTGATCGTTTCGGCTATTTGTTGCTCATGTGCGACCATATTGTCGTGAAACGTCTGGGTGCTGCAAAATCGCAGACAGCCGGAATTGGCCAGCATGTGCAGCCTTTTGCCACGCTCCTGCGCCCACTGCCGCAACTGCCCGATTCGTTCGAAATCGCGATTGTACTCCCGCTGAATGTAAAAACTGTCGAATACATCCTCCAGATACGCCATGCCCTCGACGGTTCCAATTCGCATGTTGACCGAAGCCCGCACCTCGATAGACTCGTAGTGATTTTTGACAACGAATGCGACGAACGGCGACGTGGTGGTAACGACCTCTACTCCGCCGACTCTCTCCTGGAGATGATCGATAATGGAACAGACAAGACGCTCAAGCTTTCGAGAAACCGCCTGCCCGCCGTAGCAATTCCCGTTAAACAGCAGGTCGAGCTTCACTCCCGCCCGCCGGAAGCGCAAGAGGTCCGCTTCCAGCCGCTCCTGCGTGTCCCACAAAACATAGCCTGCGCGATCGGATGAAGACATTCGACAGGACGCCACGCCCGGCCAGGCGAAATAAACCTCCTCGATGTGCTCGCGATGTTCTTCGACCGACTCGGCAAAGCCGTCGCTGTCATCTACGGGATAGCCGACGGAGAATTTCATTTTCCCAGGCTCCAGGGCGGTTTGGTTCTGAATGGCGATTTGAACTTCGATGTCAAAATATCTTTCTCCTCAAGATGGATCAGGCACTGGCGATAACACGCCCGCCCGCAGATCGAAGCACTATAACCGAAACTCATGCCACAGTAAGCATTATTCAATATCGGCCGCAGCGTCTTGACCTCCTCCTCCGTGAGTCGTTTTTCGCCGCGGGCGATTTTGTCGCCGTCTGGAATGTCCTTAAACGCGTCCGGTGCCAGGAATGGGTTGGTCGAGGCGTTTGCGCCCATGTAGTACGCGGTACACTGCCATTCGTCCAGCCGGGCGTGTTCAATGCGGGAATCCCCCGCCCGAAGCTCCACGGTTTCGGTCTCGCTGATAGCTTTGCCGGGGCAGGCGGCGATGCATTCGCCGCAGCGATCGCAAAGCTGTGGGCCGGCGTAGATGTCGTCCGGCTCGAGGGTGGCGTCGGTGAGAATGAACGCGAAACGCTGCAGCGGGCCGTACTGGGGCGTCAGAAAGAATCCGCCCAGGCCGATCTCGCCCAACCCGCAAATATACGCCCCAAGCCGAAAATCCATCAGCACGTCGGGCGCCGGCTTGCCGGGAGCAACCGGCTCGGCGTAGGCGAGTTTGGCAATTGGCCCGCGTTCGGGATTCGTGCCCGGATCGGATGCGGGCCGCCTGTCCGGCACGCTGCGCTGGACGACACCTTCATACCCGTTGTCCTCCAGAAAACACGCCAGCCGCCTCAACGTCAACGGCGCGTGGACTTCGTCGATATGAGCAACGCTCATCGTGGGATATTGATAGAAGTGCGTACCTTCCTCGATGCCCCTGAGACTTCCACGCAACACGCGGAACCCCAAGCCGATAACGGATTTTGCCGCCGGTGCGATATAACGAGGATCCTGCTCCTTGCAAACGCCTTCAAAACGATTCGGATCGCCGATACCCACCAGGTCGGCACCGCACTTCTTTGCCACTTCTTTTATCTGCTCACTGGTCAACATTTTCATCTCCAATAGTCATTTTCCACGGTTTTTCTGTACGGAATCGGTTTTTGAATTTATTTGTCAATATTCCCCGCCGCTCCAGCGAACTGACGCAGGCCCGAAGGCACCCGCCGCACTTGGGAGCGTTGTATCCGGACGCCGTCGGATAGCATTCGTTGATTTTTTGGCTTATCCAACTGTATTCCTCGGGGAGTATTTCCTTTTCGCCTCTGATGAGTTTGTCTCCTTCGGGATGTTCGTCGAAGGCGTGTCGGTCGAGGAAGGGGTTCGACGCCTTGTTCATGCCCATGTAACTGGCGAAGCATTTCCACTCGTCGAGTTTCCCCCATTCCACATCGCGGCCGGCTATGTTTACCTGTACCTTTTCTTTGAGGCTGAGGCATTTCCCCGGGCAGCTTGCCACGCAGGCCATGCACTGATTGCAGAGCGGCGGGCCGGCGTATAATGGATCCGGCTCCAGCGGCGCGTCCGTAAAAATAAAGGCCTGCCGGTTCATCGGGCCGAACTGGGGGGTGAGGAACATCTTACTGTATCCAATTTCGCCCAGCCCGCAGATAAAGGCGGCAATCCGAAAATGGATGAACACGTCCGGCGGCGGCAGCTCCGGGGAAACGCCGACGGTGTACTGTATCGCCCGCCCGTGAAGCTCTGGAGATTCTTCAGCGCCCAGCCTGCCCGTCATGTCCGAGACAGATCCGCGCCCGCCCGTGTTGCGATGAACCGCAGCCTCGTAACCACGGTCTTCGAGGAATCGTCCGGTTTCGTAAAGTACGGTCGGGGCGGCGACCTCGTTAATGCCGGCGTATCCCAGCGACGGGTACTGGTAAAAATGCGTGCCTTCCTCAATGCCACGGATATAGCCGCGTGGAATGCGGAAAATAAACCCGATGATACTCCTGGCCTCGGGATAAAGATATCGCGGGTCCATCTCCCTGGGACAGCCTTCGAAGCGGTCCATGCTGCCGATACCCACGGCGTCGGCGCCGACCTCTTTGGCAAACTGTTTGATTTCGGCAGTCAGCTTGTCGCTCATGCTATTCTCCTTCGGGGCCGGCTTGAAAAAAGGTTTGACAAGTCCGGCATAAGCCTATACGATATTATCGTATAGCATTCAACATTACCGTATTGTATCCAACAACTTTTATTGTGTCAAGACGGAAGGAGAGAAAAAATGGCCAAATCCGCCAAGGGTAAAACCAAATTGGTGCAGTCTGTCGACAGGGCGTTGAGCATGTTGGAGGTACTGGCGTCGGAGCCGAAGGGGCTGACTCTCAGCCAATTGAGCAAGAAGCTGGGGTTACTCCCTCAGACCGCCCAAGGCCTGGTGCGTACGCTGCAGGCCCACGAAATGGTAAGCCAGGCCGACAGCGGCATGCCTTA
>JAIORC010000321.1 GCA_021108335.1 Phycisphaerae bacterium
GTGCGGAACCAATTGCTGCAACATAACGCAGTAGGAAAATTTGATCTCTATTTTCCTGAGTGTATTCAATTACATGGCGACACCACCTCTAATTTGTAGTCAATGTTGATCGATTTCCTGAGCTCATCCAAGAAGTAGGCTCCGAAGCGGTTGATATTGGATTTTCGGTATGGAGCCAGGCAGGCGGCCTGTTCTCTGGTAATTACATACCCTTCCTGAATGAGTTCGTTCATGATTTTGCTTTGATCATGGACGTTCATGAAGATCAGGATGTTGGCGACCAGATGGCCATACTTGATGATTTTCCGCTGTTCGTCGCGGGAGTTGGCAGCAATGGTGCCCTGGTTGCCAAAGGTAACGAATTGAATAAAGTCGTTGAACCTTTCGCTCACGGTGGTGGCGTGGTTGACGCTCCTTCTGAGTTCGGGCTTGCGCAGGTACTTGAGCAGATAGGCGCTGCGAACGACTTTCCCAAGTTCTTGGAAGGCGTAGAAGAGTTTGTTCTTCCGGGTCCCACTGGTCAATCTTCGGAGAATAAAGGATGGTGATATTCGGCCTTCAAGGATAGAGACGGCGACTCGAAGCATGTCCACCAGGTGTTTTGCGATCAAATCCACGTTGATGTTCATCCGCTGTGAACATTGCGTCGATGTGGGGATAGGATTCACCGCTGAATTTGTAGATCTTGAGATCTTTCCACCGGGCGATACGCGGCATGAGCTGGATGCCCAGAAGAAAGGCCAGTCCGAAGACCGTGAGGCTCTGGGCGTGGGTATCTCCATAAACCGTATGGGGTTTGATGGCTGATTTGTTGGGGAAAAAGGGATCCAATATGAAGGCAGCTTCGTACACGCCGCATGGAATGAACCTGGAAAACAGGGCGATGTACTTGTCTGACACGTGATAGTACCCGATGCCACCGTATGATCCGTATCGCACGTGGAATTCTGATACCAGGTTGTTCTCATAGACATCCCAGCGGGTACCATCAGCCGAGGCAGTCTCACCGGTTCCCCAGTATGTGGGGAGCAGGAAGCGGTTATAGCCATTAACCAGCACGTTGATGGCTTTCTCAAGTTTCTCCTCGGTGATGTGCCGTCGGTTGATCCATTCAAGATGTTTTCTGCTCAAAACAGGCAGAGATCGTTCTGTTTGCATGGGACCAAGGTTGCAGCCATAGCAGAACGTTGTGACGGCGTAAGACATGAGCGGATCTTTGATTTTGGATTCGAATCCGGTGATCGGGCCGAACGATTTGCACCAATTGAGCGTTTTCAATGTGTCGACAATGATATTGAGAATATTCCGCTGTGGCATGCGGCTTTTGATCATTTCGGTGAGTTCATCAACGCCTGGGACTTTCTTTTTGGCCTTGAGTTTCGCGAGCCATAGATTCCCGTCGGGTTCGACACTGAACTCCTTGTTTTCCGGATAAGCCTCCTCATGTTTCTGAGCTTGGCAGCTGAGGTGCTCTTTGATATGCGCAGTAAACCCAGCAGAATCGGTTGGCAGGCCGACGATTTCCGCATACTTGGGGAGTTTTTCCCAGAACTCCTCCATGGAAACGAATTGATCCCGGGGATCGCTGAAATCCTCACTATCGACGATACATATGTCAGCGCTTTTGAGCTCACTTACGAGTTCGGTGAACAGGCAGATCTCGAACTGGTAGCGGTCGATGTTTTTTGGAACATTCTGCTGGCGCTTCTTACCTGTGACCAGATACCACCATTTGTCCGGGATCCAGGACAGATCGTCCATGGACACGGGCAGTCCGGTTTCAGGGTCGATAACCTCCCTGGAGATCCACAGGGCACGCGTTTTATGGTTGGCCCGGGCGAATGCGATCGCTTGGACCAGGGCATGATCGGAGCTGGAGGAAACGAATTCCAATCGATTCAATGCTTTGAAAAATGCAGCGCGGGAGCTGCGGAACAAAGGCCAAAGGAAGCGGCAGTAATTTTTGCTGCCGTATACAGCATGTTGGGCTGAAAAATCCACGAGTTCGGGGCTCTGGTCGAAGACCCTCTGGATGGCTGCGAGTTTCTTCTCTGGGTCCTTTTCGGTTTCGTCATAGGCATGTTCGTGGATGGTATTGTAACTGGTCAAGATGCGGTCGGTGTTGTCCCTGTTTTCCTTGAGGTATTCATCAAGTTTAGCCTTTCCAGCGTGATGGATTTTACCGATTTTCTTGATCATCATGATGACGATGTCATCAATAGTGCGGGCCAGAGTTGATTTGACCATGGCGGCCAGCAACACCGACCTTTTTGGATGGGCGATTCTGTCGATGCGGTTGGCATTGAGGCTTTTGGCCTCCATGGCGAAATGGCGGAACTTGACATAGGGAACAGATGCAAACGGATCGAAGGGAAAGTCTAAAGATCGGATCCACTGTAGCCGCTCAATGGCCTTATCTATTTCTTTGATGGTGACCTTGCCAGGGTCCTGCCGCAGCTGATTCCATAGGGATCTATTGGTTTCTGGGTCTACATTGAGCAGGTTTTCCAGCTGATTGCGCGTGGGTTCGGGGATAGCTTCTGAAACCGCAGTATAGATGCTGGCGTTGGTCTTTTTGCGAGCCTGGTAAGCCACCCGAAGCAAGTGGTCAAATTTGGGCAGCTCATAGCGTAAACGAACCAGTTCCTCAACGCCTACATTGAGGATGTCGACAATATCCTCCTTCGTGTAGGCCGCATGTTCCATGACTTCTAGTTCTTTGGAACGCGCTCCTTTGTCTGCAGGTTTGATGTTGAGATAGGACCTGATTTTCTTGATATGGGCCGTTCGGACATGAGCTTTGTCGTACCTGCTCAGCATTTTTGCTGTGTAGCGACACCCAATGCATCCTGCGATGTGTTTTGGGATGCACCGGGGGATCCTGCTGAGAAATACAAAGTAGCCCAATCGTTGTGCGCACTTCAAGAGTGCCAGCATGCAGGCTCGATTTTGGGGTGTGCGGGAATAGTTCTCAACAAAGGCCACCTCCGATGCACTGGGAGAATATGTTCGCTCCAAGGTCTTTTTGGATATTTGAGTCTTCATCGTCGGGTAGGCGGTCTCCTGAGGCGTAGGCATGAAAAATCTCCATTTCGCTGGTAAATCGTAGGTCTGGTCTGTTTCGGGAACTTGATTTTAAGATAGATTTTAGGAGGATACAATAAATTTTACATAATGGAGACAAACATAGACCAACCGTTGTGGGAGAAGAAACTATAGCGGTGGGCTGAACGCCCATTTATTTATAAAGCGACTCTGAGGCGACT
>JAIORC010000267.1 GCA_021108335.1 Phycisphaerae bacterium
CGAGCGGATCGACAGCCGGGACGCGGGGCCCGGACAATATCCCGCAATGCTTACCAGCCCGAACTAGCTTCAGGACAGATTACCCCTCTTTATCTGCAGAGTCCGATGGCTGGATACGCGACACCATTGCGGCAAAGTGCCCCGGGTCCTGCGATTGCATCAGCTCCAGCAGGTTCTTCAGAATTGACTGAGCTTCGCTCAGCAGCGACAGGTCGTGTTCGGGTTCTCCAATTGCACTGCTATGCGAATATGTGTGGAGAAAGCGGATGATTCGAGTCTTCTTCGCTTTATCGAATTGCACTAGATTCAACTTCTCTCTAAGCCCGCTGGAAATAGGCTGTTTGAACGCGAGGAAGGACTCCAACAACCTGCGTGCGAGGTTAGGCAACATGTAGTTTTGCTCAAGGGGGGGCCGCGGGGACGCCGTCGCGGCGCTATAGATGTACGCAAAGAGGTAGTGATACTCTGAATCGAAATCCTTTAACAGCGGGTCGAGCAGTCGTATGGCCGAACACCGGCGCTGCTGATCACGCGTGCAATCCAGCATGTAGAAATGCGCGGGCTGACCGGACTTTTTGCTCCGATCTTTAATGTGTTTATACCAGTTGTGTACCTGCCGGAAGAACGCAAAGTTGTGGGTCAGGATAAATAGCTGGGAGGCGTGTTGGGTGCGTTCCCGTATGAATCCGAACGCGGAGTACAAGGCGTTAGCATCCAGGCTTGACACCGGATCATCAAGCACAACCACGCCTTTGGTCAAGTCGAATCGCTGATCCGTCAGGCGTTTCAGGAAGTACAGCAGTGCGATGGCGGTCATCTCACCCTCGCTGAGCGACTTGGCTGGAGTGTCGTGCCGCATGATGGTGTAACCGGTGTCTTGGACATACAGACGAAGCTCGTTGTGGCCGAGGTAATTGCGAAGATCCTCGTTCAGTTCCTCAGCGGGCCTGCGGTGCTCAACGATCTCCTGCTCTAGCTTCTCAATCTCACTTGCAAGCCGTTGGGTCTCGTTGTTCGTCTTAGTGACTTCGGCTTCGGCAGCCTGGACGGTATCCCGAAGCTTCAAGAACTCATCCAAAGCTGTGGCAATCGAGTTCGCTTCGAGTCGCTCCCTCGCAGAGTTGATTTTCGATTGGAAGTTGTCGCATGCCTGGTTGTGTTTCAGGATGACGACATTGAGGTTGTCAACAACACCGGCGTTCATTTTCGGGACGGTTACATCAAGTGCGACTCGCTCGAACGCGTGACTCTTTTTGTCCTCCAGTGCCTTCACCAATGTCTCAAGTACTCGCTTGGCGGAATCACGCTCGCCATATAGTGCGGCTGCCGCCAACTGAAATTCCGACGACAGGTAATCGTAGAACTCGGCAGCGTTCGGAATCACCAACTCCGTGGCTGTCCTGATGGCGGCCTGAATTGTGGTGATCTGGTTGGCCAACTTCTGCAGCAAGTCTTCGTACTCGGTGCTGAAATGCGCTTCCAAGTCGGACAGTCGGTCCTTCGGTATCGGCTGATCGCAGAATAGGCATTTCCCGTACTTATGTTCCTGGTGGATTCCAAGCCCTATATGTACCCAGGAGGACAGCTTCGCGTTATCCTTTAACGACTGAATCGCTGCCGAGACTACCGTCGTGGACAGCCGGTCGGCCACGGTTTTCTCCAGAGTCTTGAGGTCTGGCAACCGATAGGTGAGCGGCTGGAGCTCTTCCTTCAGACTGCTCCGAAGTTGCGTCAGAAGTTTGTCCCGCGTGGTGTCGTTGAGGAGGCGGGCGTCCTTGTCGCCTGCGGAGACCATTGCCTCCGCTCGTTGGCTGAACTCGCCCTTGTTGTAGTCGTTGTATGGGTTCGATCCGCTTGACCGAAGCGCGTCTTTTATGACCTTCGCCTTGTCAATGCGGAACTTCTCGAGCGCCGATGAGGCGTTCGTTTTGTTCAGCCGGTTGGCGTTTAGTTTGACCTGCTCGTCAACCAGTATCTTCTTGAGTTGGGCAACCTGTTTCTGCTTATCGACGTTCTCCTTGCCCAAAACAAAAATTGGCTCGATGTTACCCTTCGCCCGAAAGACGCTTTCGGCCACGAAGTCGCGGTTGAACACGCGGACTGGAAACGCTACTTGGGCAAAGTCGTCATTGCTGACAGCTTGCCCGTTGATCATCACGGTGACGTGGCTGCTTGGCGGTGTCTTGGCCTCAAGATCGCGAAATATCCCGCTCAAAAGCGTTTTACCGGAGCCATTCCACCCGTAAATGAGGTTGTACCGGGCGAAACCGGGCAGGTTGGCCGGCCATGTGAAGTCGTGGAAGACACCGTAGTTTTTCAGGCGAGTTATGCGATCAATGGCCATCTGGTCCGTCCCTGCCTGTTAACTGAGAGGTCAACAAGAGCAAAGCGAGTCTGAGAGTTTCTGCCGATGGAGCAGGAACGCTCAAGGTTTCTGGTTGACGGGGTAAGAGAGATGTGGGCTGACCGCTGGGTTTGGTGGATTGGCCAAGTCTTGTTGCCCCAAAGTGTTATCACGTTTCACTCCAGACCCATAAGAAGCGACGCAAACCGATGTCAAATAAGAGCTTGCGGCTCAGCCTCCCCGTTCCATACGGGTTTCAAAATTCGGCTAAATTGTAACATGAGTTTACCAGGAAAGCTACAGCCGTTTGACCCGGATAGTCAAATGGCGGCAAAGTCTGGCAAAATGGCGAAGAATTCCGCTGGGCGAAGCCGGTGGGATTCGAGTGAAGAGAATTACGAAAAGGGTAGAAAGGCTTGCGGTACCGGCGGGGAAGGTTGCAAAAATGGCGGAAAAGTCGCGGAAAACCAAAGAAAAACGGACGCTTGTGGGCGTCCGTTAGTTCCGGGCGGGCAGGGGGAGGCCCGCCGCGGAATGGGCCGTACTGGACTTGAACCAGTGACCTGCCCCAGGGGCCGCTCTAGCCAACTGAGCTAACATGATCGGCCAATCGTTTCTTTTCGTGTGCCCCGGCATGTGATTTCAGGAATTGCTCCCTGGTCGCGGCTTCGCTTCGCGTTGGGTGTTCTTCGCGGTGAACAAGTGTCCATGGCCCACGTTTGGCGGTATAACTCTTGCCGCTGGGATTGTTGTGTTGCCGGAATCTGCGGTCGAGATTGTTGGTATGACCGACGTAAAGACTTCCGTCTTTGGTAGATTTGAGAATATAGACAACATACCCCATAAATGGGCCGTACTGGACTTGAACCAGTGACCTGCCCCAGGGGCCGCTCTAGCCAACT
>JAIORC010000031.1 GCA_021108335.1 Phycisphaerae bacterium
GCGTATGAAAATTTTATGTCTCGTTGACTGCTATTTGCCAAGCATGAAATCCAGCGCCAAGTTGATGGCCGACATGGCGGCGGAGTTTCGCGCGCAAGGCCACGACGTAATCGTCGCCGCACCGGACGACTCGCTCACAGAACCCTGCCGCCAAAGCGTCGAAAACGGCGTAACGGTATTGCGAATCCGCACCGGCAAAATCAAGGGAGCGTCCAAGGTTGTCCGGGCGATCAACGAGGTGCGATTGAGCAGTGTAATGTGGAAAGCCGCCAGAGGTTTTTTCGCCAATCACCCCTGCGACCTGGTTGTCTTCTACTCGCCCAGTATTTTCTTCGGTGGGCTTGTGCGGCGGCTCAAAAAGTTGTTCCGCTGCCCGGCGTACATGATTTTGCGGGACATTTTCCCGCAATGGGCCGTCGATGCCGGAGTGCTTCGCAAAGGCCTGATTTACAAATACTTCCGGCGAAAGGAACTGCTGCAATATTCCGTCGCCGACGTAATCGGCGTGCAGTCACCGGGCAACCTGGCCTATTTCCGGGACAACGGCCTAAACGACCGCCCGCTCGAAGTGTTGTTCAACTGGACGCCGCTGAAGGAAAATGCCGCCCCGCCCGGCCTCCGCAAACGCCTTGGGCTGAACGGCAAAATCGTGTTCTTTTACGGCGGGAATATCGGCGTCGCACAGGACATGGACAATATAATCCGGCTGGCCGAGTCGCTGGCCGACCGCGACGACGTCCATTTTCTGCTGGTCGGCGAAGGCAGCGAAGTCAGCCGTCTCAACGCCGTCATCGCCGCGAAGAAGCTGGCCAATATTTCCATCCATCCCGCCGTCTGCCAGGAGGACTACCTCGGGCTGGTCGGCGAGTTCGACGTGGGGCTGATTTCCCTCGACCGCGACTTGAAGACGCACAATTTTCCGGGAAAAATGCTCGGATATATGTATCATGGCCTGCCGATACTCGCGAGTATCAACGCGGGCAACGACTTGAAGGACGTAATCGAAGAAGGCGACGCCGGCTTGGTCTGCCTCAACAGCCAGGACGAAGAATTGCGGAAAAACGCCATTCGATTCGCCAGCGACAACGAGTTCCGCAGGCAAACGGGGCGAAACGCCCGAGCGCTGCTGGAGAAAACTTTTTCCGTCCGGCAGGCGGCGGAGCAGATTCTTTCGCATTTCGCCCCGGCGAACGAGATTCAGGAGAGGCATTAATATATGGCTACATGGCAGCAGCAATATCTCGACCGATTTTATCTGTCCCAGCCCGATTACGTGGACGGGACGACGGAATTTTTTGAATTGGTTCGCGCCTCCGCGCCGGCGACGGGGCAGGTGCTGGAACTGGGAGCCGGGCCGACCAACGATGTCTCGGCGTTCCTCGCCGACTCGTTCGCAGCCGTGGACGGCCTGGATATCGACGAGGCCTGCCGCGACAATACTCACCTGCGAAACGCCTACGTCTACGACGGCGGCGACTTCCCCGTAAAAGACGAAACCTACGACGCGGTAATCTGCAATTACGTGCTGGAACATATCGAAAAGCCGGTTGAGACGCTGCGGGAAATCCGTCGCGTACTCCGGCCTGGCGGGGTGTTTATTTTCCGCGCGCCGAACCAGTGGCACTACGTCAGCCTCGTAGCGAGAATGACGCCGCACTGGTTCCACGAGCTTGTAGCCAACCGCCTGCGGAACCTGCCGGACGAGGCGGAGGATCCGTATCCCACTTATTACCGCATGAATTCGTGCCGACGGCTGCGGAAGCTCTTCGCCGCGACGGGCTTCGAACAATGCGAGATGCGAGTGATCGAAAAGGCGCCGTCTTACGGCATGAGCCTCAAGCCGCTATTTTTGCTGTTTATGATGTACGAGCGAATCGTGAACAGCTCGGAAATTTTCGCCGGACTTCGCGTCAACATCCTGGGCGTATTCCGAAAACCGCTCCAGTAACGAATTTTTAATTTTTAAAAATACGTTTTTGAATATTTGGGAGGAGACCCCAAATTTATGAACCAGAGACTCACATTATCTCAACCCGCCGCCAGCCCGCCGCGTAAAGGCGTTCTGCTGCTGGCGCTGGCGGTACTGCTGCTGACCCAGGGCGGATTGCGGATCTACCTGATTAACCGTAGCGAGGTAATTGCCGAAGACGGCGCCTACTATCTGGGCATAACCAAAGACATTGCCGCAAACCCCGCCGAAACGATACGCGAATGTTATGTCCATCCCGGCTATCCGGTGTCGGTCATCGGCACGTACAGCTTGATGCGGGGCGGGCAGCTCGATCCGGCGGATCGAGAGGGCTGGGAGCGGGCAGGCCAGGCGGTAGCGTTGACGGCGAGTTTGCTGTTACTGGTAGGCGTGTGGGCCTTTGCCTGGTTGATTTTCGGGAACTGGTGGATCGGCTTTATCGCGGCGATGCTTTTCGGATTCGGCAGAAAATTTGCCGCGCTCGGAGCGGACGTGCTTACCGATTCGCTGATGTTGTGTTTGCAGGTCTGGACAATTACTCTGGCCTTGGCAGCGGCCAACAGCCTAAGCCGCAAGAGCTGGCGGGGGCTGTTCCTGGCAGCCGGTGTGGGGGCGCTTGCCGGCGGAGCGTTCCTGGTCAGGCCGGAGGGTCTCGTCGTTTTGGCCATCGCGGTTCTGCTCTGGCTGGCGGTGCAAGTCCGCCGGCGGATAAACTGGACGCTCTGCCTGGCGATGGCTGCCGTCGCCACAGTAACCGCTTTCGTGGTAATGTGGCCTTACATGCAGCTAATCGGAACGGTTACCAGAAAATGGAATATGAGCCAATTCGCCTCTTCGCTGTCGGGCGGCGGCGCTGCCGGCTTCTCGACATGCCTTGCAACGATTTACCCGGTGGAATACCCGTCTGTCGTGAGAATCATCGGACGATTTTTCGAGGCCCAGCATCCCGTCCTGGCCGGCTTGACGTGTGCGTATATCCTGCTCTGGCTGCTTGGGCGGATCAAACGGCTGAGGGGATTGGCGGAGATAATCCCGCACTGCTCCAGCCGGGGCGTATTTGTCGTCGTAGTAACCTGGCTGCTTGGGCGGATCAAACGGCTGAGGGGATTGGCGGAAATAATCCCGCACTGCTCCAGCCGGGGCGTATTTGTCGTCGTAGTAACATGGATACTGATCGCCCCGCTGCTGACGTTGCGATACCGGGCCACCGGCGCGATGTCGCACCGATACCTCATGCTGCCGGC
>JAIORC010000298.1 GCA_021108335.1 Phycisphaerae bacterium
GACGTTGTAGTTCGCGTCCTGCATGGCCCAGTAGAATGTCTCGCAGTCGTCCTCGCCGGCATCGGTGGGGTCGTCGTTTATGCCTATCTGCACCAGCTCGTCGACATAGCCCAGCCCCCAGGCAGGGTGCCATGCTTCTGCTCGCAGAAGCATGCTTGTTACGCATTCCACCATGCCGATAAACCATGCCGCCTATTCTTTAATCAACTTTTTCAGTAATACTGATAGGTGGAAACTTTATGCGGAACGAGGAGGAAGGAATACTACCCGTCATAAGTCAAATTCCCGGCCTTGTCGTAGACGAAAGTTTCCTGGCCGACCATCCCGACAAACCATGCTTCTGCAAGCAGAAGCATGGCACCCGCCCGATTTCTCGTCCCGGATGAGTTTTCGGCATGCACAGCACATCTTCCTATTTATCCCGCCATGGGAGTTTGTTGCCTGAGGCGGCATGCCATCCGTCTCTATTGATTGTACCCAAGAACACCTTGTTCTCCGGTATCTCAACAGGATAGCCCCCTCTAAAAATTCCCTGTGTTGAGTCTTTCCAGTATTTATATTCACCTTTTATTTCAAAAGATGGTTTTTTCGTGTCAAAAACATACGCGCTTTTGTCCTTTATATCATGCAACCAAATTGAAGCTCGTCCTTTCATTGCGATAAGATAAATTTTAATATTTGTCCGTCCACCAAGGTTACCAGGAAGTTTAAAGCTTGTTTTCGTGCCTTGATTATCCTCTGTAATCACCTTGCGGTCATACTCTGCCAAGAAGGGATGTGCGCGGCGACGGAGGAATATTAACTTTCCCAGATTATTAGGTAGTTCGATTGTTACTTTTTGCCAGCAACTCTTTTCTATAGCATGTTTAGATTTCTCTTGGACACTTGGCAACTCTTTTCTATTGCCTTTTGTGGAACAACCGGTAACCGAAATAATGATGCATGTGCTTGCAAAAATGAAACATGCAACCATTTCCAAACAAAATGCGTTTCTGTTCGCCTTCATTATCTATCTACCTTAATCGGGGGACACCATACTAATTTTTCTTCTTTCTTGGTCGTCCTGCTTTTTTTGGCAGGATTGAAGGCCCAGGAAATATCCGATTTTCTTTGATGAAAGCTGCCCGGAACAATAACTCTTGCTAACCTGCTCATGGCAATATCGTAAACCAGGAAAACACTATGGTAAACACAAAACCTGTATTATGCCCACAGATTATTCTCAATTAATTAGCATGGTGTCTCCCGATTTCGTCACCTCATGGCGACCCCTGCGGTGTCGCCATGCCACCCGCCAAGTTCCCGGCCTTGTCGTAATTGCCAACAGGATAGAGGGTTGTGGCAATGTTCCGGAAAATCGCGTGAAATATTCGGGTTCGCTGAAAAGATTCGCCCCGTTGCTTCCGATAGTAGATTAGTACGAGGCCTAATTCGGCCACGGTGGCTGGACGCGTTTCCCAGGCTGTTTGGCAGCAATATTGTGCTGTTGGATTCCAGGCCCATAACGGTTTGGAATACATCGAACTGCTGAGGTAATTCCGCCGGTCATTTGCGATATCAAACAGGCTCTGTTTCGGCAGAGCCTGTTTTAACTATTGTGCCGGTGTGATTGCCAGCCGCGTTTGTCTCGCGAAATCCCCTATCCACGAAAAACCGGTACAGACACGTCCGCTTCGCTTCCGAGTCAGTCCCGGTTTTTCTGGGTTTCTACGGCTTTTTGACGTATTCCATGATTTCGAAATCGTCGGTCTGGTGTTCGCTTCTGCCGACCCACTCGTCGCCGATGTCGGGGAAGTACACGTCGCCGATGTGCTTGCCCTTGACATGGGTGATGAACATGCGATCCACCAGGTTACGCCGCATAGCCAACTCGTAGATACGGCGGCCGCCCACGATGAAGAACTCGCTGACGAATTCCGGGAATTGCCGGTGGGCCGTGCTGATGGCCAGCTCGATAGTGTCGGCGAAGTGCGGGCCGAAGGTCGGGTGGATTTTGTCGCCGAGTTCTTCCCGCCAGCGGTCCGGCTCGTAGGTGATTACGAAATTGATCCGCCCGTCGAGGTACGGTTTATCCCCCGGCAGCGACTGCCAGGTCTTTCTGCCCATAATCAGCGTATTGCCCATCGTCCGCTTGCGGAACAGCCGCAGGTCTTCCGGCAGTTTCCAAGGCAGCTCATCGCCCCGGCCTATCAAATGTTCCTCATCCATCGCAACCAATAACGTGTTCATATCGTCCTTTATCCCTCTGGTAGTCCGTTGAATTTGAATTTGTGGAAGGCACGGGGTTTCAACCCGTAGCCGCAGCATATCTTACACCGATATCGGCATCTTGACAACCGGGCCGGGATTGTAATTCAGCAGCTCGAAGTCGTCCAGTGTATAGGTGTAAATATCGTCAGCCATGTGGAGATTCAGTTGCGGCGAGTCGTGGGCCTCGGCGGCGAGGTATTGCTCGACGGCTTCGATCTGGTTGAGATATATGTGCGTGTCGCCGGTGTTGTGGATGAATTCGTAAGGCTGGTAGCCGGTCTGCTGGGCCAGCATGTACACGAACGCACTGTAAAACTGGATATTCGCCGGCACGCCGACGGGGTAATCCGCCGACCGCTGCGTCAACATGCCGCTCATCCTGCCCTCGTCGTCGATGTACACCTGGAAGGTATAATGACACGGCGGCAGCTTCATTTGGCCGAGCTGGTTGGGGTTCCAGTAGCTCACCAACAGCCGCCGGCTCGTGGGGTTGGTCTTTATCTCGTTCACCAGGTAGGCCAACTGATCCGTGCCGCCGGTCTTGGTTTTATAGTCGCCGTCGAAGTGTCGCATCTGAAAACCGTACACCGGGCCGAGTTCGCCCTCGGCGAATCCGTTGGCCTTCTCGAATTCCGGATCGACCCACGGCGTCCAGAAGTTCACGCCCATCGCCTGGAGGTCTTTGTTGTTCGTGCTGCCGCTGAGCAGCCATAGCAATTCGCCGAAGATAGAACGCGGCCAGACCTTGCGACGGGTGATGATGGGGAAATCTTCGTCGATGCGGAACCGCGTCTGACAGCCGAAAACGCTGATCGTCCCCGTACCCGTCCGATCGCCCCGCTTCACGCCGTCGCGAAGAATCCGCCGCAACACCTCGTCATACTGATCCATAATATAAGCCATAAAGGAGATTCCTTTCTCGTATCGGATTATA
>JAIORC010000369.1 GCA_021108335.1 Phycisphaerae bacterium
GCCAGGGAGATTCTGGACAAACTCGAAGCGGCTGGCAAAAAGTACACCACGCTGCGGGCGGACGTGAATTACAACGTCGTCAGCCGGCTGACCGGCGACGAGGAAACACGCACCGGCAGGGTCGCCTACCAGCGGAAAACGAAAAAGCAGCCTGCAAAGTTTCGCATTTCCTTCGACAAGCTGCGGCTGGGCAAGGGCAAGTGGACCAAAAACAAGGTCGCCTACATTTTCGACGGACATTGGCTGATTATCGCGAAATACAAGATAAAATCGATGACCCGCATCCAGCTTGCCCCGCCGGATAAGCAGATCGAGCCGCTGAAAATCGGCAAAGGCCCATTCCCCATCCCGTTCGGGCAGAAGGCCGACGACATCCTGAAATACCTGGAAGTTACCACGAAAAAATCCACCTTGCCAGGCCAGGAATATCTCAAGTTCGTGCCCCGCAAAAAGCACAAAAAAAGTGTAAACTTTACCCGCATGGAAATGTGGGTCGACGCCAAAACCTTCCTGCCCAAGCGAGTCGTTACTCGTAACGCAAACAAGGAAATCGTTACCACGGACTTCTCGAACATCAAGACCAAGGCGAAGATCGACCCCTCGCTTTTCAAAATGGAAAAGCCTGCCGGCTGGAGCCTCACCGTCGAGCCGCTCAAGAAATCCAAATAACCCGCTATCACGGAGATGGAAAAATTACCGATATTCAGGCCATGATAAACGATCCCGAATTAAACGAGTGGATAAATTCCGAGTTGCCGTCGCTGGTCGAGTTGCGACACGATCTGCACGCCCACCCCCAGGTTGCCTTCGAGGAAACATACGCCGCCGATGTAATCCAGAATGAGCTGCGCCGCCTGGACATACCCTTCGAGGCCGGCGTTGGCGAAACCGGCGTGGTCGCGTGGATAATTCCCGACGACAAATCCGCTGCCGCCAAAGACGCAATCGCTCTGCGGGCGGATATGGACGCACTGGCGATCCACGAAGAAAACGAATTCGCCTACAAATCCGCGAACGAGGGGTTCATGCACGCTTGCGGCCATGACGGCCATGTTACGATGCTCATAGGTGCAGCCCGGATTCTCTCGAAACAGCGGGACAAGCTGCCCCAGCCGGTCAAACTGTTCTTTCAGCCCGCCGAGGAAACCGCGCCCGGTGTAATCGTTCGCGGGGCGGATAGACTTGTCGAAGCCGGCGCGCTGGACGATCGCATCGGTGGCGTCAGCGTCGGCAGCGTTTTCGCCATGCACGGTTGGCCGAAACGCGAACTGGGGCACATCGCCACCGCTCCCGGGCCGTTCTTCGCGTCGAGCGAGTCGTTCACCATTACAATTCAAGGCCGGGGCGGCCACGGCGCAGCCCCGCATCTTACCGCCGACCCGATCATCGCCGCGGCCCAAATGATTACCGCGCTGCAATCCATCGTCAGCCGCAACGCTCCGCCGGCATTGCCGGTGGTGCTGACCGTCGCAACCGTCCACGCCGGAACCGCCTCGAATATCATCCCGCAGGATGCGACCCTCAGCGGGACAATCCGCACTCTCGACGAAGCCACGCGAGCGATGATCCATCAACGCATCAAAACCATCGTTACGCAAACCGCCGCCGCCATGGACTGCCGGGCGGAAGTGGATATCCTGCCGGGCTGTCCGGTTACGATAAACGACCCCGCCGCGACGGATTACGTATTGAACGTCGCCCGCCGGGTTGTCGGGGAGTCCCGCGTCTCGCTGGTAACACAGTCGATAATGACGGCGGAGGATTTCGCGGTTTACGGCCGCAGTGTCCCAAGCTGCCTGTTGCTGCTGGGAACCTGCCCGTCGGGCTGCGACGATTACCCGCTGCTGCACACTCCGCAATACGACTTCAACGACGCTGCGATTCCCGTCGGCGTAGCCATGCTGTGTCGCCTGGCAATGGATGCGTAGCGACCGGCTCAACAATGAAAGTGTCGTCTTGCAATGGCGGGCATAACGGAAGATAATACCCGCCGTTGTTTCACGTTGGGCAATTGGCGTTGATTCGTTATCTGAAGGACTGCCTGAAACAAAAAGCAGAAAAATTATGCGAAGAAATATAGTACATGAACGTGCCTCGTCTCTGACCTATGCGATCCGGGAGATTGTGCTGATTGCCCATCGGTTTCGCGACCTTGGGCTGGACATCACCTGGGAGAATATTGGTGATCCGGTACAGAAGGGCGAGAAGATTGTTCCCTGGATTCGCGAGATTATGCAGGGCATCATTAATAGGGACGATAGCTGGGGCTATTGCGACACCGCCGGCGTGCCGGCTACCCGCGAGTTTCTCGCCGAGCAGGTAAACAAGCGCGGTGGCGTGCAGATTACTCCCGATGATATTCTTTTCTTCAATGGCCTGGGCGATGGGATTTCGCAGGTCTACAAGCTTTTGCGGCGGGAGGCCCGGGTGCTTGGCCCGTCGCCGGCTTACAGTACACACTCGTCGGCAGAGGCTGCTCACGGCGGATATGAGCATCTGACCTACGATCTCGACCCGTCTAACAACTGGCTGCCGGACGTCAACGACATACGCGTGAAAGTCAAGTACAACGATACTATCGCGGGAATATTGCTGATAAATCCCGACAACCCCACCGGCACGGTCTATCCACGGGAACTGCTGGAGGAAATCGTTGCCATTGCCGCCGAGTACGATTTGTTTATCATCTGCGACGAGATTTACGCCCACGTGGTATACGACCGCAGTTCGACGGTTCATCTTTCGGAGGTGCTCGGCGACGTGCCGGCCATCGCCATGCGGGGCCTGAGCAAGGAAATTCCCTGGCCCGGCTCGCGGTGCGCGTGGATCGAGATACTCAACCGCTCCAAAGATGCGACATTCAACGCGTATGTCGATTCGCTGCTGGCTGCCAAGCGGTTGGAGGTCTGTTCCACGACAGCCCCGCAGATGGCTATCCCGGAAATCATGGGCGATCCGCGATACAAGGAGCACCTGGAAAATCGGACAGCCATTCTCTCGGCCCGTGCGACGCAGGCTACCGACGCCCTCAAAGATATTCCCGGCCTGATCGTCAACAAGCCGGGCGGGGCGCTGTACCTCACAGCCGCGTTCGAGGATGGCGTTCTAAACGACCGTCAGACACTGCCCATCGAAAACCCGCAGGTCAAGCAGATGGTAGAGCAACTCGTCGAAAA
>JAIORC010000242.1 GCA_021108335.1 Phycisphaerae bacterium
CTTACGAACGGCTGTTGCTCGATGCCGCCGTCGGCGACGCGACGCTGTTTACCCGTAGCGACGAGGTCGAGGCGGCCTGGCGGTTCGTAACGCCGGTCATCGAAGGCTGTACGCAAAGCTGCTGCGAATCTTCCACGAAATTTTTCACAGAAAACCTCGCGGAATACCCCGCCGGCACATGGGGCCCGAATGCGGCGCATGAGCTTATCGAAGCCGACGGCAGAAAGTGGCATTTACGATAATTACGATAAAGATTCCCTACAATCGTCCGGGCGGGCTAGTAGCGCGTTCCGGTTAAATTGTTGGGTGCCATGCTTCTGCTTGCAGAAGCATGCGGTAAGAAAACGCGTCGGGTGCCGTGGCGGGAAGCGAAGCTTTCAACCACGAAAGATAGATACACGATGGCAGATGGTATGTTTGGGTGGCATGGCTTGCTTGCAAGCCATGTGTTTTTCGTCCCGCGTGGGCGGGAGTATCCATCCTACGCGCGGCGCTGGGTCACCATGAAGAATGGCGTAGAAATTGTGAATCGATCTTTCATGGCTACCCCGCAAAAAACGCGGGGTTTCCATGCCACCCGACATCGTGGGAAATTGTCGGGTGCCCCCCAAGGGGCTTTCTCGCAATAGTTACGTCGTGGCTGAAAGCTTCGCTTTCCGCCACGGCACCTATCATTTTTTACGGGATGGAGTACTAGAGGAGTTGGACAATCAAAATGAAGTATGATTATGACGTGATTACGATTGGTCTTGGGCCTGCGGGCATGGCTGTTGCCGTTATGGGCGCGGAGATGGGGCTTAAGGTTTGTGCGATTGAGAAGCACCGGCTTGGCGGCGAGTGCATGAACGTCGGCTGTATTCCCAGCAAGTCGCTGCTGCGGATGGCCAAGGCCCGCAGCATCTTCGGCAAGCTCGAAAAGTTGGGGCTGGCAGCCACGCCAAAGCCGGCTGTGGTCGATCCGTTTCCCCGCATCGGCAGGCACCTGAAATTCATCAGCGAAAAGAAGACGATGAAGATGTTCGACAAGGTGGACATGCTCTACCAGCAGGGGTATGCGTCTTTCGTGGACAAGCACACCGTGGAGGTCGCCGGCAAGCGGTATACCGCGCGGCGTATCTTTATCTGTGCCGGCACGCGCCCGGCGACGCCGTCTTTCGACGGTATCGAGGATGTCGAGTATCTCACCAACGACACCATATTCTCGCTCGACACGATACCCGGCAGCATGATAGTTGTCGGCGGCGGCGCTATCGCGTGCGAGATGGCCCAGGCGTTTTCGCGTCTCGGCTGCGAGGTAACCGTCATAATACGAGGCCCGCGGCTGATGTGGCGGCAAAGCCCCGACGCGACGGACATAATCGAAGAGACTTTCGAACGCGAGGGCATAACTATCTTACGCGAGCGGAAGCCGGTGAAATTCGAGCGATCAGCCACCGGCCATGTCGTAATGCACACCGATGATGGCGAGCAGGTCGTCGCCGAGAAGGTGCTCGTTGCAGCCGGCCGACGGATGGCCTTCGACGAAATGAAGCTGGAAAACGCCGGCGTCAAGTACACCGACAAGGGCATAGCGGTCAATCGTCATCTCCAGACGTCGCAGCGGAATATCTATGCCTGCGGCGATTGCAACAGCTTTGCGCAGTTTTCGCACGCAGCCATGCATCAGGGCATGATCGCGATCATGAATTCCATGATGCCGCTGCCTTTCAGGAAGGATTACCGCAAGTTCGTCGTGCCGTGGACGGTGTTTACCGACCCGCAATTTTCGCACGTCGGCCTTGGCGAGCAGGACTTGAAGGAGCGGGGGATAAAGTACGAGGTCATCACGGCTGCCTACGGCGATTACGGTGCCGCGATTGCCGAAACCGTTGACGTCGGGCACGTCAAGGCGTTGGTCAGCAAGGCAGGCCGAATTTACGGAGTGGATATCATCGGCGAAGGTTCCGGCGAAATGATCAACGAATGGACGCTGGCTATTCAGAACAAGCTCCGGCTGCACAAGATTATGATGACGCAGCATTCCTTCCCGACGATGGGGTTCCTCACCAAGCGCCTGGGCGAAATGTGGATGATGAACCGGATGAAGTCGAAATTCCTCAAAAGCCTCTGCCGCTTCATGTTCCGCCACTGAAACGCAACAGCAAATCCCCAAAGGATTCGGCAAGGCCGGCAGCGCAAAAAAAAGCGGGCAGGATAGCAAATCCTGCCCACCAGAACACAAGGAACCGGAGAAAAGAAAGAAGGAAGTTTATTTACATCCTATCGCTTTTATTTGGATGATGCCGGCGGTTTCGAGCTTTGGGTCGCAAGTGGTTGGGGATGCTCAGGACCGCCAGCTCATCCAGTAAAGCGGTATTATGTTGTCAGGCTATTACGGCTTGCTTCAAGCTTACTGGAAACATACGATTCAATTTCCGGCGAGGCAAATCGCGGGCGGTTTTTTTGCGGAAATTGCTCGCGGGATGTTCAAAGCCTTTGACCCGACGCCCGCAAAATGGTGTAATAGGGCGACATTTATTCTCTCATCGGTTCGGCTGATCGAGGCTGGGCGTGTCGCGGGGGATTTTTAAAAATTTAAAATTTAAGATTTAATTTGGGATTTGGGAGCGAACCATGCAAAGACGAATACGGAGAACCACGCGGCTGGACGTGGGATTGGCTTTGACGTTTACGGGCTTGGCGTTTTGCGTCTGGTCGTTCGTAGCCGGCATCAGTCGCGTTCAGATGCAGATGATGATTCGGGTTACGCGAGATAATAGCGAGAAACTGCCGGACCTGAGCCAGTGGATCAAACTGTTCTTCGTGGATACCGGCTTTGTGATTGACGTAGCCGGCCTGGCGTGGATGATGCTGAGCCTGGTGCTGGTGCTGCTGGCTTCGCGGCAGAAGGTCAGTATTTCGTGGGCGTGGGTTTCGGCGATTATGCAATCGCTGGTGGCTGCCCTGGGTGCGGTGCTGGTGAGCACGGCTGCCTTCGCACCGTTCTACGGCATCTCCAAAGCAGGCGACGACCCCAGCCCGATCCTGGAAAAAGTCAGCCAAATCTCCCTGCCGGTGGTAATCGCCCTGGCGATCTGCATCTGGGTGCTGTTCCTGATCTGGATGCTGATAGAACGCTCCCGCCTGAGCCGCACAGTCCCAAGCCTATCCGACGGCC
>JAIORC010000079.1 GCA_021108335.1 Phycisphaerae bacterium
ATACAACCTCGTATGGATGTTCGTGCAGGATTTCGTAAAGGTAGCAGTCTACCGCACCATCGAAGGCCGCACCGCCGGACACAGAATCTTCCGCAAAATAGTAAACCAACACCTCCACCCCCACGCCGGCCGGTGAATGGCGACGGGCTGGCGACGGACGGTACAGGTGAGCGAGGCGGCAAACCGGTAAAAGAAAAGTCATGGGTGGCATGGCTTGCTTGCAAGCCGTGTGTTTTTCGTCACCAATTATCATGGCCGGGTGCCGTGGCGGGAAGCGAAGCGACAGCCACGATGTTTACTTATATCGGGTGCCATGCTTCTGCTTGCAGAAGCATGGTTGTTACGGATTCCCGGAATCCATTGCGGTTCAGCAAGATGGAACTACCATATCATATAAACGCCTTGCCGGTTCCGACAGCGGTGGCTAATTCGTTTAGATCGGCGACTGTCCGCAGGATGTGTTTGTTAGCGTATGACTAATCAAAATCGAGTTGATCCAGCACATCGTCTTGTTCCATTTTTGCTTTCTCTTGTCGCTCTCTCTTAATCTGCCTTTGTCGTTCGGCCTTTGCTTTAGCCTGAATGTAGTTCATATTCGCAGTTGCCACATCCTCTTTCAAGTCTCTCAGGTGACATTCGGAAAGTTCCTCTAAGGCGCACTTAACCACCACACAATCTCCTTCAATCCATGCTTTCCGCCACTTAGTATGACGCACAAACTGCCTGGCCTTATCGAAAAAATCACTCCAACCAAATGGAGGCATTGCAGATAGCTGGAAGAAATAATCTTGGAGACCAGAAAATTCTTGATCTTGCCTAGTACGCTCTTTGACTACGCCCACAATACAAATATCAACAATCTGGATTGACTCAGGCTTATCGTGATTTCTTTGCGGCTTCCTTGTGTTTGCTTGGTGGGTGTTCGCTATTTTTGGGCCAGAGCCCACTCCCAAAGCACGCAATAATTTTGAGTATTCAATCTCGTAATTTTCTGGTTTTGTGAAATCTGCGTAGAGTTTATCAATCAATGATGCAGGCAATGTGCATTTTTCGATGAGAAGAGGCAAAACAGTAACTTTACGACCTGCGATTTCTTTGGACATTGCGAGGCTAATCTCTTTCTGAACCCAACTAGAATCAATAGAATTTGTTGAGATCACCGCAGCAACATATTTCATATCCCGTATTCCAGCAGATATGTTCTCGATTAGAGAGTCGCCTATATTTAGTTTTGCTTCATCCAGCCAGACTAGTACACCATCGGACATGAGTCGTTCGGCTAATTTACTCACCCACGGTTTATCTTTCGAATTGTGACTTAAAAACACAGATGACATTTAATCTTCCTTTATAAATATTAACATTTGGCGTGGCATGGTCAGCCCCTGAAAGGGGATGGCCGTGATTTTTATTTTTTAATTAACGGCAGGTTTCTATAGGCCAGGGCTTGCCTCGGCGATTGCTGTACCTCAAGCAAAACTCTTTGTCGACATTAGCATCATGATAGCATAAAATCAGCAAAAATCGTATTGTATATTGTTATGTTGGGTCGGAGTAAGGGTACCCCAGAAAGGAGCGTCAGATGGTCGCCAAGAAGAAAACCGCGAAAAAGAAAGTCGCAACTCAAAGCACCCCATCAGCTGCGGCTGAGGTGGAAAAAACGACCAAATCATCCATTCGCAAGAAGGGCACTCGCAAGAAGAAACTGTCTCAGGACTCCTGTTTCGTGTTGATGCCATTCAAGGAGCCATTTGAGATGTACTATGACACAATTATCAAACCCGCCGTAGTAGCAGCCAATCTCAACCCGCTACGTTGCGACAGCCTGTTCACACCAACACCCATCATGGGCGATGTCTGGAAGATGATCCAAGAAGCCAAGGTGCTCGTCGCTGAACTCACGGGGAAGAACTCAAATGTATTCTACGAACTTGGTTTAGGGCACGCTATCGGCAAACCAATTGTGCTGATCTCCGAGACGATAGAAGACGTTCCCTTCGACCTGCAACCGCTGCGCGTGATTCTCTACGACAAGGACGATCCGGCCTGGGGAAACAAACTCAAGAATAAGATCACCACTGCGATCAACGATACAATTGCAAGCCCTATAGATGGCGTTCCCCCGATGTTTAGGAAGCCGGTCAAGAGCCAAGCTCCCAGTGAGTCGGAAACTAACATCCGCCTTGACCTCCTTGAGCAGGAAGTGAGGGCGCTGTCGCGTCTTAGGTCAAGCGGGCAGGGATATGGAATCGAAGTAGGCCAACAGCTGAAAGTCCCAGAGGATTACACTCTTGAAATGATAAAGAAAGCCAAAGCCAATGCCGAAGCTCTACACCCGAAAAGGACGTATGCGGCCATGCTCAAAGACGTCATGCAGCATCTGAATAAAGGTGACGAGTGATTGACAACAGGTAGCATGGTCAGCTCGTGAAAGGGAATGGCTATGAGTTTTGTTTTTCAATTAACGGCAGGTTTGGGTAGGCCGGGGCTTGCCCCGGCAATTGCATGATACCTGCAATCATTACCTGCGTCGGTATGCTTTTGTAATTTTCCATGAAAGAAGGCTATCGCCTTCTTTTCGCCGGGTCAAGACCCGGCCTACGAAAAACGGTAAAAACTATCTCGCCGGGTGCCAACGTGGGTGCAAGCACCCACCCTACGCGCGATGGCCACGGGCTATGTTTCTGCTTGGGGAAGGAGCATCGTGGCTGTCGCTTCGCTCCCGCCACGGCACCCCGCCATAGTACCCCGCCACGGCGTCCATCGTCTATCTTTCCCCCAGGCCTGCCCCAAGGGGGGCCACCCATCCGGTCTACGCAACTTGCCCTTTGCGGTGGTTGTTTTGTTTTCCCCGGCTGCTGGATGTACCTTGCGGCTTGCGTTTGCGGCTGTGGCTGCGGGATTTGTTGTTCGTGTTTGTCGTTTCCGCGGCGGCTGCGGTTTTGCGACGATGTTTTGACGTTTTGTTGTTGCCTGACGTGGAGGCATTGTTTTTACGCAGCGCGGAGTTGTTTTCGTTCCGGCGGCGCGTTTTGTGGGTAGTGGAATCTTTCGTCCTCGCCTTTGCCTTCGCTTTCGAATGGTGTTCAGCGGCAGCCGGCCTGGGCGAATCGCCCTGGACTGGGATTGGCCCGCCGAGCAGTTTTTCGATATCGC
>JAIORC010000345.1 GCA_021108335.1 Phycisphaerae bacterium
AAAAGACGACGGCGACGACGTAATAGACGCGGAGTTCGAAGTAAAAGAATAGGGAGTAGGGAGTAAAAGAGCAGGAAATCTGGAAAATCAAGATTCCCGCAAAAATTCCCACAGAGTTTCCCGCGAAGTTTTAATTTTGAGCAACACCAGCCGTTCCGGCAAAACACCGGAACGGCTGTTTTTTTGCCCACCGGCCCAACTTTGGGAACATTATCAAAAATATTCTCAATTAGAATTTGCAACGCGACTGCTTATTGCGTACACTTACTGTGTAAACAATGGTTTCTTTGGGAGATTGAACAATGCATTCGATTAATGCCCGTCAGGCACGGGAGCATTTCAGCCAATTATTGAACGACGCCACTAACGGCCAGAGCGTAACGATTACCCGGCACGGCCAGGAAATCGCGAGAATTGTCCCAGCCGAATCGAACACCCGAAAAAAGCTGCCGAACCTGACGAAATTCCGTTCCGGTATTACGATCAAGGGCCGCCCCCTCAGCGAGGACGTTGCCGCCGCGCGTAGCGAGGAGCGATTCTGATGGTTTACGTCGATACGAGCGTACTCGTAGCCTATTATGTCCCAGAGGCCAAGAGCCTCAAGGCCCAGAAAGCCGTATCGAAGCATTCGCGAATTACCATCTCCTCCCTGGTGGAAGTGGAAATGTTCTCAGCCCTGAGCCGCAGGGTTCGCACCGGCGAACTTAACATTTTCGACGCGCGAAAAATCGCAAGCCTGTTCGAATTGCACCTGGAGGATCGGCTGTTCGATATTGTGCCGATCTCCGCGAGGGAATATCACATTGCCCGCGAATGGATCAGCCAGTTCTCCACGCCACTGCGAACCCTGGACGCATTGCATCTGGCGGCGGCATTTTGCAACAGCCTGACCCTCCTGACCGCCGACGAACAACTCACCACCAGCGCAAAAGAACTCGGGGTAGCAGTAAAATCGATCTGACGCTTTTTTGCCCACCGCCCGCCGCCGGCCGCTATCGGCTGCCGCCAAGTGTTGTTACGCATCACCACCCGCCGCCGAATGTTGTTGGGTGGCATGGCGACACCGAAGGGGTCGCCATGATGGAATCAAGGAATCGCACAGAAAAGGCAAATGTAGTTGTATGTTGTTGGGTGGCATGGCTTGCTTGCAAGCCATGGTTGTTCGACACTCGTACTCCATCCCGGAAAAAATAATGGGTGCCGTGGCGGAAGCGAAGCGACAGCCACGATGTAACTGCTGTGCGAAAGCATGCTTCTGCAAGCAGAAGCATGGCACCCGGCGTTGTCTGACAAAGGCGACCTTGCCGGGGCTATCGCGACGTACATTTTTTCCGGGGGATTGGAAAAATTATGTTTTCATTATCTGTCGAATGACACTCCAGAATGAAACTTTCCTTGGCATTTTGAACAGCCTTGGAGTTTTAATCATGCGCGATAGCTTTGGCGGTCTAAGCTCCGGGCCAAGCATTTTTTTCAACTGGCTTTTTGCGGAAGGAATCCTGAATAGTTTCTTTGCCATTTTGCTTCTCCTTTATGCTTAGTGGTTAGTGTTTTTTCTTGCGATGATGAATAAAAAATACCCCAAGGCAAAACAGGCTAACCGTTGCTGGTTCCGGCACAACTTCAACGGTTAGCCTTGCATAATCTACCGCCGAATCATCGGTAATATGAACGTCTAGTTGACCGTCCTGCAAAAGTGGTAAGTGGTTATCGCCTAGAACATTGGCAAGGTTAATCGATCTAACTGTAACGCCGCTATCCGGTATCGGCAGCCAGCCGAGATCGTTATACGAGTAACCCCAGTGTAGCGTTGCGTTTGAATTGTGCAGATAAATTTCATCGCTGGAAGCTAAGAAATCAGTGGAGCGAAGGCCAATCGTTAACGTAGCCCCGATTATTGTTTCGTCTGCGGCTAGCGGATAGGTAAAGGTAAACGGGACGTTGTTATTGGTATTGATAACATCGAAGTTGTCGTTTGGTTCCGTTGGGGCGACCGCTTGCAACCAAGCCATTAAATCAGGATCAGCATAAACATCGTCCACGCTTCCAGCGCCGTTGTAAACAATGCCATCCACGTCGCCTAAAAGGTATTCGCGGATTTCGGATGCGGAAACAACAGGGATTCCAACTAAGAAAAGAGCGACGATTCCAACTGCCATTTTCGTTTTCATGGCAAATCTCCTTTTTGATAGAGCTTGTGGAAATGTGAGCAATTCGATTGTACTCCGGTTTCGTAATTCGTCAAGGGCACAAAGAAAACTGTTGACATAGTTATTTGTTTAAGGCGATAATCTCCTTAGCCGGAATGAACCGGTTAGGGAGATTATCTAATGTGCGAGATAAAGAACGAATCGGAAGAACGCAAAACAAGCGTTACTATCGTAAGGATTCTTGAAGAAAAATTTGGCCCCACAGGAGAAACATGCGGGCCTTTTCAAGAGTATCTACTTCACGCCAAGCTGCAACTTAGCTTCATGGGCGAAGACCGTATCATAGGCGAACCTGATTTGACAGTAACGGATAAGGGGTTTTTCTGCACAGAACAACGCGAAAGAACAGACCATAAAAAAATAGAAACCCCAGAAAAGTATTATCTTGAAGTTGTAGAAGGTGAGGATTGGGGATTCATTAAACCTGTCCCGCGAAACAATCCACTTGCCTACCTGCATATTGAAATTCGACGATTCCTTATTGATAAAAACAAGTTACCGGAAGACCTTCGACAATCAGATCCAGAGTTGGCCTACAGTTTTACCGCCTATTGTGGCAGAGGAAACAAAACGCTTTGCCAAGAGGAACGAATCGTTAAACGAGGCGAAGGTCCTGTAGAGCCTTTTCTTCCAGACGAAAACATGCCGCCACCTATTGTTACTTGGTAGCGATAATTTTATCCACCGCTGGACAATACGCCGCCCATTAACTCGTTTGGTGTGTTTTCCGGTGTATAGTTAAGCTGTTTGTAGCGTTGCTAGGATTCGCAGGTAGCTTTCGTATCTTCGGGGGAGGATTTTTTCTTGCTCTACGGCCTCGCGGATTCCGCAGCCGGGTTCGT
>JAIORC010000236.1 GCA_021108335.1 Phycisphaerae bacterium
AACGTGCAGGAGTGGTGTGCCGGGCGGACTGTCGCCCGGCACACCAATGAAAAACAGCAAAACTGAACTACTTACTACTTAACTTCTTACGCACGTTTTCGTCGCCGCAGAGCAAGCGGCAGGCCAAGCAGTAACAGACTCATCGTCGCCGGTTCGGGAACGATGTCGTAGATCACCACGTCGTTTCCGCCGGAGCTGGCACTGGTGGCGTAATCGCCGGCGTAGCCGATTTTGCCCGTGTAGGTAACACTGCCAAAAGTTCCGAGTGTTACTCCGTCGCCTTCGGCCAGGCCGTTGAACGTGCCGCTGACGGCTCCGCTGGACTGCTTGTCGATCAGCGTTATGAAGGTCAGGCTGCCCAGGGCCTCGCTGACCGAAAGCTCCAGCGTGCCGCTGCCCAGAGCTACAGTACCCGTTCCGTCGGTGCCGATCTGGGTTCTCGAAACGCCGCCGGAATCGACATCGAAGCTCATCGTGGAAGTACCTGCAAGGCTGTAATTACCCTTGAAGGCGATTGTCGCATCGTCGCCGATGACCTTGTACTTGGAACCGTTACTGACGGCCAGGCCCGTGTCAGCATTCTGATTGGTCGTGGAGATTGTTCCGCCGCTGACCTCGAGGCTGCAGTTGGTGGAAGTAGCAGAGTAGCCTACGACAACACCGTCCGCACTGCGAAGGTGAAGCGTACCGCCCTTCAGTTCGTACTTGCCGGTTCCACCACCGCCGTAGCCGAGGTACATCTGGCCGGCGACATCGACTGTGCCGCCGTTCTGGGTAACCAAGCCATTACCGCCACTACTACCAAAACGCATATTACCACTGGCCGTAAAGCTGCCGCCAGTGTTAATCGTTACCGTTCCAGTGCCATCATAACCGATATGGGTGTAATCAGTAGATGCATCGCCAGCTGTCACCGTGCCGTTGACTGTAACAGTTCCCGTATGAGCGCTACCAAATCCAGCATAAAAATATGCTGAAGCTGCGACTGTACCGCCGGAGTCAACCGTCAACGTTCCATTGCCATCAAAGCCGGCACTCACATTAGTAGCATTCAGCGTTCCGCCGTTTTGGACAATCAGCGTACCCGTACCGTAAGTGGCGCGGCCGACATACATACGGGCGATGTTCATCGTACCGCCGTTGCGTATCTCCAGATAGCCCGTCGTGGTGGGGCTGGCGTTAATTGAGGCACCAGCCATACGGACATCATGGATGTCGGTGAACGAGCTGTCCAGATACGCGTACGCGTCATCCTGACCGAATGGTCCAGTGCCTGTGGCCCCGAAATACATGGTGTCGCTACTCCCCGTCCACGAGGCTGCTGTGGTCCAGTCGCTTATGGTACCCATAGTGCTGCCGCCTATCCAATAATCCGCCGAAGCCGGTACGGCAACCAGGCCCACGAGGGCCAATACCATCAAAATTCCTGCTAACCGTCTCATTTTACTTCTCCTTCCCTGCCACCATTGGCAGATTTGTTTTTTTTCGCAACATCCTTGCCTACTTTTTGCACTCCATTTCAGTTTTTTCTTACCGGTCCCGTTGACCGGCGGGGAACATATTCAGTTGAAACTACTTTTTCCCGTGGTTCGTCGTCTTTTTTGTCGATTTCGTCCATGAGCATGTCGAAAGCCGCCAGCATTAATTTGTTTGCCGGCTCATCCACAACGCTCACCGGTGGCAGGGAATACAACGTTGCCGGACTACTGCCGAAGCCCACAAGCGAGATATCTTCCGGCACCTTTTTGCCGAGGCTGAGTAAAGTCGAAAGAACAGCCAGCGATATCATGCTGGAGCTGCACAGAATTGCGGTGCAGTCTGGATGAGCTTGCAGGAAATTTTTCGTATTCGAGTAAATCTCCTCCATATCAAGGATTGCGCGGCCCTCTATCTTGCTCAAATAGGTCGAAGATACTTCGCAAATCCTCTGATCCGGATCGCCGAGACCGTGTTCGTTGATGGCTTTGCGGAATCCCGCAAAACGCGGACTCTTTTCCCATCCATTCCAATATCCACGGAACATATAAATCCCTCTATGCCCGAGTTCGTAAAGATGATCCACCGCCTGGGCAACGCCGATAGCGCCGTCCTCACACACCTGTCTGCAGGGGAAAGGCCTTGGCGCACCAATGGAAAGAAACACCGTCGGTACCGAAAAATTCAGTTTCGCCTCTAATTCTTTGGCGGATACCGACGGAAAACTGCCGCGTATGATAAGGCCGTCCACACCCCGATCAACAAATTCATTCGCTCGCTTCACCGTCAAGTCAAGCTCACCCCTGGTGTGAGCAATATACACCCCATACCCCGTCTCGCTGGCGCAATCATCCAGCGTTGTCTCCATGGTCGAGACCATCCCAAGAGCCGGCGATCCGGTCAGAAAACCTATCGTACGAGTCTTGCCATTGGACAGGCTTCGCGCAAGCAGATTCGGGCTATAATTCAACTCCCTGGCGGCATTGATGATTCGCTTTCGAGTGGCTTCACCTATACGAACCGAGGTGGACTTGTTGTTCAGGACGACGGAAGCAGTTCCCTTGCAAACCCTCGCTCTTTTGGCAACATCCCGCAATAAAACTTTTTCGGCCACGTGCAGTTCCTTTTAAATCACGATATTCGCCAAACCGGTTTCACCAAACCGGTTCTGTCAAACCGGTTTGGCACACCTGTACTTTACCACATTTTTCTAACCTGTCAACATGGTTTTTATTTTTATTTCTCGGAATCGGACGAGAGAAGTTTGGCGTGAATATTCCATAAGTCTTTAGGCTGAAGGACTTTGTGAGCGGCACTTGTTTTTTGCCCTTGGTTTAGGAAACCGATACTCTATTCTGCTGGGTCTGCTTATGTATCAAGTTTTTATAGATTTTGCCGGGCGGCGGTTTTTTTCGCGTACTATGCTTATTTCTACGTCTGCCGCCGCCAGAGAACTCCGGTCGTTTCGTCTTTCGCTCAACTGCTACAGTGGCCAGTGGGATACATACAGGGTGAGTGACATTTTTTTCTGGCGCGACGTTAATGCTTTGTTTACAATGACTTGCG
>JAIORC010000290.1 GCA_021108335.1 Phycisphaerae bacterium
CGGATGGTATGTTGGGTGGTTTTGAGAATAAGGATGTCGCAGAAATTGTGAATCGTTCTTTCATGGCTATCCCGCAAAAAACGCGGGCTAACCATGCCACCCGACATCGTGGGATAACTGCGTGGGTGCAAGCACCCACCCTACAGTCGCGGGTGATTCGCGGCGGCCTGGGAAGGCCGCCGCGCTATACACGAAAAAAATGTCGGGTGCCGTGGCGGGAAGCGAAGCGACAGCCACGATGTATGTGCCCTCCGGCTATACACGAATGACGAATATTAAAAGCAGGAAATGAATCCATGAATTATATCTCCACACGCGGGCAGGTTGAGCCTGTAAAATTCCAGGATGCCGTGCTGATGGGCCTTGCCGACGACGGCGGGCTTATCGTGCCGGAATCCATACCTGACATCGCCGATAAACTTGACGAGTGGAGCAAGCTCGATTATCCGCAACTGGCTTTCGAGATTATCCGACTGTTCGTCAGCGATATGCCCGACGACGACCTGAAATCGCTGGTCGACAAGACCTATGGCCCTGCTTTCGACGGCGGCGTCGCCCCGGTGGCTGAGGTCGGCGGGCTGTTCGTCCAGGAGCTTTGGCATGGGCCGACGCTGGCGTTCAAGGATGTCGCGCTGCAATTCCTGGGGAATCTCTTCGAGTACATATTAGCCAATCGCGGCGGGCGGCTGACCATTCTGGGGGCTACCAGCGGCGATACCGGCAGCGCGGCGATTTACGGTGTCCGCGGGCGGGCTGGCATTGATATTTTCGTGATGCACCCAGCCGGGCGTGTCTCGCCGATCCAGGAAAGGCAGATGACCACCGTCGCCGACGCCAACGTCCACAACATCGCCGTCGAGGGCACCTTCGACGACTGCCAGAATATCATGAAAGCCCTGGCCGGCGACCTGGAATTCAAGCGGCAGTACTCGCTTGGCGCGGTAAACAGCGTCAACTGGGCACGCGTGCTGGCCCAAATCGTCTACTATTTTCATGGGTTCTTCGAGATGCAAAAGCGAACCGGGGCGGAGTCTATCCGGGTGGCTGTGCCGACGGGCAACTTCGGCGACGTGCTGGCTGGGTGGTACGCGATACAGATGGGCCTGCCGATTTCGCAACTTGTCCTGGCGACGAACGAGAACGACATTCTCACGCGATTTTTCAGCACCGGCGAATATTCCACAGCCGAGGTCTACGAGACGCTCAGCCCGTCGATGGATATCCAGGTAGCCAGTAATTTCGAGCGATATCTGTATTACAAGGTCGGCTGCGATGCGGAAATTCTCCGTCGCCTGATGGACGGCTTTGGCGAAACGGGCAGCCTGCGGGTGGATTGCGGCAACGGCGGGGTGGTGGATCCCGTATTCGTCGCAGCTCTCGCCCGGCAGGAGGAGGTGCTAGAGACCATCGGCAAGTATCACGAGCGGTACGATTATGTGCTGGACCCGCACACTGCCGTCGGCGTTTGCGTCGCGGAGAAACTCGCAGGCCCAGCCGACGAGCCGGTGATGTGCCTCGCGACCGCGCACCCGGCGAAGTTCCCAGCCGCCATCGACAAGGCTACCGGTAAAAAGGGCCTGGCGACGCATCCAGCCATCGAGGCGATTATGGAAATGCCGACGCGTTGCCAAACGCTGCCCAACGACAAACAGGCGATTCGACAATTCATAAAGCAGGTGATGGACGCAAGGCTTGCCGGCGGCGGGCAGTAAACCGTATAATTGTCGCTTACACGAGATACTTACGGGAGATGAACCATGAAAAGATGGGCGATACTCACAATTGTTCTCTACGGGGCGGTTTTGATGCTTCTGTCGTTTCCTGTTCTGATGCTGCTGTTCGTGGGCGAAGCGTCGCCGAAAGAAATACTAAAGGGTTACGAATATTGGCAGATATGGGCGTGGTTTGGTGCCATGATGCTGATTCAGGCAGCCTTGCTTGTAGTGCCGGTTCACGCTGCCGAGGAAAGGCTCGTTAAAAGGCGACACGTAGTCTGGACATTTGCGGCGATCCTGCTGTTGACGGTTGTAATGGTTGTGGCGGCGGGTCTGGCTGTGTGGGAAACCATCATCCATACCAAAGGATTAGACAATTTCCTGTATCCGTGGTTTTTCACAATCATAGCGGCGATATGGACTGCATGGATGTTTGTCTTCGGATTTTACATTGGCAAAGGCAAACCGGAGAATCGCATGTCCTGTGTCGTAAAATTTCTCATTGCCGGCAGCATTCTTGAACTGCTGGTGGTCGTGCCGATGCACATAATCGCGCGGGCACGCAACTATTGCTGCGCCGGATTTCTCACGATGTGGGGAATAGCTGCCGGCATTTCGATCATGCTGCTGGCGTTCGGGCCGGGCGTGTTCATGCTGTTCGTCCGTCGCTGGGGCGACCTCAAACGAAAAAACCTCAACAGCAAACCAGCCGAGGATAAATGCGAGGCTGATTAGAGGTTCCCGTTATTGAGGCCCGCCGCCGCCTTTCCGTCGTTTTCGTTTTTTGCTGGCTTTGACTCTTCTTTTTCTGGCAGCTTCTTTTTCGGCTTTGGAGCCGAATTTCTTGCGTATTTCGAACATGGCGGGTTCGAGATATTCCAACAGGACACTGGTAAAGGGTTTCGCCCGTTCCTTGTAAGTCTCACGCAGGACAGTGGTTAAAACTCCGCTGAGGATCATTCTTTCCGGGCGAGGCTCGAATTTATTATCCGGGACGAGAGCATACTGCTTTTTATATCTCCCCCGGAGATATACATCTCGTTTCTTGAGAACGTCATCGGTTACAATGTGAATACCAGCGGCGCCGCTGTAAACGGAATTGAGTAGCGAGCGGGTGATGAAGTCCACCCATACGCTTTTGCCGTTGCCCCATTTGGCGATCTGATCGAAACTGGTGAGATTGTCGTCGCTGTATCGGGTGAGGGTTTTGATGCAGAAAAAGGAGAATCCGTCACTGGCGGCTTCTTTCACCAGTGTTTCGATTTTGCCCATTGTTTCTTTGTGCGGCGGGGCGTCTCCAGCCA
>JAIORC010000072.1 GCA_021108335.1 Phycisphaerae bacterium
GCGGGTTTGCTGCGGCGAGTGCGTGCTGTGATATACCTCGATGCCGTTAAGCCCGGCGTCGATAAAGTTGCGGAGGATCCGCTCCAGTTGGGCGGAGTTTTTGTATCTCAGTTGCGGCGGATGGGCCAGGACGGCTGCCCCGTGAGCCTCGCGGATGGCGGCGATTGCGGCGGCGGGTTCGATGTGTTCCTTGTCCACGTAGGCTGGGGCGTCATTGCTGATGTATTTCGTGAACGCCTCGGTAATTGACTGGACGTGCCCGCCAGCCTGCAGTGCCCGTGCGATGTGCACCCGGCTGACGATTCGCTCGCCGGCGTCGTGCGGGCCGGGGCCTAGTTGCTCCAGCACGTCGGCCATTTCGATATTCAGCCCCAGTTGTTGCAGCCGTGCGATAATCTTCGGGTTGCGTTCTTCGCGGGCAGCCCGCAGGCCGGCTAGCAGTTTGCCGAGGCCCGGCGAGGCTTCGTCGATGTTCAGCCCCAGAATATGCAGCACGCCGTGCGGGAAAATCGCGGAAACCTCAATGCCGCCGACGAATTGCAGGTCGGAGTATAGCTCAGCCTGTTGGCGGGCCTGGGCGAGGCCGGCTGTGGTGTCGTGGTCGGTCAAGGCGACGGCGGCGAGTTGTTGGCGCTCGGCGAGGTCTATCACCTCGGCGGGACTGGCTGAGCCGTCCGAGGCGGTGCTGTGCGTGTGAAGGTCTACGAAGCGGCGGGCCGGGGTCATGACTGTTTACCGAGATGCTCGAAGAGGGCGGTTGAAAGGTATCGCTCGCCGTGGCTGGCGAGGATGGCGACGATGGTTTTGCCCGCGTTTTCGGGTTTGGCAGCCACGACGGCGGCAGCCTTGAGGGCAGCCCCGCTGGAAATGCCCACGAGCAACCCTTCTTCAATCGCAGCCCGGCGTGCCCAGGTGAGGGAGTCGTCGTCCGAGACTGTAACCACCTCGTCGATTATGTCCACGTTCAGCACATCGGGTACGAAGCCCGCACCGATGCCCTGAATTTTGTGTGGCCCGGGTTGCAGCGGCTTACCCTCGCGGGCTTGCGTAAGTACCGCGCTAGCCTGCGGTTCGACGGCGACGACCTGGACGGATGGTTTTTTGGCTTTCAGCGCTTCGCCGCAGCCGGTTATCGTTCCGCCTGTGCCCACGCCGGCGACGAGGATATCCACGGTACCGTCGGTATCCCGCCAGATTTCCTGGGCTGTCGTCTTGCGGTGAATTTCCGGATTGGCGGGATTTTTGAACTGCTGGGGCATGAAGGCGTTGGGCGTGTCGCGGAGGATTTCCTCTGCCTTGCGGATCGCCCCGACCATGCCTTCGCCGGCAGGGGTCAGCACCAGCTCCGCTCCCAGTGCCCAGAGAATCTTTCGCCGTTCGACGCTCATGGATTCCGGCATGGTCAGCAGGAGTTTGTATCCCCGTGCAGCCGCGACCATCGCCAGGCCTATGCCCGTATTGCCGCTGGTGGATTCGACAAGGAGGGTCTCGGGCGTAATCAGCCCAGCCTGCTCGGCGGCATCGATCATCGCCAGGCCGACGCGATCCTTGACGGAACCCATCGGGTTCATGCCCTCCAACTTAGCCAGCACCGTCGCGCCGGCGGGAATAAGTTTGTTGATCCGCACCAGCGGCGTATTGCCTATCGCTTTTGTAATGTCAGTAAGCATTCCGGCCATGTGACTGGTTCCTTTCGGGCGTTTTTTATCGGCGTAAAGAAAAATAGCAGCTTTCGCAATGGTTGATTGCGACGATAGTTCGACAGCACAATATCATAGCACCTTGCTCGTTATGCGACAAGTTGTATACTCTACTGGTTATTGGTTGGTAGGGCTGTAGCTGAAGTTAAACAAAAAAACTGTGAGACCACACGAATTTATTTCGCTTTTTCAGCAGAACGACTAAAATGGGTGGAGAGGTGGACCATGAAATTAATTGTAACTCTTGAACGCGACGAGAGCGGTATGATCGTGGCTGAGTGTCCCTCCATTCCCGGCTGCGTGTCTCAGGGCACGACCGAAGAGCAAGCCGTCGAAAATATCCGCGAGGCGATAAAGGCCTGCATAGACGCCCGCGCTGCCAACGGCATGCCGTTGACTGTGGCAATACGCGAAGTCGAGGTCGCTGTGTAATGCCCAAGCTCCCCGTGGTCAGCGGTGCCAAAGCGGTAAAAGTCTTCGCCCGTGCCGGCTGGCGAAAAGACCGTCAGCGAGGCAGTCATGTCGTTATGCTGAAACCCGGCAACATTGCCAGCCTTTCCATTCCCCAGCACCGTGAACTGGCTCCCGGTACTTTGCGTGCTCTCATCAGGGCATCTGGAATGACGGTCGAAGAATTCATCAATTTACGATAAACCTCGGCATGCTTCCTTTCAAAAATTCCGCATAATTCTTGGCTTTTTCTTGTACGAATCGTACAATTCGTACGATAATGGATACTGGAGGCGATGATTATGACTACTTTACCTATAAGCGAAGCCCGTGACCACCTGGCTGACCTCGGCAATCGCGTTGCCCTGCGGGGTGAGCGGATTGTTGTCGAGCGTCGCGGCAAAGACCTTTTCGCCATGGTGCCGGTGGAAGACCTTGATATGCTGGAGCGGCTGGAAGATCGGTTTGATCTGGAAACCATCCGCCGCCGGCTTGGCGAGCAGAGCGTTCCCTGGGAACAGCTCCGCAAGAAGCTTGGCTTGTAGATGGCCTACCGGATCGAAATCAAGAAGTCAGCCGCCAAGGAACTGGCTGCACTTGCCAAGCGCGACCAGCGCCGTATCGCAGCCGTCATTTCCGCACTGGCGGACAACCCCCGTCCTCCTGGCGGGCGAAAACTCACCGGCACGGAAGATGCCTATCGCGTCCGCGTCGGAGATTATCGGATAGTCTATCAAATCGTCGATGCCGCCGTGGTCGTATACATAATCCGCATCGGCCATCGCAAGGACATATACCGAAAGCTGTAA
>JAIORC010000374.1 GCA_021108335.1 Phycisphaerae bacterium
TTTCCGGGTATTTCCAGCCGGCCCTGGCCTTTCAATACCAGCCAGAGGTTAAGTTCATATGTTCTGGAAGAAGGGTTTTTCCAGCTCCAGTCGGGTTGGCAGATTGCCTTATGAGCTGAAACGATTCGCAGGTTATCTTTGATAAATGGCGCAGAGTCCATATCGATATTATACATATTCATATCGATTCCAGCCATTGAATTATATTCAATATCCGCTATTATTAAGGGCAGGTCGGCTAACCGGCAAGTAACGGCTTGCCGATTACTGACAAATCATTCAAGTTTCGCATGACGGGAGAACACCATGGCCCAAATGACCAGTAAAGAAAGATTCCAGCGTATATTCGATCACAAGGAAGCCGACCGGATTCCCATCAACGCCGTCCCGTGGGATGCGACAGTAGAACGGTGGCAAAGAGAGGGCATGCCCAAAGAAGCGAACTGGGCCGAGTTTTTCGACCTCGATTGCATCGCGCGTATCGGCGCGGACAACAGCCCGCGATTCGAGAAGCAAATACTCGAAGAAACCGAAGAGTACAAGATATTCAAGACCGAATGGGGCGCGACGCTCAAGGATTTCAAACACGCCGCAACGGCACCGGAGTTCATCGACTTTGCATTCAAAGACCCGGACACCTGGGCCGAGGCGAAAAGTCGCATGACGCCCTCGCGCGACCGGATAAACTGGGAGTATCTCGAGGCCAACTATAAAAGCTGGCGTGAGAACGGCCATTGGATTGTGGCGAAGTTCTGGTTTGGGTTTGACGTTACGCACTCCTGGATGGTCGGTACCGAGCGGCTGCTCATGGCGCTGGTGGAACAGCCCGAATGGTGCGTGGATATGTGGAACACTCAACTGGATTTGCACCTCGCCCTGTTTGACATGATCTGGGATGCCGGTTATGAATTCGACTGCATCAAGTGGCCGGACGACATGGGCTACAAGCAGAACCAGTTTTTCTCGGTCGGCATGTACCGCGAGTTGCTCAAGCCCATACACAAGCGTGCCATTGATTGGGCACACGCCAAGGGGATAAAGGCGCACATGCATTCCTGCGGCGACGTCAATCCGTTCGTACCGGAGCTTATCGAGATAGGCCTGGACGCCCTCCACCCCCTCGAAGTCAAAGCCGGCATGGACCCGATCCATCTCAAGCAAACCTACGGTAAAGATCTGGTCTTCAACGGCGGGATCAGCGCCCTGCTATGGGACAAACCTGATGAGATCAAGGCAGCATTGGAAGAAATTCTCCCCGTAATGAAGGAATCCGGCGGATATATCTTCTCCTCGGATCATTCCGTCCCATCCAGCGTGAGCCTGGAAAATTTCCGGCGTATCATCGGCTGGGCAAAGGAGTTTGGGGCGTACTAACGGCGAATGAATGTTCGGGTAGCACGGTACCCCCCTTGGGGCAGGCCTGGGGACCATGTGTTTTTCGTCCCGTGTGGGTGGGAGTACCCACTCTACAGACTGGGCGGCATGGTCCCTTGGGGACCATGTGTTTTTCCATTTCCCGCGATGTCGGGTGGCATGGAAACCCCGCGTTTCTTGCGGGGTAGCCATGAAAGAGCGATTCACAATTTCTGCGTCACCCCTCCTCAAGACCACCCAATATTGGCAATTTCTGCGCCACCCCTCCCCCTGGGGACCATGTGTTTTTCCATTTCCCACGTGGGTGCAAGCACCCACCCTACACTACTTGGCGGTATTTTCCCATTCGCTCAGCGGGCGGAGTTTCGGCAGTGAAAGTTCGTCCCAGCGTGGGCCGGTCGGTTTCAGCAGGACGGTTATATTCATAGGTTGCTTTCCGTTGCCGGTTGGCTTGACGAATACCGCGAGCATGGAAAGGTTCTTCGGGTGTGGGCGTTCTTTCTTGCCCGGCTTGGGAGGCGTAACGATCTTGAACCTGGCGCCGGCGGGGGAAAGTATCTCGGCGGAGAGAGTCTTGCCGTCTTTCGTAAGCGTAGCCTTCGCGCCGTCGAGTGTTATTTTCGCTTCAGTAAGCATACCCCATCTGACTTCGCCGGCCGGCGCGGTGATTTCATCCTGAATCAGCACCGCTCTGCGGTCCAGCATAGCCACGCCGCGAAGAACTTTCTTCGCCTGGCCTTTGTATGTGTTGGACATATCCAAAACCGCATGCGCGCGGTCGGGCGTGGAGAGAAAGCTGATGATTTTATTTTGCTTATCGCTGACGCGCTGCAGCTTGCCGTCGATAACGAGCGTGTTGTGGCTCTTTGAACCGAGGCGATAGTATTTCCATCTCTGCCCGTTTTCTTTTTTATCCCAGTAGCCCGGCAGGCTGTAATGGTCGGCTCCGATATCGATTGCCCAATCCACACCGTCAGACTCAAGGACAAAGGAGCCGATGTCCAGATGGCCGTGCGATATAGTGTTGATACCGCCCTTGAAGCCCACGTAGAGGGCACCGGCGTCGTTCCACGCACTTCGCATGGCGACGATGGGAACTATGCCGCGAAAGAGGATGTCCAGGGGCTGTTTGTCAAGACCAGCCACCGTGCCGCGATCATCAAACCAGGCGATTTCCATAGCATAAAGCCGGCTGGAGTCGGCATAACGCATCCTATATTCACTATGTTGTTTTTTATGCCGTTCAATCCTCCGCAGCATTCGTTGGCGTTCGAACCACGCATATACCGGACGGTCGAATTTCCTTGCCAGAAAAAACATCGCCGATGCAATATTCATTCCCCGCCCGCCATCGGCGTAGTTGAAGCATCTTTTTCCGCCAGGCTGGATTATGTGCATCAGGAAATTACCGGCCTTGTCGAAACCTTTGGCCTTCGATAGACCGAAGTCGTTGCCAAGGGCGGTATCCAGTGCGGAGATCATCAGGGAATTGAAATTAGTTCCATATATCCAATACCCCGGCCCTTCCGGCCAGGCGCCGTCGAGCTTATAGACTGCCATACTGGTGGGTATGGAACG
>JAIORC010000278.1 GCA_021108335.1 Phycisphaerae bacterium
AAAACCGCTGTTGAATTGAAGATGGACGGGATCGACTGGGTTACGACTTACGGCCGCGACCCGAAAGAACTCAAAAAAATGTCCCATGACGCAGGCCTGGCGATAGCGTGCCATACTTTCCTGGCAGGCAAGCTCATGGCAGGCGATGCCGACTGGCTGGATGAAATTAAACAATCGCTGGACGACGCGGTCGAACTCGGCGCGCCGGTGGTCATGATACCGACCATGTTTAATGATAAAATATCCCGCGATGATTTTCGCCAGTTCTGGATTGACGCGCTCAAGCAAATTGCGCCGTTTGCGGATCAGGCTGGGGTTACATTGACAATTGAAAATTTTCCGCGGAAAGATAGCGCGTTCGTAACGGCTGCGGATTTTTTTGAAGCGAAGGCTCAGATACCTCAACTTAAACTTACCTACGACAACGGTAATGCCGCCAGCGGAGAAGACCCCGTCGAATCCCTTAATCTGTGCAAAGACGATATCGTGCACGTTCACTTTAAGGACTGGTATGTTCAAGATCAGCCGGGCGAGGGGTGTCTCGAAATGCTTAACGGGAAATATTTCAAACCCGCCCTTATCGGCCAGGGAGATATGCCCACACGCCAATGCTGGAATGCACTGAAGCTCTCAGGGTATGACGGATATGTAAATATCGAGTACGAGGGAGACGATATTCCCGCGGACGAAGCAACTAAACTGGCAATGGATTTTTTGAGACAAAGTAATTTTTAGAGATTCCCTTTTGTTGCGAGAACGATTCCGGTACTGGTTCTTTTGGCGGTGGTTTGCTATACTTTTTGCATGAAGATTTTTGAGAAAGCCGACGATGTGCCCTGGTTTGTCGCCGGGCTGGCCTTTGAATGTGTCGAATGCGGGCGGTGTTGCGCAGGCCCGGAAGAAGGCTACGTCTGGGCGACGGAAGATGAACTCGACGAAATCGCCACATATCTGAAAATGACACCCAAGGTCTTTCGCAAGAAGTATGTCCGACGGGTTGGGCGGGGCTTTAGCCTGATCGAGAAGAAAAGTAAGGACTGCATCTTCCTTGAGAACGGTCGATGTAGTATCTATTCCGTCCGCCCCACGCAGTGCCGCACCTGGCCGTTTTGGCATAGCAACCTCAAAGAGCCTGACGACTGGGCCATGGCGGGCATGCGATGCTTGGGCATTAACCGTGGGCCGCTGCATCCGGCGGTCGATATCCTGAAAAAAGCCGATGCTACCCGCGAATAATCCCAACTCTGCCGGTAATTCCGCCGCCGAGGCGGCGTTTCGCCAGGCTGTCCTGCAGGCAGCCGGGAATGGGCCGTTTCTCGATCAGCTTGGGGAAATTCTCCACCAAGGGGACCTTGCCCTCGCCGAATATCGCCCGGCTTGTCGCGGCTGCGGAATTTGCTGCGATTTCGCGAAAATGGATCACCGCCTGTACGTTTCCACCGGAGAATTAGCATTATTGACCCGTGCGGGGGAATCGGCAACCCCGGCTGAGCTTCGTTGCCCGTACCAGGCGGGGGCGAATTGTACCGCCAGGGAATTCCGTCCGCTGGGCTGTCGGATGTTTTTCTGTGATGCGAATCTAACCGATACCCACGAAGCGATTTACGAGAAATTTCACGGGGAGATACGTTTGCTGCATCATCGTTTCGATATCGAGTATTTTTATGTGGAGTTAACCGCCGCTCTGTGCCGATTGAATCGAAGGTAGTGATATTGCTTTTATTTGCGGCAATGGTCGGAGGAAAACCACGTAAGTTTTCCTTTGACAAAGGTTTGTCGAAATGATAACTTTTCGTAACTGGCTGCTGCATGAGTAATGTGGCGGTGTGTTTTCTGGGATTACAAGTGTGCGGAGACAATGGCATGCTGAAAAAAGCGACTTTTTTAACTCTGGGCGTTGCCCTGTGCGGTTTGGTTGTTGGATGCGGTAGCGGAACCACGCCTGCGGAAATAGCCCAAAGTTACGGAATTCTTAACCGTTGCGATCTGCAACCCGGTATCGCTGGGATTATCCAGTCCGGCCAGGCCGACAAGATGATAGAGAATGGCCAAGCCGCCGTCCGAAATCGCGTCGTCGGCAGCGGCAAAGACCGGATTCTCGTAACCGAGTACCTGATCCAGGGCGAGGTGTACCGCGTGGAGGTACGCCGTGCGATAAACCCGACCGAAAATGTTAAGGAGAAAAACCTTTCATTTGCCAACAGCAAACAGGGCACTGAGTATAGCTCAATTACGTGGGGCCACCTGTTGAGGGTATGGAGAACGCTGAAGAACGAAAGCTATGAGGCCCAGGCAGCCGTGGCGTACCGTGCGTGGCGCGGGCTGGACGGCAAGGTTCACGGCGTGAAGGTCGTTAAGGGCGAGGTTCCTGACTGGCAGGTTACTGAAAATGTCTTGGATCTGACCATCGGCACCAAGAAATGGCCGATGGTAACGATGTGGTTCCAAGGCCTGACTTCGGACGGCAGGCAGTCCTCCGGTGGGGTTCAGCCTCCCAATGACGATCATGTGAACACCGATATTTTTGCCCAGGATGGTCGCTGGCTGATGACAGCGCCAGGCCCGGGCGTGCAGTGCGTGCCGTTCGTCAACACGAAGCTGTACGATGTTGTCAAAGGTTGATTCCGAATACTTTTTATTTCGATCTGATGTCGGCTACTGCTGATAATGATGTTTGAGTAACAATAAGCGAAAGGCGTTGCTGGGAATGCCTTCCGATTGAAAGGTGAATAGCTATGAAGAAAATAGCTCTGATATTGGTGCTTTTTGCCGTGGGTTTTATGGTTGGCTGTGATGACGAAGCTCTCAGCCTCAGCGACGGCGACGGTATGGTGGAGAGTAGAAACGATCGCCAGATGCTGCAAGCTGCCATTAACGATCTCAACGCCAGGCAAATACAGGACGATAGTGACTTGTTCTGGCTGTACGATTCGAACTGCAAGCTG
>JAIORC010000171.1 GCA_021108335.1 Phycisphaerae bacterium
TGGAATACAAACGAAAGAAAGACAAAAATATTCTGCTCTTGAAGAAAACGATATAGAATCATGGCAAGTTAAGATTACCTTTATCTGAAGCTGAGGCAGGCCTCGCTACCAGATGAATTAAAAGTTCCACCGCTCCAAAAATAGCGGAAAACCTTAAAAAAAGCTTTACACGTCTATTTGTTTTTCCGACAATTGCGATAATCACGTCAATCACATGGTTCTTAATGGAGATACAGTTATGTTAAAAAAAAGCATCGTAATTATCGCCGCTGTATTGTTGGTCGGAGTTGTTGCCAAGGCCGAAACTAAACCGTTGGACTACCAAAACAAACGGGCTCTCCGTTTTTTTACGAAGGACTACAATCGATATCTCCCGAAGTTTGAAAAGATCACACTGGATAAGACCAAAGAGCTCAACGGGTATATCGAGCGGTTGGAAAACCGGCTCTCAAAACTGACAGCCAAGGATCACCCGGATGTCATAGCCGCCCAGAAAAAAGTGGCTGCCCTCAAAGCTAAACTTAAAGGCGCTACCAAGGGGGGTCCGAGTCCGGAATCGATCCTGTCGGACCAGAAGAATCACAAGGAGTTTCAGCGGTTATATCAGCGTAACAGGGTTGCCCTTGACGTTCTAAGCCCAGCCGATCTTTCCAAGCCAGCCGAAGCCAAACGATGGAAAAAAGTTTTAAAGGAATTTGCCGATGTTGTGGGGAAATTCCAGAACAAAGACAATCCAGATGTCAAAAAAGACCTTCAGTTGTATGCCAAGATCAAAGCCAAAGTGGAAAGCGGGTTGGCGGGTTCGGGGAAGGTGGATATCAAGAATTACCCGAAATTCAAACAGGATAAGGATTTTCTGAATGCTCTGTATAAGAAATACAGCATGAACAAAATCTTCTCCAAGGGTAACGAAGCCGCGGCCAAAAGGCTCCTGGCCGACTATGACAACGATAAAAAGGCTTACGACAAGCTCGACAAGAAATACGCCGCATTTATTGAGGGTAATAAAGCCGCCTACACCCCCGGATATAAGCAGGCGGGAGAAATGAAGAGGAGTCTGAGGAACGCCGGCCAGTGGATTGGCAAGTTTACAAATGCTAAAAAGGAATTCGTTGCCGAGTCCGGGCCGAGGATCGAAAAGTTAATGACCAAGACCCGGGAGAAGGTAACCAAGGCCGTCAAGGAGAAAAGACCGCTATGGTTCACCGGGGGCGGCATCGGGCACGCCATGATGCAGATCAGCGGCCAACTGGACTCACTCGCCGCTATCAAGGGCAAAAACGACTCGCAGGTTAAAGCCCTCAGGGGTAAATTTGTCAATCTGAGCAGCCAGGTCAAAAAGGCAGAGAGTGATTTGAAGGAAAGCATTCTGGCTGCGACTAAAATGCCTGCTAATGCCTATTCGGGCGGAGACAAAAATAAAATTATAGACCTGGCCGTCAAGGAGTGGAACAAGAAGCACTCAAAGAAACCCGTGCTGGCAAAGGGCATATCCATGCCCAATTGGGAAAGACGAACTGAGTGGCGTTACCATAGCGTTAACGGTACTCATTACAAAGTCGACCGTTCGTATTTGCAGGTTTGGGTCATCATCAAAACCAGCGACAAATTGGCTACGCAGTACTTCATCGAACTCAGCAAAAACCATATGCAGGGCGATAGCATCACTATCAACGTCCCCACGAATCTGCAAGGTGATGTGTTAAAAACGGAAATGCTTTTGAAGAACGTTAAATAACAGGCTCCGACAGGATCGCGTCGTAGAATCTTTTTCGCGGACGGGAGTTTTCGGCAGGGACAGCTATAAAGGGGTTTTTCTCTTTACATTAAGTAACTGGTTAGTTATTATCTGTGTATCGATTGGGTATATAGGAGATTACTTTGCCGACCAAAGAGAAAAAACGCGATCCCGTGCAAAGTGCCGGGCGGCTTGTTGCTGCGGCAGTGGAGGTTTTTTCCGCCCATGGCCCCGATGCTGCGACGGTGGATGAAATCTGTGCCAAGGCCGGGCTGAACAAGCGAATGGCCTATCATTATTTCGGCAGCAAGGCCGGATTGTATAAAGAAGCGATCCTTTATGTTTACGATCAGTTTCTTTCATTGGAGGTGGAACTGGCTGCGATGCTGTTGTCGCCTGAGCAATTACTTGAGACGTTGGTAGGCAAGTACTACGACTTCCTGCGGGATCATCCCGCTTTCGTCCGCCTCCTCTGCTACGAAAACCTCAACGAAGGGCGTGTTGTTCGCAAGCTGAATCTCCGAAGCAAAAAAGCCCCAATTATTTCGGCATTGCGGCTGGCGTTGGAGAAAGGCCAGACTGAAAAAAAGTTCCGCCGGGATATAGATGTGAACGATCTGCTCGTCAGTATTTTTGCCCTGTGTTTCTTCTACTTTTCGAACCGCTACACGATGAGGCAGATTCTAGACGAAGCGGTGATGGCCGACTCTCACATAGAGGTGCGGAAAAAGCACGTTGTTGATCTTGTTCTCAAGGGTTTGGTTACGGAACGGGAGTTGGCATGAAGTTAAAATCACTGGCGGTTTGTCTGTCGTGTTGGGTCGGCGCCATAATGTTCAACGTCAGCTAAAGTGGGAGTGAATTGGGAGTGAATGCTAAGGTACGTTGCAAGCAGGACATACCCGAACTACAGGAAATCGCCCCAGGCCGCCAGGTAGCCTGCCACTTCGCAGAAGATCTGGATTAATGCCGCCGGTGATACCCGTCTGCGCCAATCCAGAAAAACAGATGATTTTCATCATTTTCCCAGCCGATCTATCGGCTGGCTAACTGTCCGTTACTTCGATTTTTCGCCTTTATCAATCCGGTTTTTCCAATTTTCCATCGCAGATGGAGTTTTCGGCATGGACAGCAATGGTGTGTGAAATTTTTTCCTGGCGCGATTTAAGTGTAGTAGTTACAGTAGCTTG
>JAIORC010000373.1 GCA_021108335.1 Phycisphaerae bacterium
CAGACCACCTATGACGTAAACTGTTGGATAGAGACGCAGGGATATGAAGCCGTGCCGTTGTTCGGCTACAGCCCGGAGGGTATGCCCACAGGCCGGGTCGTGGCTGAAGGCAAGCCCGCGCCGAACGTGATCGTGAACATGGAACACGCAGCCCATGCTGCCGGATTGGGCGAGATTGGCTTGGGTGGTTTTTTCCTGACACCGGAGTACGGCACGCGCCAGCGCCTTGCGATGCTTCTCGTTGCTGCCGAACTCGAACCCGATCCCATACGCGAGAAATCCATCTGCGTGGATTGCAACGCTTGCGTCGCGGCATGTCCCATGAACGCCATTGACGTTTCGCGAACGGAAAGTGTTGGGGTGGTCGGCCATGAGATGGAAGTAGCCCATATTGATTACGAGGTCTGCCGATCCTGTCCGAACGGGGCCATGCTAGCCAAGGGCAGAGGCACACGCCCCGACCGCATTGCCGCTGCCTGCGGACGGGCCTGTCTCATCAAGCTCGAAAAGGCCGGCAAGTGCAAAAACCATTTCGAGAACGATTTCCGCAAGCGCACACCGTGGGCACAAGACAGCCTGGGGCGTCCGGTGGCGATCAAGGAGGAGGAAGTATAATGAAACTTACCGCAGAAATGGTCAAGGAAGCTGCCCGCAAGGCAGGCTGCGGCGACATAGGGATCGCCAATATCGAGCGTTTTGACAATGCGCCGCGTATGATGCATCCCAAGAACATCTTCCCCGATTGCAAGTCGGTTATTACCATCGTTCAGCCGTTCACGCGAGGTTCCTACCGCGGAATCACGGAGGGAACGCACTGGTCAAATTACACTTATTACAGCTACAACAGGCTCAATTCGCTTTTCAGACCCGCCGTAACATATAAGACCGCGTGCTTCATTGAAGATCACGGATTCGAGGCGACGCCGGTATATCCTTCGGTGCCGGAACGTTCCGGTATGCGTAAGCCCGTAGCGCCGGACCGCCCCGCACGCGAAGTCAACCTCAACGTTCGCATCCTCGGCATGGCCTGTGGTGTCGGCGAGATGGGCTGGTCCAAGGTTTTCATTAGTCCCAAGTTCGGCCCCCGTGTGCGTCTGGGCACAATTCTGACCGATGCGGAACTCGAACCCGATCCGCTTATTGAACCCGGTACGCTTTGCAACCGTTGCATGCGTTGCGTTACAAAGTGCCCCGGAGGAGCGATTCCCAAACCAGGCGAGCGGCCTCCAATTCAAATCCGGATCGACGACAAAACCTACGAGTGGGGAGATGTTCATATGGGCCGATGCACGCTTACCCATCACGGTATGAACTATGAGGCAAGTCCGTTTTTAAAGAAGGACCTTCCCGGATTACAACTCAACGTGCGCAAAAGCAATATGTCCGAAGAGGCCGCCTACCGGCTTACCTATCCAATGGGCCATGCCGATTGGATGGAAGGCCCTGAATTTCCCGGCAGCAATGCCGTGATAGGATACTATAATCAGATACTGAAACACACCAGCTACTTCGCCATATGCGGCGCCAAGGGATGCGTTCGCGCATGTATGGACAACCTGGAAAAGCGAAACCTCATCGAGCAGAACGACTTCAAGACCCCTGTCTTTGCGCGTCCAGACTGGAAACTTCCTCCGCCCGAGGAGGATGAATGCGGCGGCATTGCCGAAGGCAAATTCCCCGAGCTTTTTAACCAGCCAGATCCCAAAGCCGGCTGTTGGGTATGACAAAATCTGACGTATACATCTAGCGGCCATGCACGAGAAGAGAGTGCGACATGCGATCAATAGTCATACTCGCGTGGTGTTACTATTTCTCAACGTTGTGGCTGTCGCTAACGCTTCCGCTGCGCGAAGTTCAAGACTATACCGGGAAAATCAGGTACATATAACTGGTGTTGCTATATTTTCTCGATTTGCTTCAGCATTTTCGCCCAGCCGGGTTTGGCGTAGAAACGGTGCCCTTCATGACCAACCACTAACTGGCAGCGGTCAGCGGCGCCTGCGGCGGTGTAGATAGCCTTGAGCTTCTTGAACGATTTGCGAACCGCCGACAATGGGAATATCTGGTCGTCCTTGCCCGCAACAACTACCACAGGCCGGGGTGCGAACAGGCCCATGATATCCGACATCTCGGCGTAATTCTGCATATCCGGGATAAAATTGCACATACAGTGCGGCACAGCCATGATCGAATCGCGGAAAGTGCAGAAATAGCTGGACGGCATAGCCAGTTTTACGCGCGGCAGCAGTGCGGCGGAAAACACGCTTGTCGTACCGCCGCCGGAGTTGCCCATCACGCCAAGACGCTTGCGGTCCACGTCATCGCGGGTATAGAGGTAATCGATTGTCCGGTCTACGTCGAAGACACGCTCGGCAATCAGCGTTCGGCCCAGTTGAAGCGCGTGCATGGCTGAGTATTTGCAATTGGTGGGGTCGTAGCCTTCCGGGGTGCTGCCCGGCCAGCGGCGATATCCGAACCCGCGTTGCTCGATGCATATCGCCGCGACACCGCGTTCCATGCAGCCCAGACCGAAGTCCCGATCGCCTGGAATATTGATGGTTTTGGTTTCGTCATCGGCAGCAACTGCGATGGAATTGTGCATTCCGGTGCTGTGTCCCTGGAGGCAAACAAACCATGTGTATGGCGGCGTACTGTTTTTCGGCAGGCATACATAGGCGCATACGTCTGCGCATGGCTCGGCGGTGAACACGATTTTCTCGATCGTGCCGAGCTTGTGCTCACGTTTCCACAAAGATCGCACGTTAAGGTCGACTCGCGGGGCTTTTACGATTCTGTCATAGCCCATGAGTGTTTTGAGCTTCTTTCGCAGCTTTGTCTGCCAGGTTTTCACATCCCCGCCGTCATACGCCAAAGCCAATGGCGAATTGTCCATCAGGTGCCTGTAACAGTCCATGGGGGAAAAGTG
>JAIORC010000337.1 GCA_021108335.1 Phycisphaerae bacterium
GATGCCGTACGACAACAAACGCCATCATCGCCGGTCGATCCGTCTGAAGGGATACGATTATTCTCAGGCCGGTGCATATTTCGTGACTATCTGCACGCAAGACCGGGAATGTCTGTTCGGTGAAATTGTGGATGGGAAAATGGTGTTGAACGATGCCGGCCGGATGATATGCCGGTGGTATTCGGAATTGAAAAATAAATATCCCGACATTCGTTGTGATGAATTTGTCTGCATGCCGAACCATACCCATTTTGTAATCATCAACGCAGGGGGCAACGTACGGGCGGACCGCCCAGGTGTCCGCCCCGGTGTCCGCCCCGATGTCCAACCCGATTCGATGGGCGAAACATCCAAACCGTCCAAAACGGGCGAACACGCAGGTTCGCCCCTACGGGCGGTGGTTCAATGGTTCAAAACGATGACGACCAACGAATACATTCGGGGCGTCAAACAACACGGTTGGACGCCATTCCCCGGTAAATTATGGCAACGTAATTATTACGACCACATCGTTCGCAACGAACACGAAATGAATCGCATCCGGGAATACATTGCGAACAACCCGTTGAAATGGGAAATCGACCGGGATAATCCCGACGCAATATCGGGTGGCATGGCGACACCGCAAGAGCCGCCACAATGAATGTCACAGAAATTGTGAACGGAATCGATTCCCCAGGGTGTCCCCAGATTTACTTAATCCTTCTTTGTCAGGCGGACCGAACAGTCCTTCTGAAGCCAGCCGTCCACCCGGCCCGGATATATCGCGTCGGCGGAAGCGCCTCTCCCTTCAAATTTGATCACAAAGTGTGACGGGTCCGCCGGATCGCTTTGCCCCGCGAAAATTTTGGAAAATTGCATCGCCCCAAGATCAAGGGCTGACTCGTTGGTGTGGAGGACAGCCACCCGCCCCTGGTTATTCCGCTCAAGCACCCTGACAACAACCCACAACTCTGGTCCTGGCGACCAAAACCCATCACCTGTGAATCGCGACTCAAGCTCCAGGGCTACCAGCCGTTCCTCGTTGCTTCCGGCGGCTTGCCTGCCATGCAGGAAGATAAGCGGTGTCCACGCGGGAAGGCTGCGCCCGGTTTCTTTAGCAAGGTTTACCCAACAGTCCGGGGCTTTCAGTACCGACGCGGTACCGAGACTAAATTTTTTGGGCATCACTACGTAATCGGACGACTTCGGTTTAGCCCAGTTCCGGTCGAACACTATCCGGTCGTCGGGCCTGGTGAATTTCATCGCCTGCGCGAAAGACTCTTCAGGAGTTGGCGAAGAGTTGTTGCATCCCGGAACCAGTGTCCAAGCCAGAAGGACGACTGTAAATCCCACAGGTACGAGATTAAAACGGCTGAAAACCTTTTTTGGCATTGTTCCTGTTCCTTCGCTCGCCCCTGCCCGCCCCATGACAGATTTAATGGATTTCCAAATCTAATAGTATTGTAAAGGCCCTGATTCCAAAATCCAACTATGCTTGATTTTTATTTCCGGCCTGTCTTTCCTAATGGTGATACCCGCCGGCGGTTTTTTCTGTCAGGGGGTTTGCTACCGGGTTTTGTTTGAAGTAGGCCATGCATCGTCGCATGTCGTCCAGCAGCAGGCCGGCCAAGTCGCGGCTTACTCCGTGCCGCACGAGTATCCGCTGAATCACCAGGTCCTGTCGGTTCGGCGGCATCGAGTAGGCCGGCACCTGCCAGCCGCGGTTTCGCAGCCGGTCAGCAAAATCGTACAGCGTGAACCCCGGAGACTCGCCGTCTTTCAGCGTCCAGCACAAAGCCGGCAGCCCGCCGCGCCCGTCGTAGAGAACCCTGAACGGGCCGAGCTTGCCGATCTCGTCGGCGAGGAAGGCGGCGGTATCGTAGCAGGCCTGCTGGATTTTCCGGTAGCCCTCCCGGCCCATCCTCAGGAAAATGTAGTACTGGGCGATAATCTGCCCGCCCGGCCGCGAAAAGTTCAACGCGAAGGTCGGCACGTCGCCGCCGAGATAATTAACACGGAAAACCAGATCCTCCGGCAGAAATTCCTTGTCGCGCCAGATCACCCAGCCGACGCCCAGCGGCGCGAGGCCAAACTTGTGGCCGGACGCGTTAATCGACTTGACCCGCGGCAACCGGAAATCCCACTCTAAGCCGGGATCCATAAACGGGGCCAAAAACCCGCCGCTGGCAGCGTCCACGTGAATGGGAATATCCAGGCCGGTCTCCTTCTGCAGCCGGTCAAGAGCGTTGCTGATTTCCTTTACCGGCTCGTACTGGCAGGTGAACGTAACGCCCAGGGTCGGCACGACGCCGATGGTGTTCTCGTCGCAGCGTTTGATCACCTCTTCCGGGTTCATCAGCAGGCGGCTGCCCTCCAGCGGAATTTCCCGCAGCTCCACGTCCCAGTATCGGGCGAACTTATGCCAGCATATCTGCACCGGCCCGGTTATCATGTTCGGCTTGTCCGTCGGTTTGCCCTGCGTACGCATCCTGTCCCGCCATCGCCACTTCATAGCCATCCCGCCCAGCATCGCGGCTTCGCTGGAGCCGGTGGTCGAACAGCCGATGGTGTTGGCGGCATCGGATGCGTTCCACAAATCCGCGAGCATGTGGACGCAGCGGCATTCGATCTCGGCGGTCTGCGGATACTCGTCCTTGTCGATCATGTTCTTGTCGACGCACTCGTCCATAAGCTGGTGAATCTCCGGCTCCAGCCATGTCTGGCAAAAGGTCGCCAGGTTCTGGCGGGAATTGCCGTCCAGCAGCAACTCGTCATGAACAGCCTGATAGATATGACGCGGATCGTGCTGGTGGTCGGGAAATTTATATTTTGGTATCCTGACCGACAGGTCCGAGGACGCGAAAACATCGGCTAAGAGATTTTCTTTCACGGTGCTTTTTTCATGTAACGGCATGGAGAATTCTCCTTTCGT
>JAIORC010000032.1 GCA_021108335.1 Phycisphaerae bacterium
CGAGTCGGGTGCCGTGGCGGGAAGCGAAGCGACAGCCACGATGTTTGTAAGTTCCGCGTATGTCGTACAACCATGGTCCCCTGGGGACCATGCCACCCAACAACACACAACGTCGGGTGGCATGGCGACACCGAAGGGGGGTCGCCATGAGGAATCCCACGGGAATTGCGTACGTCATCGCGTGGTGGCCTTCCCAGGCCGCCGCGGCACAGGTTGCAAACCTGTGCCACCAAACACATGCTTCTGCGAGTCGGGTGCCGTGGCGGGAAGCGAAGCGACAGCCACGATGTTTGTAAGTTCCGCGTATGTCGTACAACCATGGTCCCCTGGGGACCATGCCACCCAACAACACACAACGTTGGGTCGCCATGAAAATCGCCCCAGAAAAAATGTATGATGGCTCCCCTGGGGGAAAGATGGACACACGATATCACTTTGTTACAATAACCTTATGTTGGGTACCAAGTAAGAGAAATTGAGATGAGTGAGAGCGAAAATCAAACTCGATTTGCAAAGAAAACAGAAAAGCTACTTGTTTTTAATAAAAAAGCAGGTATGCCTTTTGTGCTCCTGTTTGTCTTTGGTAATCTTTGTATGTGTATGTGTCGTGTCGCATTTGGGGGCAACGCACTTCTTTTTTTTGTACCCAGTGCAGTGGGATTATTACTTATAAATTTAATGCTTTGGTGGGGTTTTATCCGGCTGGTAAAATTATATTACACTATGGAAAAAGCTTTTTATCTTCAGGACAAATCCGCTTGCCCAACCAACATTTGGGGAAATAACTATTTTTTCTGCCTTAACGCCTACATGATTTTCTCTCAATATGGCAGGACGATCCCTTATATATCTATATCCAGAAAGAAATTGGAACACATTAATGAGGAACGCAAAAAGAGACTCTCAGCAATAGATTGCGAGAAGGCCGATGAATTGTTCTTTTTTGAAGAGTTCCTTTGTTTTGTGACTTTTTTGCAAATAACATTAACGTTCGCAACGTTCGTTTTTATGGGAATATTATCGAGTATTATAATGGTTGCCATAATGTGTATTTTCCTGATTGGCTTTGTTGCCCAAGGCTATTATACGGTTTTAAGACTTTGGAACAGTTCCAGGTTGACTGGATAGCATGGCGATACCAGGGCAAGCCAGAGCGTCGTGCCGGGAAATTGTTATGCAACGAGTTGCATAACCTACAAAAACTTGTTGCATGTGCCATGCAATTGCCGGGTCAAGACCCGGCCTACAAAAACTGGTGCGGAGAATGTTACACAAACTGATGATTACGAAAATTAGCGGAGCGGTTTATCGATGAGTGATTTGATTTTGTGGGATATGGGTCGGGCGGCTTATGAGCCGGTTCTGGAGTTGCAGAAGCAACTTGTCGAGGAGGCGAAGAACGCTCCCGACGACCGGGCCTGGCTGCTGCTGCTGGAGCACGATCCGCCGGTTATCACGCTGGGCCGTCGCGGCAAAGACGCCGACATCCTTCTGCCGCATCGCACCATCAACGAAATGGGCATCGAAATTTACGAATCGTCCCGCGGCGGTGAGGTAACGTATCATGGGCCGGGCCAGCTTGTCGGCTATGCGATTATTCAGCTCAAGCGGCGGGGGCGAAACGTTCACGGCCACGTGTATAACCTCGAGGAAACCATCATCCGCACGCTGGAACGGTTCGGCATCGTGGCTGGGCGGCGGAAGGGTTTTACCGGCGTATGGGTCGGGGATGAGAAGGTCGCGGCTATCGGCGTGGCTGTGCATCGCTGGGTAACGTATCACGGCTTCGCGCTGAACGTCGATACCGACATGAGCCACTTCGACCTGATAGTCCCGTGCGGCATTACCGACAAAGCCGTTACGTCAATGAGCAAAATCCTCGGCCGGGCTGTAACCGTCGAAGAAGTCAAACCACACCTCGCCGAAATCTTCTGCGACGTGATGGGATTCGAAAAACGGGAACCGGGAACCAGGAACCGGGAACTGGGAAAAACCAGAAACAGGAAAAACGGGGAACACGAATTGTAGGGTGGGTGCTCCCGCCCACGCGGGATGCTATGGCTGCCGCGAAGCAACAGTTTTTGTAGGCCGGGTCTTGACCCGGCGGTTGCATGGCACATGCAACAAGTTCGTCCCATTCGGGGCAGCAGCGGTGAAAGACACGTTTTTCCGAGGACGTGTTATCGAAGGGAATTTCCATGTAAGAAGGCTGTCGCCTTCTTATTGCCGGGTCAAGACCCGGCCCCCAAGGGGCAGGCCTACAGAAAACGGGTAAAAACACACACGGCTTACAAGCAGGCCATCACGGCACAGGTTGCAAACCTGTGCCACCTAAACATCTGCAAATTCTTCGGCCTTGATATACTGTCGTTGGTGTTGAATAATGTGAGCATGAGCGACTTCCAGAAACAGATCGAACTGTTCCAGCAGGACTACGGGCGAATCGTCGAGCAGGTCGCGCGGGTAATCGTCGGCCATCGCGAGGTGATTCATCAGGTGCTGACGTGTCTTTTTGCCGGCGGCCACGCGTTGCTGGAGGGCGTGCCCGGCGTCGGCAAGACGCTGCTCGTTCGCACGCTGGCTGAGGCGCTGGAGCTTTCGTTCAGCCGTATCCAGTTCACGCCCGACCTCATGCCGACAGACATCACCGGCACGAATATCCTCTCCGCCGACCAGCAGGGCGCACGCGAATTCCGGTTCGAACCCGGGCCGATCTTCGCGAACCTTATCCTGGCTGACGAGATCAACCGGGCAACGCCGAAAACGCAGTCGGCCATCCTGGAGGCAATGCAGGAAGGCACGGTTTCCGTCGCCCGAACCACGCACGAGCTGCCGCAGCCGCTGGCGGTGCTGGCGACGCAAAACCCCATCGACATGGAAGGCACGTACCCGCTGCCCGAGGCGCA
>JAIORC010000194.1 GCA_021108335.1 Phycisphaerae bacterium
GGTTCACACTGTAACGTTCCGCATTTACTACGTATTCGTCATGATCCGCCACAGCGACCGGCGGATTGTGCATTTTAACGTAACGCAAAATCCGACCGCCGAGTGGACAGCTCGCCAAGTACAGCAGGCCTTCCCGTTTGATACCGCACCCAAATATTTGCTGCATGATCGCGGCTCGGTGTTTAATTCGTATTTCAGCCGGCAGGTCAAAAAGCTCGGCATCGAAGAAGTCAAAACGGCCTGGCGAAGTCCCTGGCAAAATCCATATTGCGAAAGGGTTCAGGGAACCCTACAACACGAATGCCTCGACCACATGATAATCCTCAACGAGAAGCACCTGATAAAAACTCTTTCGCGGTTCATTGACTATTATCACAAAAGCAGGCCACATTTATCGTTGAACCGCAACTCGCCGATTCCTCGAAAAGTCGAGCCGCCGGGAGATGGCAAAATCGTATCAACGCCAATTCTCAACGGCCTGCATCACACCTACCGCCGCGTGGCGTAGGTTTGATTATTTGATTTTCAATTTTCCCACGGCTTCAACCAAGCCGACAATACCCGTCTGCGCCAATCCAGAAAAACGGGGCATTCCCGTCATTTTCCCAACCGATCTACCGGCTGGCTTCCAGCTTCTCCACCGGTTTTTTTCTTTTCATCATCTGGTTTCTCCGGTTTTCCGTCCCGTACGGCATTTTCGGCAGGCACAGCCGGGAGATCGTGAAACTCGCCACGAAAACCCGCAACGGGCGTCGAAAATGGAAGCGTCTGCCGCTGACGTGGGAGACGCTGGACGATTGCTACGCCCGAGGCCTGGAGGCGATGAAGAATTCGCCCCGGAAGATCAAAGAATACCGCCGCATCGGGCGGCAACGCAAGTTAGCCTATCGCGTGCTGCTGACGACCGGCCTTCGCAGGGGCGAACTTGCCGCCGTTACGGTTGACTGCCTGCACCTGGACGCCGAGAGACCGTTCTTGTTACTGCCGGGTTCGTTTACGAAGAATGGCCAAACCGCGACGATTCCCCTTCGTGCGGAAATTACCGAAGCCGTCAGGTCATGGATCGACGAAATGGGCCTGTTCAGCCTCGACCCGGTCTTCGACCCAATACCCACAATCCGCAACTTCGACGCCGACATCGCAGCCGCGAATATTCCCAAGCGCGACGAACGAAATCGAGTAGTCGATATTCACGCCCTGCGGCACACGTTCGGAACGCACCTGGCAAGGGCCGGCGTCGCGCCCAGAACCGCGATGGCCGCCATGCGACACTCCAAGATAGAATTAACCATGAACGTATACACCGACCCAGCCCTCCTGGACGTCGCCGGAGCAGTAGACTCGCTACCAGCGTTTTGAAAACGCTGCTTTAAACTACCCTAGTTGATGGTTTTGTTAGCATCGTGCTCATTCAGGCCAAGATTCCGACAATCCCAGTATTTCATTTAGAGAAGAACCATCAACCCACTTCAGCTTATCTTCAACAACAGAAGCATGGTTCAATTGTTTCAGGAATTCAGGCGGTTTCAAGGCAGACCATGGATTGAAATACAAGGTATTCTTTCGAGATATAATATTCCACGGGTTGATCGCACCAAATAACCAAACACCGCTAACTCGCGTGTTTTGCGGCCCCAAAGGACCATACCATGCTCCATTAGGGGATCTACGCATTTCTGGCGGAGCATTTAAATTGGAACGATTGAAAAGATATTTCTCTTGTCCAAACAGTGCTTGCTTCTCATCAATAGGATCCAAGAAAAAAGCATCAACGTTTACAGCAACTAATAGCGGTTTATCAAGTTTACCATAACGATTTCCTTTAGAACGGATCGCACGTCTAATGGGACGCCAAACATTAATCCATCTTACCCCGCCTGCTAATGAACCAATTACTCTCTGCCCCTTTTTTCGATACTCAGGCTTTTTAGGAATTGCTTCGAACGTAATCTTCCAGCCATCCAGATTCCAAATCTTTCTAGGAATCACACCAAACCCGTCCGCATCAATTTCATTTGCCACTGTATCTGGGTCCAAGCTTTCTAACCACTTTGATAATTCCTTCCTTAATACTCCAACTTTAGGAGGAGTATTGGGATTGTCTTCCGTTTTGATGCTAAGAAGAAAGTTGGGACTCTCTATACGTTCCAGGAATTCTAAAACATCATTCTTGCGTCGCTCTGCCGCTAATTCAGACGAACTAAATTCAGAGGCCAATACCGCTTCTAAATAGAATTGATCTCCTCCCGGAGTTTTTACGAGAAAATCGGGGTGCTTTGTGCTTCCATTGTCTAAATCTGGATGTATTGATAAAGAACACCCCAGTTGGCTCATTATTGCAAATAAGATGAGTTCAAATGTTGCTGAATCATAGTTTTTTCCCCCCGATTTAATTCTTGCCTCAATTTCCATAACTTCCTCTTCTGGCAATTGAGAAATCCAGTGACTCAGAAACTGCCTGACTTTACAAGATTCTGTGCTCGCAGAACGATCCAAATATTCAAAGGCATCCTCAGTGTGTGATCTGGGGCCATTGTAAGTACGTTCTTTTTCCTGAAAAAGCATGACTATCTCTCGGATACCAACATAATTTTATACAATACGAGTTCCACCGATTCTTTGCCACCACAATGCTAATGTCAACAAAGAATTTCGCTTGAAGTCCAGCAATAGCGTGAAAGCAAGCCCTGCTCAACGTAGCCGGGGCAGTGGACTTACTACCGGCGTTTTGGCTCTGGCCGGACAATATTGCCGGAGTTGGGTAACACCGTAGGGGTCGCCATGAAGAAATCCGCAACAAGCATGCTTCTGCAAGCAGAAGCATGGCACCCGGCCGAAGCATCCTTTCTCAATTGATTCGGATTTCCAAAGCCATTATCATCGAGG
>JAIORC010000307.1 GCA_021108335.1 Phycisphaerae bacterium
CAGCCAAGGCCCGAAGAAAGCCAAGGCTATCAAGCTGCACACGATGTCGAACAGTCGCTTGCCCATATGCGTTTAACCCGGATGCCCCGGAAGGGTTACAGGTTTTCCTTGTACCAGTCGATTGCCTTTTCCAGACCCTTATCGAAATATACCAACGGCTCGTAGCCGATCATTTCCTTTGCCCGTGAGATATCCGCCAGCGAGTGTTTCACGTCGCCGGGGCGCGTGGGTTGGTATTCGGCCTGTATGTCTACGTTCAGAAGTTCTTTTAGTTTATCGAGAATCTGGTTGAGCGACGTGGCGCGATTGCAGGCGATGTTCATGGGTTTGCCGTCACAGTTTTCCGCTGGGGCGTTGGCTGCCAGCCAGTTTGCGTGGCAGGTGTTCTCGATGAAGCAGAAGTCCCGGCTTTGCTCGCCATCGCCGAAGACTATGGGACTTTCGCTTTTGAGCAAGTGGGAAACGAATTCGGGAATTACCGCCGCGTATGGACCGCCGGGGCTTTGGTATGGGCCGAACACGTTGAAGTAACGCAGGCAGACTGTTTCCAGGCCGAACGCCGCGGCGTATGCCTGCATGTAAACTTCGCATGTAACCTTGCTTGCGGCGTACGGGCTGATCGGCATGGAAATCATGCCCTCGTGCTTGGGGGAGGTTTTCTGGTTGCCGTAAGCGCTGCTGGACGCGGCGAAGACGATCCGCCTTACGCCGGCTGCCCGGGCGGCTTCCAAAACCGTCATCGTACCGTTGACGTTTACGTCGTGGCTGGTGAGTGGGTCGTTAATGCTGCGCGGCACGGAGCCTAAGGCACCCTGGTGAAAAATCGCCGCACAGCCGGCTACCGCCCGATCCACGGTATCGCGGTCGCGGATGTCGCCTTCGATAAGCTCAATCCGATCCATAATTTCCGTGAGATTTTTCCGTTTGCCCGTCGAAAAATTATCCAAGACGGTTACGTCGTGGCCTTTGGCGAGAATGTACCGGGCGAGATTACAGCCGATGAATCCCGCGCCACCGGTTATCAAATATTTTGCCATGTCGTTTTATCCTTCCGTTATTTTCTTCCGTTCGTGGTCGATTATCTGACTCAGTGTTTCTTCCAGTGAATATTTCGGTGCATATCCGATTAGTGTTTGGATTTTTGTGAGATCGGGCACGCGGATCATCATGTCGTCGAAATCGCGGCCGTATGCTTCGCTGTAGCTCAGGCGGCGAATTTCGCTCGTCGAGCCGGTCATCGCCACGATTTTCCCCGCCAGGGAGTTTATGTCGATGGACTCGCCCGTGCCGACGTTTATTACTTCTCCGACAGCCTGCGGGCAATCCAGTAGCTGGCAGATAGCACCCACCACGTCCGCCACATTGCAGAAGCAGCGACTTTGCCGGCCGTCGCCGTAAATTTCCAACGGTTCGCCGCGCAACGCTCGCTGTACGAACCGCGGGACAACCATGCCGTACTTCCCCGTTTGCCGCGGGCCTACCGTATTGAAAAACCGGCAGATAATCGTTTCCAGCCCATACTGGTCGTGATAAGCCAACGCCAGGAACTCGTCGACCATCTTGCTGCACGCGTAACTCCAGCGGGTAAATCGCGTCGAGCCGAGAAGAGTATCGTCGTCCTCGCCGAAGGGCACTTTCGTATTCTTGCCGTACACTTCGGATGTCGAGGCGATCAGGATTTTCCGCCCGAACTTATTGGCCAGATTCAGCACGACCTCCGAGCCGTGAATGTTCGTCTCCAGCGTGTGGACGGGGTCGTCCACGATGAGTTGAACGCCCACCGCCGCAGCCAGGTGCACGACGCAGTCGCACTGGCGGACAAGCGGAGCAGTCGCCTCGACATCGCGAACCGAACCGTGGACGAATTCAAACTCCGCCCGGCCGTCAAAGGCTGCAATGTTCTCGCTCGCTCCGGTGGACAGGTCGTCCAGCACCGTAACGTCATTGCCGGCGGCGAGCATCGCCCCGGCTAAATGCGAGCCGATAAAACCCGCTCCGCCTGTAATCAGGACTTTCATAGGTCAGCATTCTTTCCAGCAAGTTACATTGTTGGGTGCCATGCTTCTGCTTGCAGAAGCATGCGTTGGGCCCATCATGGCGACCCCTGCGGTGTCGCCATGCCACCCAAGCGGCTATTTCGCCAGGAACTTCTTGGCCATTTCGGCGACATAGTTGATTTGCTCGTCGGTCAGTTCCGCGTATATCGGCAACGCCAGCGTTTCGGCGGCGGCCTTTTCGGCTTCGGGGAAGTCCTCGGGCTTATGGCCCAGCGAAGCGAAGCATTCCTGATCGTGCATGCTCACGGGATAGTAAATCTCGCAGCCGATGCCGTTTTCCTGCAGGAAAGCGCGACATTCATCCCGCTTCTGCCGCGGCACGCGAATGACGTACTGGTTGTAGATCGTCTCGTTGTACGGGCGAACCGTCGGCGTAACGATTTCGTCCACGTCGGCGAACAACTCGTTGTACTTCGCCGCGTTGGCCCGACGACCTGCGTGCCAGTCTTCCAGGTGCCGCAGCTTGACGATAAGCCCAGCCGCCTGGAGCGAATCCAGCCGGAAGTTCCCGCCGACCCACTTGTGGAAATATTTCGGCTCAGAGCCGTGGTTGCGGCACTGCCGCATACGCTCGGCTAGTTCTTCGTCCTGCGTAACGACCATCCCGCCGTCGCCCAGGCCGCCGAGGTTCTTGGACGGAAAGAAACTGAAGCAGCCCGTCGTGCCGAACGAGCCGGCCTTTCGGTCTTTGTAGGTCGCGCCGATTGCCTGTGCGCCGTCTTCGATAACGTAAATATTGTGCTTTTTGGCGATTTCCATTATCGGGTCCATCTCGGCGACCTGGCCGAAAAGGTGGACGGGGA
>JAIORC010000118.1 GCA_021108335.1 Phycisphaerae bacterium
ATCAAGGCACTCCGCAAAAACGTAACCGCGAAATGCTACGGCGGCGACGTCAGCCGAAAACGCAAACTGCTGGAAAAACAAAAAGCCGGCAAAAAACGAATGAAAATGGTCGGCAACGTAGAAATCCCCCAAAAAGCATTCATGGCCGTCCTCGACCCAGGCGAATGACACACAACCTAAATGACCAATGTCTAATGCTCAATGTCTAAAGTCTAATATCGGGTACCTAAAATCTAAAGTCGGGTGCCATGCTTCTGCTTGCAGAAGCATGTAGTAGTGGACTTATAGAAACTCTCTCCCTAGCGCGGTGGCCTTCCCAGGCCACCGCGACACCGATTGCAAAACCTGTGCCACCCGCGTGTCATTTTCGTGGTGGCCTGGGAAGGCCACCACGCTAGAGCTTAAGGATGTTGGGTGGCATGGTCCCCTGGGGATCGTGTGTTTCTCGTGGGAATTTCCAAACATCGTGGCTGTCGCTTTGTTCCCGCCACGGCACCGGGCTATCCGTTACTTCGATTTTCCGCCTTCGCCGATCCGGATTTTCCGTTTTCCCGGCCCGGCCGGAGTTTTCGGTAGAGACCGTTGTTTGTCCTGTTTCTTCTTGGGTTTTTTCAAGGCAATCTTGCTAATAATTTTGGCGGTCTTAATATCTATAATCGATACGACATGCTTGCCTTTTCTTCGAAGTGTGTAGGTACGTTTTTTCTCGTTAGTTTCGGCTGTTACCAGCCTGGGCACTGTTAACAGGTACTTGCCGTTTGGAGTGAATTGGGCATCTACATCCCCGTCAATCCCTTGGATTTTTGAATGTTTCTTTCCGCGAGTTTCTATCAAATTCAAGGACTTTTTATTCCATGTGACCAGTATCTGTCCATTTGGGGAGCAGGCTCTTATGCCTTTTGCGTCCATAGTGGGAATATTCCAAAGCTCTTGCCCATCTGTTGCTGATAATGCCATCACGCCTGGCCCGGGGCAGTTCTGCAGCAGTATGTAGGAGGCTATTAAAGGACTGCCCCAAACAGTGTCGAGTATATCGACCCCACTCTTACCCTTATTTACTTTTTTCTTCCACGAGAGACGACCGTCCCAATCCCTGCCCACAACGTAATCATGGCAGACATTGACGAAATGCTTACCCGTTTCTTCAAAAAGTGTCGCAATCACAACAAGTTCAGGATATTCAAATCTGTTTACCTTGCCTGTTTTAATATTTATGCGAAAAACAGACTCCATCGCTGACGCACAACCGAGCAACTCGCGGCCATTCTTGCTGAATCCGCCGGCCAGGAGGCTTGGACCGTCTGCAACCATAATAACCCCCGTGCTTTTACCAGTTCGAATATCGTAAAAATCGCAACGACTGTCGAGGCCAGCTTCCCTTATGTAAGCAAGCAGCGGCTTGGCTCCCGGTGATATACACAAACTGACCTCCCTGTACTTATAGCCAGGTAGCGAGAAGCTGGTTTTGAGCTTCCCGGAATCTATTTCCCAACACCCCACGACCCCGTCTGCCCAAACACTTACAACGTACGAATCTGTAACACCGTTCCACGCTATTTCCGTGTCCTTTAGAATAGGCTTGGAAGCGATGGGTATGAATTCGACAACTCTCTCTCTGCCGCAACCCACAGCCATAAAAGTAAGCATAATCAAAACCGCTATTGTTCCTATCTGAAATCGTTGTGGCATTTTTACTCCTTATTTCATATTTGCCCAGCCGGGATCGAAACCATGTAGGTTCTCTCATGGCAGAACAATTTTTCCGGTACATCTCCCTGTAATTCCCGCTATACAGCAAGCTGCAAGCCCCTTGGGGGTTGCATAACTATCCGGCTACGTTATCTCCTCATGGCGACCCCTGCGGTGTCGCCATGCCACCTCATTTTCGTTAGACGCACGATGCCCGTGTTTGTTCGTTAAAATTTCCGGCTTTGTCAAAACCATAACTGGAGGCCGGTAGGGTATTGTTCGTCTGTTCGCATGTACGCATGTCATTTGGCCGTTGTGAAAATGCCCGGGGATTATCTGCTGGCGGTTGATTTGCTTCTGCGTTTTACCAGCCGTACTTCGTTGCCGCGGGTGTTGTATGATACTTCGTCCATGTAGGCACGCATGAGCATCAAGCCGCGCCCGGAGGGCTTTTCGAGGTTTTCTTTTGTCGTCGGGTCGGGCACGTCGTTGGGGGTGAAGCCCGGCCCGTCGTCGGAAATGGTGAAAACAACCTGGCGGTTGTTGATATCGGATGTGATTCGCACGGATTTGTTCGGGTCGGATTTGTTGCCGTGCCTGATGGCGTTGATAAAACTTTCCTCCAAAGCCAGCTTAATCGCGAAGATTTCCCCGTCATCGAACCCGCACTCGGCGACTTCTTTGAGGAGTTGCTCTTCGAGCTCCCTGGCTCTGACTAAATCGGAAGGTATTACCGTTTTTTCTGCCACCAAAATTTCACCTATCAAGAAAAAAGAATAATAAGCTTACAGGCTCCTTACATATTTTTATTCCGCCCGGCGATTACTTCAAACCGTCGGTCGCCTCGTGCTGGCTTTGGTAGATATCGAAAATTTCCTCCAGCCGGGTAATCCTGAAGACTTCCATGATATTCGGCTGAATGTTGCACAACCGCAATCGGCCCGATGCCTCCCGCACGCGTTTATGCAGGGTAATGAGCATCCCCAACGCGCTGGAAGACATATTCGTAACGTTGACGAAATCTATAACCAGCTTGGGATTCGGTGACTTACCGACCAGCGTGCCGAGGTCTTCGCCGAGCCTGGCGATACTAACTTCGTCGAGAATTTTCTGACTTGCCAACGTAACGACGGTTACGCCGTCAGAAACCGATACGTGTAT
>JAIORC010000315.1 GCA_021108335.1 Phycisphaerae bacterium
GCCCAGTTGCGTGGGCGAACGCGGCCTCTGAATCGGCTGAAGCGGCCGCTCACCCGTGCGGCGTCTACATCTTGCCCGGATGCGCCTGCAGCGGCGGCAGCGGTCCGTCGGCGAGACTCGGCCTGCATCTGTGCGACCTGGGCGGACGACGACTTGGCCTCTATCTCCAGATTTTTCATCATCTCGTAGCCGGTCTGGCCGATCACGATAATCACCCGCGGGTTCTGCTCCTGGTGATAGGTATGGGCGATGGCTGACCAGTTTTTCTCGAATTTCTGCGTGGAAACCAACGCCCGAACCTTCGCGTGGTAGCAGTCGTCCTCGATCCAGGTCTTGAGGACTTCGTGCTCTTTGACGTATCCCACGGCATCGGCGAAGACTTTATCGTACACGCCTTGGTAGTTCTTCGTTGTGGACTGGGCTTTGAGGAACACGCCGCAGCCTTCCTCGACTGCCCGGCGGAGGGCCTTGGCGATAGCCTGGTCTTTGGCTTTCTGATTGGTTCCGGCGGCCTGTTCGGTAATAGTGAGCCATGTTGCGGGCGTTTTGCCCTTGATGGCCTGGGCCAAAACAACCCCGGAAACACTCGTAACAGCCAGACTCAGCAGCAGCATCTTGATCGATTTTGACATGGCGGCATCTCCTGTTCAGTAAAATCCCTGATTGATAATTCAGCTTTTTCCGATTCTCAATGTAAAAAAATATATAAACCCCTTGCTATACGCGGGCAAATAAATATGATAACCGGACTTGAGTTTCGAATTCATTAAAAAAATAGGGCTATGTCCCTGTAAAAAGAAAGGAAGCAGTGTTCCTAAATGATTAAGGTCAAGACACGAGGCAACGAATCCGTAGAGCAGATGCTCAAGCGGTTTAAGAAATTGTGCGAAAAAGAAGGGCTTACCAAGGATATCAAGCGTAAAAGCTACTACGAGAAGCCCTCCGAACAACGCCGTCGACGTCAACGCAAGAGCGTCAAACGCCAAGCGGATTTTTAACGGTTAAATCGCACCGGGCCGGTTAACGTCAACTACTTGAGCATAGTGTAGTTGGCAAATCGATCCGATGGTTGTATCGCGGCGGAGAATGGGATGGTTGATTTACGGATTCCCCGTCGTGAAATTCTCACGAAACGAACCAATGCGTTGGATGCGCATTGAAATAAACCCTTAGAAGGAGTTACAAGGTGAATTCCCTGCAAAGAATGACAACTCGGAATCGGATGATGTGGATGGCGGTGCTCGTGATGGGCATGTTGGCGGTAGCCTCGCCCGCGTTACTGGCCCAGGATGCCCCGGCGGAAACGCCCGAAACGGCAGTGGCCGCGACGGGAGCACACAGCGAACTCGACCCCACAATCGGCGATATCAGCCCTTTTTGGTATATCGCACCGCTTGGCGCGATTGTCGCCCTGTTTTTCGCGGTGAAATTCTACAAGGAAGTCAAGGCTGCCAACCCCGGCGACGAGAAGATGATCGAAATCGCCGGGCACGTAACAGCCGGCGCGTTGGCCTATCTCAAGCGGCAGTATAAAGTTGTAGCCATATTCTTCGTAATCGTTTCGGCGGTATTGTACGTAATGGGCCAATATGGCCTGCAGCACGAGATCGTATTTATCGCCTTCTTGAGCGGCGGGTTCTTCAGTGGCCTGTGCGGCTGGATCGGCATGAAGACTGCTACGCTGGCCAGCAACCGTACCGCCCAGGGAGCCAAAGAAGGCCTGAACCGCGGCTTGGTAGTCGCCTTCCGTGCCGGAGCCGTTATGGGCATGGTCGTGGTAGGCCTGGGCCTGCTGGACATTTGCGGCTGGCTTATTGGACTTACTATTTTCACGGAAATGAGCCTGGTTGAGATTACCGTGGTTATGTTGACATTCGGCATGGGTGCGTCCAGCCAGGCGTTGTTCGCACGTGTCGGCGGCGGCATTTACACCAAGGCTGCCGACGTGGGAGCCGACCTGGTCGGCAAGGTCGAAGCGGGCATTCCCGAAGACGACCCCCGCAACCCGGCCACCATCGCGGACAACGTCGGCGATAACGTCGGCGACGTCGCCGGCATGGGTGCCGACCTGTACGAATCGTACTGTGGTTCGATTCTCGCTACCGCGGCGTTGGGTGTCGCGGCTGTGGTTTCGATGAAGGCGGACTTTGGCGATAAAACTCTTGAGTACGCGATGAGAATGCTGGCTGCCCCGATGGTATTGGCCGGCGTGGGCATTTTCCTGTCAATCGTGGGTATTTACATGGTTCGCACCAAAGACGGCGCGAGCATGAAGGAGTTGATGGGCGCGCTGATGCGTGGCGTCATGGGTTCAAGTGTCATGATTCTCCTCGCCGCCGGTGCGGTATGCTACTTCCTGCTGGGCGACATCAAAGACGCTGACGGTGTGTTGATGGTCTGCTGGTGGGGTGTATGGGGAGCGATTATCGTTGGTATGGTAGCCGGCCTGTTGATCGGCAAGGCGACTGAATATTACACCAGCTACGATTACAAACCCACGAAGGAAATTGCCATAAACGCCGAAACAGGCGCTGCAACCGTGATTATCTCCGGTCTTGCCGAGGGCATGAAGAGTACCTGGATGAGCCTGCTGACCGTGATCGTGGCTATCATGGGCGCGTTTTTGCTTGCCGGCGGCTCTGACAGCATGTTGATGGGCCTTTACGGCGTGGGTATCGCGGCTGTCTCTATGCTGGCGACGCTGGGCATTACGCTGGCGACAGACGCCTATGGCCCGATTGCCGACAACGCCGGCGGAAACGCCGAAATGACCGGCCAACCGCCGGAAGTTCGCGAACGCACCGACGCCCTGGACAGCCTGGGCAACACCACCGCGGCGATGGGCAA
>JAIORC010000134.1 GCA_021108335.1 Phycisphaerae bacterium
TCTCATGGTCACAGAGTATATTATTCCGCATATAACAATTTTGTAAATGGATTATTCGCGTTTTCTATTGGACTATCCGCGCATTATGACAAAAATCAGATGCTCTAAACACTGCCGCTGTTCACCAGTTTCTCCCGGTACGCGATGGCGGAACAGCCGGCGCGTTTCTTGAACCATCGCGAGAAATAGGCAGGTTCGTCAAATCCGAATTCACTGGCGATCTCCCCGATGGGATCGGCGTTTCTCTTGAGCGCCACACAGATTGCGGAAAGCCGTTGTCCTTCCCAAAATTTTTGTGGCGAGCGGTGGAAAGTCCGCAAGAACAGCCGATTCATCTGACTGATGCTGAGACAGCACGTATGGGCCAATTCCCGTGCGTCGTAATGCCTGTAATCCGAAGATATCAAAATGTCATGGATTTTCTCAATTCGCCGGTCGATGATTTCAGGACGCATCGGGAGGGCACCGGTCTGCAACCAATGATCGAGAATGATTTCATGGACAATGGCTGTAGTCCTGGCTTGGTTCCCGGCATCCGCCGTATTGTGCAGGATCAGGTCATTCAAAAGGCTTTCCGTGCGATCAAAATAGTCCGGCGTAAAAACCAGAGGAAGCATCCAGTGACGCTCGACAGGCTCTCCATCGGAAGACCAGAGCCGGTAATGGATATTCCTCATGGCAAAACCCGCATCCAACCTGAAAACGAATTCCACAAACGGAGGAACGGCGATAATCGAACCCCTGGCCAGCGGGTAGGAGGTTTTATTAATCGTAACCTCCCCCGTTCCGCGAATAACATGCATGGCATGATGATCATCGTTAATGCCAACATTGCCACCGCTAGCCGCAGCGTGGTAAACATCGCAGAAACCGACGAACTGAAATCTATGCTGTTTGAGTATCGGGTTCATCATCAATCTCTGAGTGCCGGAATCTCTGGCTAGCTTACATCTTCGAGAAGCTTCTCTGCATTGCGGTGCATGACCTTGTCCATTATCTCGTCGCTCAGGTCGAGTTTTTCCAGTACGTCGAGTTGCGCCCGGTCGAAGTAATCCCGGCCGAAGAGAATCCGATCCTGGAATTCCGTTACGAACTCTTTGGCGTGTTCGATGTCGCGGGCCAAGCCATTGCAGCCGCTGCCGGCGGACAGGTCGCAGTGTAGGTTTTCGTACTTTCGCAACAGCTCAGTAACGGCCCCGGATGCAACCGTACCCTGGGGATACATATCCGTCGCCTCGTCCGCGTCGTCGGAGATTTCCGCCCAGAACCCAGGCCCATGGCCGATGAATTGCGTATCGGGACACATGCGGCACATGTTGTCCACCACCGTTATGTCGCCGCCATACCATTCGGGCCATTCGGTAGGCCCCTTGTACAACTGGTCCATGCGGTATTTCGGGCATTCCAGGTGGAACAGTACCGGCAGGCCAAGCTCGCCGCAGTATTTGAAGGTGGCGATGGCGTCGGGGTTATCGTATCGCATGCGGCATTTCAGCTCGCCGTAGACCTTTATGCCATGTATTTCGACGGCGGCTTTGAGTTTCGGCCGGACGTGCCTGTCCCGCGGATCCGGCGCCCAGCCGCCAATGAACCTGTCGGGATATTTATGCAGCCCCTCCACCACCATCCATAGCGGAGCGGACAGGCCGCGTGGATCCATCACGGCGTGATAAATGGGGGCGATATCGAACTCGGCCTGGGAAATCTCCCACGACAACAGCCATGTTTTCTCGATTCCGTGCTCGTCCATGTTGGCTACGAGCTTGTCGATATTCACTCCATGCCAGTTTGGGTGGTTGTGAACATCAATAATGCGGCGCGACATTTTTCAATCTCCTGAAGAATAGATTTCTAGCGGCGGCTTACTTGCCGACCTTCTCGATTTTACCGGATTTTACGGATTTTTCCAACGCTTCAAGCACAAGCACGGACTTGAGTATATCCCCATACTTGAACGGTTCTTCGCCGGTCTTGAACATTTTCGTAAACATCGTAATGCCGTTAAGGAATGCGTTTTTGTCAAAGGCGATAGCCTTGTGCAGCGTGCCCTTGTTGCCGACGGCGCTTATTGCAAAACCCGGGCAACCTTCCTTTATCAGGTTCATCGTTACGATTCTGCCGTCCGAATAGAGCAACTGCCCCGTCGAGCCGTTACGGTTCTTGGTCAGAAGCACGGACGAGACATTGTATCCGAAAGCCAGCAGCGCCATCTCCACCTGGTGAATTCCGTAGAAGAAAACCCCGCCCCACGGGCTTTTCAAGTCGCTAGGCCCGTATGTTACGCCCGCAAGATTGTCGCCCTTCTCGGCCATATCTTTCACAAACCGCCTGAAGGTGTTCTGGTGCGGAACTATGCCGAAGCTCGTTATGGGCGTCTTGTGCTTTTTGGCAATCTTGATGAACTCTTTGCCTTCGGCAGACCTGTAGCAGAACGGCTTGTCGATGAACGTCGGGATTCCCTGTTTGACAAACGGCAGCGCCGCCTTCAGATGATACTTGCCGTGGCGATGAGCGACGACCAAAGCGTCGATCTTGCCGAGCATATCCTTCTGGTTTTTAACGATGTTGGGGATTTTGCCCGCCTTGGCAGCGACTTTGGCGAACTCGTCCGTCTCGCCCCAAACATAGTCTACCGTAAAACCCTTGAACTTTTTGTCCACGTTGATGGTCTGTGCGATCTTGGCGGTGTGCGAATTTTCCGCACCGATGATTCCAATCTTCATAGCTATAGCTCCTGATTATTTACTGAATAGTTCCTGATTATTTACTGAAAAATTGCTTTGCCTTGTCCCAGTCCAGGGGCAAGGCTACTTCATTGCCGGT
>JAIORC010000054.1 GCA_021108335.1 Phycisphaerae bacterium
ATTTATTTTCGTCCATGGGCATAATCGTAAGGCCTCAGTGGTCAATCGTCAATGTTTCACCCGGCTGGAGTATGGTAACGGGGCAGGGGGCCTGGGCTTTGAAGGTTTCGGCGTCGGAGATATCGCCGACGATATCGCCCCAGTGATAGCCTATCGCGGCGGCGCATCCGATAGCCTTGCATGCCTCGGTGGCTTCGTCGGCGGTCATGGTGTAAGTGCCGCCAATCGGCAGCATCGCCAGGTCTATGTCTCCGAGGTCGTTCATTTCGGGAATCTGGTCGGTGTCGCCGGCGTAGTAGATTCGCCGGCTGCCGAGCGTAATCACGGCTCCGCACCACTGGTTGGCCTGGGGGTGGAATTTCTTGCCGATGTTGTATGCGGCGACGGCTTGGATCGTTACCGGGCCGACGGTCTGAGACTGGTCTGGCGATATGGCCCGGGCGGCGGGAAGCTCGGCAGCTACGTCCGCCGAGGCGAGAACCGTCGTCGCTTCGCTGCTGACACGGGCGACGTCTTCGGGGTTGAAGTGGTCGTAATGGCTGTGCGAGACGAAGACCATGTCGGCATCGTGAGGCTGGGCGGCGATTTTCCACGGGTCGATATACACCACGGCCTGCCCGTCGGCAAGGCGGAAGCTGGCGTGGTTTATCCAGGTAATTTCTACGGCCATGACAATTCTCCTGCTGTTTATGAGGTTCCCTGGTATTTTACACATTCGCCCGGCAGAAAATGTATGGAAATTTCTTTACTTTCGCTTGAAATAGTATAAATAAGGTACTATATAATAGATGCAGAGGTGTTGATGTGCTGTCGATGACCAAAAAAACCGGTTACGGGCTGATTGCGATGATACATTTAGCCCGGTTGCCTGAGAAAAAGCTAGCCAGTGCGCGGGAAATTTCCGACGCTTACGGCATTTCGTTGTCCTTGATGATGAACGTGCTTAAAAAATTGTGTGCGGCTGGTTATGTTGAGTCGGTTCGCGGTTCGCGTGGCGGATATCGCATGTTGCGTCCAGCCGAGGAGATTAATTTTGTTGGATTGATGGAGGCGTTGGAAGGGCCTATGAAGCTGGCGGAGTGCATCACCCGCCAGGTGGAGGGCCTGGGCAGCGAGATGGCTTGCAAGTTGATATCGCAATGCCCCATTGCCAATCCGATCCATCGCGTTAACAGCCGTATTCGGGAAGTTTTGTCGGGCGTTACGCTGGCGGAGATTATTGAGGACACCGCCGGCAGCCGGCTGCAATCGAAATCGCAAACACAGAAAGCATAAGGATTTACGCCATTATGTCTTTGGAATTGCCAATCTATATGGACTACAACGCGACCACGCCGGTCGATCCGCGCGTGCTCGAGGCGATGCTGCCTTATTTTACGGAGCATTACGGGAACGCCGCCAGTCACAGCCATTCTTTCGGCTGGAAGGCCGAGGCTGCGGTCGACGCCGCCCGCGAGGAAGTCGCCGGAATAATAAACGCCGAAACTCCCGCCCGTGAGATCGTCTTTACTTCCGGGGCGACCGAGAGCAATAATCTCGCCATCCTCGGCCTTGCTGAGATGTACGGGCAGGCTGGCGGGCACATAATCACCTGCCAGACCGAGCATCGGGCGGTGCTTGACCCGTGCGAGGTTCTGGCGAAGCGTGGTTTTGAGATTACATTCCTGCAGCCTGACGAGTTCGGCATGTTGACCGTCGAGCAGGTTGCCGAGGCGATTACGGATCGGACGATACTCGTAACGATAATGGCTGCCAATAACGAAACCGGCGTGCTGCATCCGATAGCGGAAATCGGGCAGGTGGTTCGTCAGGCCCGCCAGGCTCGCCCGGCTGATAAGCAGAACCTGTTTTTCCATACCGACGCGACGCAGGCAATCGGGAAATTACCGGTGGATATCCAGGAGATGGGTATCGACCTGCTAAGTCTTTCTGCCCACAAGGTTTACGGGCCTAAGGGCGTGGGTGCGTTGTATGTTCGCCGGCGTGGGCCTCGCGTTCGACTATCGCCGCGGATACACGGCGGCGGGCACGAGCATGGCATGCGTAGCGGCACGCTGAACACGCCCGGCATCGTGGGCCTGGGCGCAGCCTGTCGAATCGCCCGGGAAGAGATGGCTGGGGAATCCGCCCGTCTGGCTGCATTGCGAGATCGTCTGGAAGAGGAGATTCTCCGGGCGATTCCGTATGTCCGGCGGAATGGGCATCCCACGGAGCGGTTGGCCAATACCGCCAATCTCGCTTTCGGGTTCGTCGAGGGCGAAGGGCTGATGCTGAAGATGAGGGATATCGCCGTGTCCAGCGGGTCAGCCTGTACCAGTGCCGATCTTGGGCCTAGTTTTGTCCTCAGTGCGATGGGCGTGTCGGATATGTTGTCGCACGGTTCCATCCGCTTTAGCCTGGGACGTTTCAGCCATGCCGGCGATATCGACTTCGCCGTGGAAAAAATCGTCACAGCCGTCGCCGAGCTGCGGGAAATAAGCCCGCTGTACGATGATGTGCTGAAAAACGGAGACGACGGAACGATAGAATGGACAAAGCCCGCCGGGCAGTAAGTAAGGAGCATAAGATGTCGCAATATTCGGAAAAGCTGATGGATCACTTCACCAATCCGCGTAACGTCGGTACGCTGGACAAGGAGTCGCCGCGCGTTGGGACGGGGACTATCGGTTCGCCGGTGTGCGGCGACGTGATGCAGTTGCAGATCGAGGTGGACGATAACGGCGTGATTACCGATGCGAAGTTCAAGACTTTCGGGTGCGGCTCGGCGATTGCGTCGTCCAGCATGGCGA
>JAIORC010000344.1 GCA_021108335.1 Phycisphaerae bacterium
GTCTTGGCTGGGCCTTTGGGATAGCCGAGCGTCAGCAGTTCGATAATCTGAAGCTCGTCGGGCACGCCGAGAATCTTTTTGCATTCGCCTTGGCGGAAGTGGCCGATCCAGCACGTGCCCAATCCTTCGGCAACGGCAGAGAGCGTCATGTGATCGATAGCGATGGCGCAGTCCACCGGGTCGGCCGGGATGTCGCAGAACATCATCCGCCCGCTCGTGCCGATTACGGCTACGTGTACCGGCGCCAGTTCCATCCAGGGCTGTTCGCACGCCCCAGCCAATTCCTGCCGAGTCGCCTCGTCGCGAACGACTACGAATTTCCAGTTCTGGAGATTCTTGGCCGACGGGGCATTTCGCCCGGCGTCCAGCACACGACGCAGCTTGTCCTCTTCCACGTCTTGCTCTTCATAAAGTCGAACGCTGTAACGTTTCTCAATCGCTTCGTAAAGTTCCATGGTTATCCTATTCTTCTTTTTCTTCTTCCACTTGGGTTTCTTCGGAATCGCTCTCGATTTCCGTACCGGGGATATTTTTCGGCAATTTCGCGTTGTAGCAGGCCAGGAACGCACAACCGAACGCGACAATCGTGAAGATCATGTTGAGAACCTTAAGCAAACCATCGGCCCACTCCTCGTCAATCGGCGAGAAAATGCCCGTAAAAAGAATACTTAATACAATTGCGGCACAACCCAGCAGGAAAAATTTTGGGCGGAGGACATAAGACCATTTAACTAACAACACCAGAAAGAATGCTACCAGGATAACCATTGGTGAAATAACCATCTGTACAGTCATGGGTAAAACTCCTTTCTTTACCATATTTACCGCGAAAATTTTTCAACATACCAAAAATGCCGCAAGTGGGCTAATCCTTGGCCTCGTCTTCGGAATCGTTCTCGATTTCCGTGCCGGGGATACTCTTCGGCAATTCCGCATTGTAGCAGGTCAAAATCGCACAGCCGAAGGCGGTAATGGTCAAGAACAGGTTAAGAACCTTAAGGAAGGTTTTGAACCAGGAGTCGTCAATCAATATGATGACGCCTGACAAAAGAAGACTCAACGCAATTGCGGCACTGCCCAACAGGAAATAATTGGGGCGGCGGACATAGTACCACTTAATCACCAGTACCAGGTAGAAGACCATCAGGATAACCATCGCCGAAACCGTCATTTGGAAAGTCATGGGCAAAGCTCCTTTCGTTACTGTGTTTGTCGTGAAAATTCTCAAAATATCAAAAACACCGGAAGCCACTTGGCGATCATTCTACCACAATGCCGATTTTCTCCGCTATTGCGAATTTCCCGCAATCGTTTTATTTCTTCATTTCCTCAGCCTGTTTTGCGGCGTCCTCGACGCTACCGACGTACATGAACGCCTGCTCGGGCAGGTGATCCCATTTGCCGTCGCAGATTTCCCGGAAGCTGCGGATGGTGTCAGCCAGCGGCGTGAAATTGCCCGGTTTGCCGGTGAACACTTCCGCGACGATGAACGGCTGGCTGAGGAATCGCTCGATCCGCCGGGCACGGGCGACGGTCTGTTTGTCGTCGTCGCTTAATTCGTCCACGCCGAGAATCGCGATGATGTCCTGCAGGTCGCGGTATCGCTGGAGAATCTGTTGCACGCGGCGGGCGACGTTGTAGTGTTCTTCGCCGACGGTTTGCGGGTCGAGAATCCGGCTGCTGCTGGCCAGCGGGTCGATGGCTGGGTATATGCCCTTCTCCACGATGGATCGCTCCAGCACGATAAACGCGTCGAGGTGCGTAACCGCTGCTGCGGGTGCGGGGTCGGTCATGTCGTCGGCGGGCACGTACACCGCCTGAACGGACGTAATCGCGCCCTTGCGGGTGGAGGTAATCCGCTCCTGGAGTTCGCCCATTTCGGTGGTCAGTGTCGGCTGATATCCCACTGCCGAGGGCATGCGACCCAGCAGGGCGGAGACTTCGCTGCCGGCCTGGCTGAAGCGGAAGATGTTGTCGATAAACAACAGCGTGTCAGCCCCGCCGGTATCACGGAAATATTCCGCCAGCGTCAAGGCGCTCAGCGCGACGCGAAGCCGCGCGCCGGGCGGCTCGTTCATCTGCCCGAACACCATCGCCGTCTTTTCTATCAGCTTTTGGCCGGTTGCGCCGATTTGTGCTTCCTGCATTTCCAGCCATACGTCATTGCCCTCGCGGGTTCGCTCGCCGACGCCCGCGAAAACGCTGTAGCCGCCGTGCTTCGTAGCCACGCGTGCGATAAGCTCCTGAATGATAACCGTCTTGCCGAGGCCGGCTCCGCCGAACAGCCCCGTCTTGCCGCCGCGGACGAACGGAGCCAGCAGGTCGATAACCTTTATGCCCGTCTCGAAGATTTCGCTTTGCGGCGTGAGCGTTTCGAACTCCGGCGGTGCGGCGTGGATGGAGCGATACTCGTCGGCCTGCACCTCGCCCTTGCCGTCCACCGGCTCACCGAGGAGATTGAACACCCGCCCGAGCACACCCATGCCGACGGGCATGGTTATGGGGCTGTCGGTATCGGTTACCGTCATGCCGCGACGCAGACCGTCCGTGCTGCCCATAGCCACGCAGCGAACCCGCCCGCCGCCGAGATGCTGCTGCACCTCGCCGGTAAGATGAATATCTCCGACGTCCAGCCGCAAGGCATTGTAAATCGGCGGAATCTGACTCTCGTCAAACTCCACGTCAAACGTCGAACCAATAACCTGTACTATTTTACCTTCCACTACTACTTT
>JAIORC010000017.1 GCA_021108335.1 Phycisphaerae bacterium
TCGTAACCGAGCAATCCGGCGTGCGATACTACAACGACAGCAAATGCACCACGCCAGCCGGGGCCATCGTCGCCCTGGACGCTTTTGGGCCTCGCAAGACGATTATTCTGCTTGGCGGCTACGACAAGAGCGTCTGCTTCGGCGAGTTGGGCAAAGCCCTCGACGCCCGTGCCAAGGCGGTCGTCGCATTCGGTGCGACGCGGGGCATGATTCTCTCAGCCGTCGAAAAAAACCGCACCGACCGCCACACGCCGGCAGCGGTAGGCGTCGACAATTTACCCGCCGCCGTCTCCGCCGCCCGCAAACTAGCCCACTCCGGCGACGTGATTCTATTATCCCCCGCCTGCGCCAGCTACGATCAGTTCACCAACTACGAACAACGCGGCCAAAACTTCATCGCCCTGGCAAAGGGTTTGTAGCCATGCAATTGCCGGGGCAAGCAGGTAGGTTATGCAACTCGTTGCATAACAATTTGTCGGCACATCTCCCCGTAATTCCTGTTATGCAACAAGTTGCATAACCTACGGCTCGCACAGTTTTTGTAGGCCGGGTCTTGACCCGGCGAAAAGAAAGCGGCAGCTTTCTTTTATGGGAAATTACAGAGGCATATCGACAAAGATAATGATTGCATGTACCATGCAATTGCCGGGTCAAGATCCGGCCTACTTGGCTATTTTGGCAATTGACGATCTTAACGAAAGGCTGGTGGTGTGATGATAGCTGAACTCGATTGGTCAAACTGGATCAACATAGGCATCCTGGTTGTCACATTTCTGGTGGGTATACTTGCGTATCTAGGCGCCAAAAGGGCTGCAAATAAAGCGCACAAAGATCAGCAGGAAGCTAATGCTGCGGCTTTGCGTAGCGCGACAGCAGCAGAAATCGCAACGCGGCTGCAGGCAAAGATCGTGGAGTTGGAGGAAACTCGACAACAGAAAATGTTGCTTGACGCACAAAAAGCCAGATTGCAAGTATCTATTAAGCAAAAAGAGAACAACCCATGTCTGACCATCGAAAACCATGGTCAGGCTGCTGCCCAAAATCTCTCTATGTTTATATCAGGAGACTCAGTCGACAACATCGACGAGATCAGCAAACCCATCCCGATTGCTTCATACACAGTAGACCCCAAAACAAGTGTGGAGATTCTTTATTTGCGTAAGCATACAGGAGGTTTGCAGCCGCCCTTCCATACATTTCTCGAATGGGATGACGATTCGGGAACCCGGGGCCACTGGGAGGGGAAGGTTATGTGGCCGATAGATTGAAAATTTTCACATATGTTCTGCGATGCTATTATCATTAGGCAAAACACAAAAGCTTGAATCCTACTTGATGTTCGTCCGCGATTCTCACTACATTCCTTAAGCTTGGATAACGTTGGTAATTTGGAGATATCAAATTCCTGGACTTTGCGATTTTTTCTAATAGTGTCGGATCCATTTTTTCAAGTGCTTCCGCAAGCGTTTCTTTCTTCCATGATTTTTTGTAGGTTACGCCATGGGTTTCGCAAAGCTCTACCAACTCTTGCTTAGAATGTCCTGACTTGATGGCTTCTTTAGAAGATGAAGGCAACAGTATTCCTGAGTCAATCAATTCTTTTGACGTCTTTTCAACATTTATTCCGAGACTGCGTATTTGGTAGTCGGTTAGGTTGAGCAAAGACCCACCGCCTCTTTCTACTGCGTAAAATAATTGTAATCGCGCGGCTGGTGTGAGTGCTAAAATGACTGTTTGCAACTCAGTGCCGATAGATGCGTTCGGAACCTCTCTAATATCAAATTCCTCATAGTCTTGCCAGTATGATACATCTTCAGCCATCTCGTCTATCCATGAATTCGCCTTTTTGGCTAAAGAATGCAGATGTGTTGACCATGATGGTTGGTGGGCTATGCAAGCCCATGATATAAGCCGAGGAGTTTCTTTTATGATCAGAAATTCTCTATTACTTCCCTCTTTCGCGGCAACAATGAATAAAGCTTTTAGCTCCGGGAATGCACTCGCTGATGTAAACGAAACATAATTTTCGAAAGGAATGGATAGGATTTTGTCAACGCTCTTATTAATCCAGTTGGATCCAATTCCAAGTCCTGGATTTGCTTCTATTATTCTTCGCATTACAATTTTGATGCTGGTGGTGTCTCCTTCAATTATCCGTTTGGAAATGAATGGAACTAAATCCGTGCATGGAATCCGAGAGCTTGATGAATATTGACTATCTAATATTGGATAGTCAGGATGGCCCACGTTTTTTATCGATGAGAAGAACGAGTCTACAACATTTGCGCTATGTGTGTGCGACGATTTTGTTTGTTTCCGATACAATACTGTTTTTGTTTTGTCTATTTGTGTCACTTTGTCCTTTTTGCCAAATAAAAACCGGTTGATTTTTTTCAGCATGGTTTTCTCCCTATCGTTACTGTCGTCCAAAGTGAAAATTAACCATCATATGCTCCTTTAATCATTGTATCAAAAAACGGGAAGTATGGCCATTGGCCTACAAAAACTGCCTGCTATCTGCGGAAATCATATGTTCAGGTCGTTGATTTTGCCTAGCTGGTTTTTGTGTTTTTCGCGTATTGGATTTACTTCCCCGGCTAGGAATTCGTTTGTTTGTTGGGGTGCTCTGCCGACGAATGTTGCTGGGTTCAGTAGGGCGTCTATGTCTATATTTTCGCAGGCGGGGTCGGCTTTTAGGCGGTCGATGAGGTCGTTTGGTTTGCCGTGGAGT
>JAIORC010000343.1 GCA_021108335.1 Phycisphaerae bacterium
GTGCCGCTGCCGCAGTGGACGTCGATTTGCAGCTTGGGATATTCATACCGCCGCATCGAGAGTTTAAACACCTTCACCGGTCGCGCGGGAATTTCCACATCCTTACCCTCCCGGGCTAGCTCATATGCCCGCTGGCCGTCTATGTGGATGGCTGAGTGGGCAGGGGGGACTTGCTGAATCTCACCGACGAAATTCTTAAGGACGTCGCGGATTTGCTGTTCCGTCGGCGGCGTGGCGTCTGGTGTCGGGGTGATTGTCCCTTCGGGGTCGTCGGTGTCGCTGACGGCTCCGAGTTTGATGACTGCGACGTAGCGTTTGGGCTGAGACTGGACGAACTCCGCCAGTCGCGTCGCCTGCCCGACGCACAAAACCAGTACGCCCTTGGCAAAGGGGTCGAGCGTGCCGGTATGGCCGACCCTGGTTTTGCGCGGCAGCATACGGCGAACCTGCACGACCACGTCGTGGCTGGTGGGGCCTTTCGGTTTGTAGACGTTCAAAAACCCAAACATGGTTAAAGCATATACACTCAAGCCCGTCGATGCAATCCCGTCTTTGACGAAATGCGATTTAGCCTGAAAACAAAGGAAAAACTTGTTATCGGACACTCTGGAGGCGATAAAAAAATTTCCTGCTAAAAATTGGATAAAACACGCCTCATCGCTCATGTTCACTCGCGGACAATGCCGATAAAACTTTCGCGGATTGACCCCAAATCCGAAAAAAACGGGGGAAAGACGACTTGGAAAATTTCAAAATTGAAGTTGGGAAATTTCAAAAAAACAGAAATAAAAAACTCTGGGATCCAAGGAGAGGTGTGTTGAACATAGCGAACTGGAGCATGGACATTGCCCCCCGTTGTGAAAAGGACAAGAGGTACTTTTCGGTGGAGCAAGCCAACAAATCTCTGGTTCTCCTGCAACGGATTGTTGGGGAAGTGGTGCGAGAATACAAGACGCTGATGGAGCTTGAAGAGCTGATCGAATCTGCCGAGCAGGCCAATTGCGGCGATCAACTCGAACGGGCACGCCAGGAGTTGGTTTCTACTGTAGACAATCTCCAAGGCTGTCTGGAGGAGCTTGACCAGATAGGCGTGGAGCTTCGTGATTTTTCGCGTGGCATTGTGGATTTTCCGAGCATGCAGGACAGCAGGTCGGTAAGCCTGTGCTGGCTGCTGGGCGAGGCGGAAGTATCGCACTGGCACGAACGCGGGGCGGGCTTTGCGTGCCGCCAGCATGTAACCCTGCTGAACAGCCCGGAGTACGCTGCCGGCATCACGTAAAATCAACACGCAGCCCGGCTACGCGACAATAGACCTTTTGTTTGCATGTATGAAGAAGAGCATCGGATGAATATCTGGTGCTCTTTTTCGTTGTATGCGGAGTAGATTCCTGCCGGCTATGGCCATAGCCGCAGCGTTGACAATTCGTTCCCGGCGGGGTAGAAGATACGTCGTATGGTTTTGGTAGCACAACTCGGTGCGGTGATTTTCGCCTGGCTTTGCCAGTTCGGCGATTTTTGTCGATTCTGCGGCCAGACGTTTACCTGGATTATCCCGACGTTAACGCGACGGCGGAGCTATCGCGCGATTTTCGCGCAGGTATACGAGGTTGGCACGAAGAGCATCCCGGTGGTAATGATTACCGGTTTGTTCGTGGGTGCGGTGCTGGCTGTCCAGACCGTCCAGCAGTTCAAGGCTATGGGCATGATCGGGCGGATGGGTACGATAGTGAACCTTTCCGTGCTGCGTGAGCTTGGGCCTGTGTTGGCGGGTATAATGCTGGCCGGACGGGTCGGCGGGGGACTGACCGCCGAGTTGGGAACCATGCGCGTTACCGAGCAGATTGACGCACTGCGGGCGATGGGCACCGATCCCATCAGCGTGCTGGTCGTGCCGCGGTTCCTGGCGGTGGTGTTTTTGATACCGATATTGGCCCTTTACACCAGTTTTATGGGCATTCTCGGCGGATACGTCATCAGCGTGCACCTTTACGGCGCCAACGCCGCCGAATTCTGGACGAATGCCACCGATACGGTACACATCTACGACATTTTCTATGGGCCGATCAAGTGCTTCTTTTTCGGTGCGGTGATGTCGCTGGTTTGCTGCTACAAGGGATTCCGTTGTGCCGCCGGGGCTGCGGGCGTGGGCAGGGCGTGTACGGAAAGTTTCGTCGCCAGTTGCATGGCCATTCTCGGGCTGGACTTCTTCCTGGGCATGGCCTTGAATACCATCATCGAAATGGTCTGGGGCGTCCAGTCGTTGCTGGTATAAATGAATTTTTAGCGGTTCCCTAAAAGGAAAGAATTTTGATTAAACCTATCGAAAACTGGTTGTCCCGACACAAGAATCCGACAAGCTTCTGGCTGCACATGCTGGGGATACCGGCGTGTTTTATCGCAGCCCCGATTTTCCTGATTCTCGCCCAGTGGTGGCTGGCTGGGGCGATGTTCGTCGGCGGATACGCACTGCAATTTATCGGGCATATCATAGAGGGCAACCGTAGCGGCGAGGAAATGCTGGTACGCCGAATCCTCGGCCTGGAAAACAAGCCGTCGGAAAAACAGTAGGAAGCCTTACAATTCGGAAAAATCCGCTGGACGGTTGCAACCCGAATGCAAAACTGTATAATGCACCGACTTGTTTGGGGCCTTTAGCTCAGTTGGCTAGAGCGCACGGATCACACCCGTGAGGTCACTGGTTCGAGTCCAGTA
>JAIORC010000121.1 GCA_021108335.1 Phycisphaerae bacterium
CTGTCGGTTCACTGGTCGCGGCAGCATTCGCTCCGGGAGCCGAACTCGCAGGAGAACAATGGGCCTAAGCCGTCGAACGCCGGAGCCATCGTCAAGAATCTGCTGTTCATACTGGCTGGCCTGGCGCTGGTGGTGTGCGGCTCGGAATTGCTGATCGGCTCCGCCAAGGTCGTCTGCGTAAAGCACGGCGTACCGCAGACGGTCATCGCCGGTACGCTGGTAGCCTTTGGCACGTCGCTGCCGGAGTTGGTAACGGCGATCACGTCGTTAATCAAGGGCCATAGCGAATTGCTGGTGGGCAACGTAATCGGGGCGGATATTCTCAACGTGTTGTTCGTGATAGGTGCCGCCGCCACGGCCAAGCCGTTGCAGATCGACCAGGCGACGTTATGGCTGATGGCGCCAATGATGCTGTTCGTGTTGTTTTGCCTGCGTGGGTATATCATGTCCGGCCGAGATCGGTTCCACCGTTGGCAGGGAATCCCGCTGCTGGCCTGTTATGCCGCTTTCGTTTTCCTGTCGCTATACTTTTTCGGCGGCAGCCATTAGCCGCAAACCGGCCAAACCGGCTGGAAGAGGATGTTTTTCCCTCGTAATTGTGTATAATGCCCGCGATGCTGTTATAAACGGATAATTTACCCGGAGGCAATGCCGTGAAAAAAGTATATACGCTCTGTGCCGTTGGCGTCTTGTTGGCGGGGAGCCTGGCGATGGCCGACCAGGAAAAAGTGGCGCCGATCAAGATGAATAAACCCGTCGACTTCCCTCACGCGGGAATTCGGCTCGCCATGCCCACTGGCTTCGATCGACAGCCGCTCGGTGAAGAGTTTGCGGTAATGGTAGCCAAGCGGATAGAAGGCATGCGGGCAACCCAGAGCATCTCGCTGATGGCCTTTCCTGTATCCTCGGACCAGACCGCCGAGGCGTTTTCCCAGTCGTTGCTGAGTAATCTCAAGGGTGACCTGGCGGTCAGGCACCTGAAGGTTCTGAACAAGACAAAGATGCGTATCGCGGGGTTGGACGGGCTGGCCCAATCGATAGCCTACACTCACCGGGGAATTGAGACGGTGGCGGTAGGGGTTTGCTTTATCCGCCAGGTAAAAAAAACGCCGGTGGCAGGCGAATCCGCCGACGCGAAAAAAGCTGATTCCTTCGCGATTGCCTATTTGCTGAGCATGGAAGTCGCCGCGACACACAAAAATATACTGTTCCGCACGTTTGACGAGATAGTAAAGACCATCGCCCTGACCGATTTCCGCAAGCCGATCGATGTCATAAAGCAATTCAAAGGGCCTTTCCTGAAGGATCATCGCAGCGGCTGTGGGGTTCGCGTGCCGCCCGGCTGGGTTGGTGTTGTCGGGAAAACGGGTTTGTCCGTGTTCCAGGCGGATTACCTCGCCGGCGGAGTCCCCTCGCCAATCATACAGGTGGTAAGCCTGGAAGTGCCGAACACAGCCGCCCCCGAAGCATGCGGTAAAAAGGCGATCGAATTCGAGAGAAAGCAGGGATTTACCATAGATATCCTCTCTCAAGGGCCTGTTACCGTCGGCAAGAACAGCTTTTACCAGTTTGTCCTCCGCAAAAGCGTTTACCGGGAAGCCGAATCGCCGGCTGCCACGCCCGCAACTCCCGGGCAAAAGCCGCCAGGCAAAACCGCTCCGGCGACAGCCCCGACAAAAGAAACAAAACCCGCCGCCACAACCGCGCCGCCAGCCGAGACCACGCCAAAAGCCAAGCAGCCCGCCGCCGCGCAACCCGTTAAGAAAAAAGAACTTGTCGCATCGGTAATCGAAGTGCGACGGCTGCTGAATCTCCCGTCTGAAAATGTGGGGAAAAGCTGGCACTACGCAATCATTATGACCTGCCAGGATTGCGACGAAAAGCAGGCCGTCGCCTTCATGGATAAATTTACCAAAGGGTTTATCACCTTCAAACCCGCCGAACCAAAAGAAAAATAATTGGTGGCACAGGTTTGTAACCTGTGCAATGGCCACGGGTTGAAACCCTGCGCTATCTTGAGTTACCGGACGACTACTTATGATTGAACCGAACAAAATCATCCGCGGCGATTGCGTCGAGATTCTCAACAATCTGTCCGAGCCGGTTGCCGACCTGATCTTCGCCGACCCGCCGTTCAACATCGGCTACAAGTACGATGTGTACGAAGATGTCAAGGCCTACGAGGATTACTACCAGTGGACGGAACAGTGGATGGCTGCCTGCCGCGACGCCCTCAAGCCGACCGGCAGTTTCTGGATTGCAATCGGCGACGAATACGCTGCCGAGGTACGCGTGATAGGCCGAAAGCTGGGGCTGAATCTGCGGAACTGGGTGATCTGGCATTACACGTTCGGACAGGCGACGAAATACAAATTCGCCCGCAGCCACGCCCATCTGTTCTACTTCACAAAATCCTGTGACACCAAAGAAATCACCTTCAACGACATGGCTGTCCGCGTACCGTCCGCCCGACAAACCACCTATGCCGACAAACGCGCCAACCCCAAAGGCAAAATCCCCGACGACGTCTGGAGCTTCAGCCGCGTCTGCGGCACATTCAAAGAACGCGTCAAGTGGCACCCTTGCCAGATGCCCGAAGCCGTCCTGGAACGCATCGTCAAAGTCTCCAGCAATCCCGGCGACTTGGTAATCGACCCGTTCAGCGGCTCGGGCACGACGCTGGC
>JAIORC010000180.1 GCA_021108335.1 Phycisphaerae bacterium
TCCCTATTCTTTTACTTCGAACTCCGCGTCTATTACGTCGTCGCCGTCGTCTTTTTTGTCTTCGGCTGGTGCTTCTGTTTCGCCTGCCGGGGGCGGGGTTGCGCCACAGGAGGCTGCCTGCTCGTCGGCGGAGGCTTTGTACATTGCCTCAGCCAGTTTGTGCGAGGCCTTCTCGGTATTTTCCATCGCCTTTTTGATTGCCTCGGAGTCGTCGGTTTTCAGTGCGTCCTTCAGACCACTCACCGCTGTTTCGATGTTGGAGCGATCTTCGGGCGAGACCTTTTCGCCGGCGTCTTTCAGCGTTTTCTCGACGTTATAGACCATCGCGTCGGCTTGGTTTTTAAGCTCTACCTGTTCGCGACGTTTTTTGTCGTCTTCGGCATGGGTTTCGGCGTCGGCTTTCATCTTGTCGATTTCGCCGGAATCCAGGCCGCTGGAGCCCTTGATCTCGATGGACTGCTCCTTGCCGGTGGCGTTGTCCTTGGCGGTAACGCTCAAAATGCCGTTGGCGTCGATGCTGAAAGCCACCTCGATTTGCGGCATGCCTCGCTGGGCTGGGGGAATTCCCGTCAAGTTGAACTGTCCGAGCGTGCGGTTGTCCCTGGCGAATTCACGTTCGCCCTGGAGCACGTGGATAGTTACCTCGGCCTGGTTGTCAGCCGCCGTCGAGAACGTTTCCTTCTTCTCGGTGGGAATGGTCGTGTTCCGCTCGATGAGCTTCGTCATCACACCGCCGAGGGTTTCGACGCCGAGGCTCAGCGGCGTTACGTCCAGCAGCACCATCTGCTCCTCGACCTCGCCGGCGAGAATCGCGCCCTGGATGGCAGCCCCGATGGCGACCACTTCGTCGGGATTGACGCTCTTGTTCGGCTCTTTGCCGAAGACTCCCTTGACAAGCTCCCGCACCTTGGGAATCCGGGTGCTGCCGCCGACGAGAATAACCTCGTCGATCTCGCCGTTGGAAAGCTTCGAGTCCGACAGGCAGCTCTTGCAAGGCCCGGTCAGCCTGTTGAAAATCGCCTCGGCGAGCTGCTCGAACTTCGTCCGCGTAAGGGTCATCGTCAGGTGCTTCGGGCCGTCCGCGGTGGCGGTGATGAACGGCAGATTGATGTTCGCTTCCATCGCGGTGGACAGTTCGCACTTGGCTTTCTCGGCAGCCTCTTTGAGCCGCTGAAGGGCCATCGCGTCCTGCCGCAGGTCAATGCCCTCGGTCCGCTTGAATTCGTCGGCGATGTAGTTAATCAGCAGTTCGTCGAGGTCGTCGCCGCCGAGATGCGTATCGCCATTGGTAGCCAGCACTTCGAATACGTTGTCGCCGATATCCAGAATCGAGATATCGAACGTGCCGCCGCCGAAGTCGAAGACGGCGACCTTTTCGTTCTTCTGGCTTTCAAGCCCGTAGGCCAGGGCGGCAGCGGTCGGCTCATTGATGATTCGCTCGACCTTCAGCCCGGCGATTTCGCCTGCTTCTTTCGTGGCGGTTCGCTGGCTGTCGTTGAAGTAGGCCGGCACGGTAATCACAGCCTTGTCCACCGACTCGCCGAGGTAATCTTCGGCGGTCTTCTTGAGATCCTGCAGAATCATCGCGGAGATTTCCTGCGGCGTGTAGTCCTTGCCGTGGGCATGAACCTTCACGAGATCCTCAGCCCCGCCGATGACGCCGTAGGGCACCATCTTCTCTTCGGAGGCCACTTCCCTGTGCCGCCGGCCCATGAACCGCTTGATCGAAAAGACGGTATTCCCGGGGTTGGTTACCTGCTGATGTCGTGCGGGCTGGCCGACGAGGCGTTCGCCTTTGTCGGTGAAGGCTACCACGCTGGGGGTAACCCGAGCGCCCTGCTGATTGATCAGCACCTTCGGCTCGGAGCCTTCCATTACAGCTACGACGCTGTTGGTCGTGCCGAGGTCAATTCCAATTACTTTATTGCTTGCCATTGTATTTTACCTTTCTTTTTTCCGGCTGGGTAATAATGGGCTAACTACATATTCTCTGCCCAGCCGGCAGTTATGTTGCAATCGCCATGCCAAACAGCTAACTCTTGCGAATTGCAGCACTTAAGGAAATCGCCCCATTAGGAAAATCTGTCAGATCGACCGCTAAACCCGTCAACCGGGCCGATTTGACAGTTTCTGCGTGGGCGGGAGCACCCACCTTACGATTCCCGGCCCCCGGTTTTTCTGGTTTCTGTTTTTTCCAGTTCCCGGTTCCCGGCTCCCGTTTTCCCCCGTCTCACCATGTATCGTGGCTGGAATCGGAATCGTCGTGCTTGTCCCAATCGTTGTCTTCGTGGTCATCGTGGTCATCATGATCTTCATCTTCATCTTCGTCGTCATCATGAACTTTCCACTTGTCCGCTTCGCTCATACCGTCCATTTCGGTTTCCATGATGCGGAACATTTTTTCCTGCATGGGGGCGAGTTTTTCGTAATAGCGGAGCGTGCTCTGATAGCTGGCGACCATTTGATTTATCTTGATCAATTGCCACTTAGCCAGGCATTCCGGTTCCTTGACTGTCCCGAACGGATCGCACTCGAAGGAGATTTCCCCATCTTCGCCGCGATGGAAGTATTCGCAATCTTTACACTGAATCATTGGTTATGCTCCATGGGTAAAAGAAATAAC
>JAIORC010000215.1 GCA_021108335.1 Phycisphaerae bacterium
ATGGACGTAGCCAAGCGTCGCAAGAGCGATGGTTAATTCCACCAAAGGCATTATGGCAACTCTTTCGGCTTCCACCCGCCGCAACGGATAGCACTTCTCATAATAACACAATTCGGCAGCGACACTTTAAATGCTTGTATACCGGCTGTAATTTTGTCGCAGTCATGTAAATACAGTCTCCGCAATTCTTTCAACTTGGCCAGGTGAGCCAATCCAGTATTGGTAATCTTTCTGCAATCGTACAGATTAAGTATCTGCAATTGTTTCAACCCGGCCAGGTGTGCCAAGCCGACATCGGTGATTTTGCGGCAATCACCCAAATCAAGTATCTGCAATTCTTTCAATCCGGCTAGGTGGGCTACTCCAGCATCGGTGATGTTGTCGCAAGACAGCAGAGTAAGTATCTGCAAATTTTTCAGCCCGGCCAGGTGTGTTACTCCAGCATCGGAGATGTTGTCGCAATAGCCCAAATCGAGCTTCCGCAATTCTTTGAGCCTAGCCAAGTGTGCCAAGCCGGCATCGGTAATTTTGCGGCAAAATGACAGATCAAGTTCCCGCAATTGTTTCAACTCGGCCAAGTGTGCCAAGCCAGCATCGGTAATTTTATGGAAACTTGACAGATCAAGCTCCCGCAGTTCTTTCAGCCCAGTCAGATTCATCAGTCCAGCATCAGTTATCCTGTCGCAGTCCAACAGATTAATCGCCCGCAATTGTTTCAGTTTAGCCAGATGTGCCAGTCCGACATCAGTGATCTTGTCGCACTCCGACAGATTAAGTGTCTGCAATTGTTTCAACCCGGCCAAGTGTACCAAGCCAGCATCGGTGATATTATCGCAACGTCTCAGATTAAGCACTCGCAATTCTTTCAGTTTGGCCAGGTATTCCAAACCGGCATCGGTGATATTTTCGCAACGTTTCAGATCAAGCTGCCGCAATTCTTTCAGTTTGGCCAGGTGTTCCAAGCCTGCATCGGTAATTTTGTTGCAATAGTCCAGATCAAGCCTCCGCAATTGTTTCAGCCCGGCCAAGTGTGCCAAGCCAGTATCGGTGATTTGATTGCAACATGACAGAACAAGCGTCCGTAATTCTTTCAGTTTGGCTAGATGTGCCAAGCCCGCATCTATGATATTGGGGTCAGATGACAGACTAAGTCTCCGCAATTCTTTGAGCTTGGCCAAGTGTGCCAATCCAACACCGGTGATTTTATAGCAACATGATAAAACAAGCGTTCGCAATTCTTTCAGCTTAGCTAGATGTACCAAGTCTGCATCAGTGATTTTGTGGCAATCCCATAAACGCAGCTCCCGCAATTGTTTAAGTCTGGCCAGATGCGCCAAGCCAGCATCGGTGATTTTGCCGCAACTCGATAAACGAAGCTCCCGCAATTGTTTAAGTCTGGCCAAATGTGCCAAGCCTGCATCAGTGATTGTGCTGCAACGTCTCAGCTTAAGCCTCCGCAATTGTTTCAATCCGGCCAATTGTTTTAATCCGGTATTGGTGATTTTGCGGCACTTCCACAGGATAAGCTCCTGCAAAGCTTCCAATTCGGCCAGATAAGCCACGCCGGTTTCAGTAATTCTGCTGCAATCCCTCAGGCTAAGCGTTTGCAATCCCTTGAGTTTTGCCATGGCGGCCAGATGGTTGTCATCTATTTTTTGATCTATTGCCACGCCAGGCCAAGGTCGCCCCGGTGTTAAGGTCTCCAGTAACCGCCTCAGCACCGGGATAAGTACGTCAAGCTTTCCCGGAGTTGATATCACTCGCCATTGGTAACACGGAGGAACGGTATCAAGCTTGTCTATCGGCATGTAGGATGTTTCAGTGGAATCTTCGTCGGCTGTGCGTTGAATCCACACTCCCACCTTTGGCGAGGACTTTTTATTTTCCTCTTTAGCGGATATCTTTTGGGTTGTAGTCAGACCAGCAGCTATCAGATAAGACGGCGTACACACAGCCAAAGCCATTATCCCGACGAAAACGCTGATTCGTTTCTTCATTACCGGTTTCCTTCCCATACACTTGGGCCGCGGTGAAACTGATTCAACGCTTTTGCCCGGCCTGGGTTTGCCCAGTCTAGTTTGATTCTCTCGCCGCCGCTACTGTTGATTTCCGGACGGTCACGCCAAAGTAGGTGGGTGGTATGGCGACACCGAAGAGGTCGCCATGATGGAATCTGTAACAAGCATGCTTCTGCGAGCAGAAGTATGGCACCCGGCACCCAGCAGGCGGCAAGCAAAAGCGTTGCGCCCGCCTGGACGCAGCTATATCGGTGGCGGTGTTCGATTTTGGCTAATAAAGGCAATAAAAAACCGCGGCTGTCATATTCTGGCAATCGCGGTTCAAAATCGGAGCAAGAGGATTTCGCTTCGCGGAATCCTTCGCCAGTGCTGCTTCGCATCACCAGTCCGGCGGCGCCGTGCTTCCGCTTTTTCGGGAGGATTGCTTCACTGCGCTTTGGGCGGCTCCCTTCGCTGCGCTTCGGGAGGCGCCCCGCTCCGTGAAGGAATCCTCTCGCATGTGCATTCACTTCGTTCGCGCCCATGAGTCTTGCTACGCAAGCCTCTCCCGATTCAAAGAAAGCCGGTCAAAAGACCGGC
>JAIORC010000048.1 GCA_021108335.1 Phycisphaerae bacterium
ATTTTCTTTCTGTCGCCAATACCGTGTAGTTTCGTTTTCTGGAACTTGTCGCCGATGTACTCCTGTTTGAACACGAACCGCCACTGCCAGCATGGCCCGGACTTTTCCTTCAGGGCGACTTCCGTGCGGATGTATCGAAACAGTATTTTGCCGCTGATTTTATGGCGTCTCAGGTGCCAGTCGGGATCGATGATGACCACCTTAAGTATCTCACCCTCCTTTGCGGCCTTGACGTGGGAGGCTTTAAGTGCCTCTACCATTGCGGCTTCGAGCTTTGCATCCTTCATCTTGGGCTTCGCCATCTGAACGCTTTTGGTTTTCTCCGCCTCCAGGGCCTTGAACAGTTTTTCGTAGGGCTTCTTGAAGTTCTTCCCCTCGATAGTGAATTCGCCCTCGGCCAGAACCTTATAACGGTAGAGCACGAGCTTGATTGTATGTTTACCCGCCGGCAGTGTGCTGAGCATTTTGGTCAGTTGCATCGGCCCGCCTCTCTTGCCGTATTTATCGAACTGCTTCTGGTAAATGACGTTCGGGTCGTCGTAGCATTTCATCTTGTCCGGGGCCGGCGCAACGCCCATAACCAGAACCTTTTTCTTCAGAGCATCCTTCGTTACAGCGATGCTGAACCCGCCACGGTTTTCGCCCTTTCCGTCCAGATAGCACTTAACCTCGACGTGGATTTTCGACGAACCCTTGGCCAGGGTCTCGAACGATTCCTTCAGGGATATCGTGGCGTAGATATTGTCGCTTGCCTTGAAAGTATTGGTAAGGTTGGGCTTCTTCGTCTTCGGGTCGAAGGGAGACTTGGAAAATACGATCTCGCCTTCGGAGGCTTTGGTGGGTGATTTTGTTTCTTGTTTTTTGGTTTTATCTTGTTTTGCGGGGTCTTTTTTATCCTCCTTTTCCGCAATTTCCTTACCCTTTTTCAAGAGACCTCCCAATTTACCGAACTGTCCCCAAGCTGGAGACTGGAAACCGAAAAAAAACACAACAGCCAAAAGAACACAACCGGACAATTTGTATGCTCGAGTTTTCATGACGGTTTCTCCTGTTTCTGCCAGTGGTGGTCTACAGCGGCCCAAGTGTTTCGCCGCGATAAACCTGGACGATTCCTGCCTCCGACCTTCGGGGGGAGTATTACCATTATTGTCATATCTGCCAAGACACTCGTCAAGCGAAAACCCAGGGATTCAGCCGTGCTTAGAACCTCTCGGTTGTCTGCCTGTGTGGTGGAGTAACGACCTTTCGACCGCTTTTCTTTGCGCGCTCGCGAGCGTCTTTCGCAATAGCCCGAAGGTCGAAATTGAAACAGGCAGCGTGCTCTTCGCGATATTTCCGAATTTCATTTACAATCAAGTCGTCACGCATGGTTACTCTCCCATCAATTCGTCAGGCGTGTCTACTTCTGTATGATGTCCAAGCCGGCTCGGCTGTTTGCTTCGCCGTCCCATTTGTGTTCTTTGAGTTCGGCGACGATTGCCTGGGCGACGCGTACGGCGGCTAGGCCGTCGGCGGCGCTGCATATTGGCGGTTTGCCTTCTTCGACCGTTTGGCGGAGTGCCTCTGCCTGGAGGGTCAGCGGGTCGGCCATGTTCTCGTCGGGGTGCAGCTCTTCAACCTTCAGCAGCTTGGCGTAGTCCACTTCCTGGGCGAGTTCGGCGATATCGTTGACGTCCATTTCGCGGGCCATCTGGATGAGGTCGAGGTTCCGCTTTTTCTCGACGACCAGACCGACTTTCTTGCCGTAGTCCACCGAGAGGTAATGCTCCTCGGAGAAGATTCGCATTTTCCGCTCGGTCTTGATAGCCAGCCGGCTGGCGGTGATGTTCGCGACGCAGCCGTTGGCGAACCGCAGGCGGGCGTTGCAGATGTCCTCCGTTTCGCCGATGACGTTCACGCCGACGGCCTGGATGTCCACCACGTCGCTGCCGGCGTACATCAGCACCAGGTCGATGTCGTGAATCATCATGTCCAGCACCACGCCCACGTCGGCGGAGCGGAACGTGTACGGGCTGATGCGGTGTGCCTCGATGAACTTCGGCTTGATGTCGTACTTTCGCAGGGCGATGCTGGCGGGGTTGAACCGCTCGGTGTGGCCGACCTGCACGGTCGTGCCGGTTTTGGCGGCGAGGTCTATAAGCTCCTGCCCGGCGGCTGGGTCTTCGCAGAAGGGTTTTTCGATGAGTACCGGCTTGCCGGCGGCGACGAAAGGCCTGGCTGCGGCGAGGTGGGCGACGGTGGGCGTGGCGATGATGGCTGCGTCTACTTTATCGACGGCCTGTTCGGCGGTTTCCAACGCCTCGCAGTCGCGTTGTTTCGCGACGGTTTGTGCGGCGGAAAGGTTCGAGTCCACCACGCATACCAGCTCGGCGGCTTCCATCTGGTGGAGGGTTCGTGCGTGGTGCTTGCCCATTCGCCCAACGCCGACAACGGCTACTCTAAAGCTCATGATTTTTCCTTTTTTATTGTTTGAAAACTTAGTTCATTGGTGGCACAGGTTTGTAACCCCCAAGGGGTTTGTAACCTGTACGATTTCCCACGATATCGGGTGGCATGGTTAGCCCGCGTTTTTTGCGGGATAGCCA
>JAIORC010000241.1 GCA_021108335.1 Phycisphaerae bacterium
GTCCGGTTTCGATAGATGTCGGCTGGGATGCGATTGGGCGGACGGCGGTGGAGCGGTTGTTATGGCGGATGGAGCATGGCCTGGAGGCTCCGACAATGGAAATTCTAATCAGCCCGACGCTGGGTAGTGGCGGGTGGTTGCCGTAGGGAAATCGGCATATGCCATCCGGTAATGGAAATTGAAATCAGCCCGACGCTGGGCGGGCGGAATATCGAAATGACGAGTAACCCGGCGGGAAAGAAGATGGAACAATGAATAACGTTCGTGTTGGAATTATCGGAGTTGGAACCATGGGCAGCGAACATGCGAAAAATATCATCGCGGGGAAGGTTCCCGGGGCGGAATTGGCTGCGATTTGCGATACCAGCCCGCAAGCCCGCAACCGTACCGTGGAGAACCTCGATACGGTGCCGAAGATTTTCAACAATGTGGAATCGATGTTTGCCGCCGACTGTATCGACGCGGTAATAGTCGCTACGCCCCATTACGATCATCCGAGGCTTTCGATTCTGGCGTTCGAGAACGGCCTGCATGTCCTGTGCGAAAAACCCGCCGGCGTATATACCAGCCAGGTTCGACTGCTGAACGAGGCTGCCGACAAGTACGGCAAGATTTTCGGTTTGATGTTCAACCAGCGGACTCTGGGCATTCACAAGAAGATCAAGGACCTTATCGACGCCGGGGACCTGGGCGTCCCGAAGCGTAACAGTTGGGTCGTTACGCACTGGTATCGTTCGCAGGGTTATTACAATTCCGGCGGCTGGCGTGCCAGTTGGGCCGGCGAGGGCGGCGGCGTGTTGCTGAACCAGTGTCCGCACCAGTTGGATTTGTGGCAGTGGATTTGCGGCATGCCCAAGCGGGTGCGGGCGTTCTGCTCGTTTGGTAAATATCACGACATCGAAGTCGAAGACGACGTAACGGTCTACGTGGAATACGAAGACGGCACGACGGGTACGTTCATTACCTCTACCGGCGAGGCTCCGGGCACGAACCGTTTTGAAATTGCCGGCGATAACGGTAAACTCGTCATGGAGAACGACACGCTGACGTTCTGGCGGAATCGTGTACCGGAGCGGCAGTACAATGCAGAAAGTACCGCCGGGTTCGGCGCGCCGGAAGTATGGAAGTGCGAGATTCCCTTTGAGGCCGGCGGTGAGGCCCACGTGGGCGTCATGAAGCAATGGATTCAGGCTATTCAGAAGGACGATCCGTCGCTCCTGGTTGCTGACGGACGTGAAGGAATTCGCAGCCTGGAACTGTCCAACGCGATGCTGCTGAGCAGTTGGACCGACGACTGGGTGGACCTGCCCATCGACGAGGAGCTTTTCTACGAAAAGCTTCAGGAGCGGATTAAGACCTCGACATATAAAAAGCCCGAAACCTCCGGCGAGGCGTTGGATGTTGACGGGTCGTTTGGAACTTAAGGAGAACAGAAATGTATTTAACAGGATTTGCGGACGAAGCCGGCAAGGATATTGATACCCAGATTCGGGCTACGCTTGAATTGGGATGGACTGATATCGAATCCCGCAACATCGGCGGCGCCAACATTCACGATATCCCCGACGAGCAGTTCGACGAGGTTTGCCGGAAGCTCGATGCCGCCGGTGTGCGGGTTAATTGTTTCGGTTCGGCGATTGCCAACTGGGCCAAGCAGATTACCGATCCCTTCGACATTACCGTTAAGGAGATTCGCCGCACCATTCCCCGGATGCAGCGGCTGGGCAGCAAACTCATACGCATCATGAGCTACGCGGTGTTGGAAGGTCGCGGCCCGGACGATCAGATGGCTGAGGAACGCTTCAAACGCCTGCGGGAGATAAATTCGATGTTTGCCGACGCGGGCATTACCGCCGTCCACGAAAACTGCATGAATTACGGCGGAATGGGGCATGCCTACACGTTGGAGCTTGTCGAGAACGTGCCCGGGTTGAAGTTGGTTTTCGACACCGGCAATCCGGTATTCACCGACGACCGCTCCAAGGCGTTACCTTATCCCAAGCAGTCGGCGTGGGAGTTCTACAGCAACGTCAAGGATCACATCGCCTACGTTCATATCAAGGACGGCGTCTGGGATGCCGAGACGCAGGAGATCAGATATACCTTTGCCGATGAGGGCGACGGCGATGTGAAGCGTATCGTAAAGGATCTGCTGGACAACGGCTACGATGGTGGCATTTCGATGGAGCCGCATCTTGCCGTGGTGTTCCACGACGAGTCCGTAACGTCGGACGCCCAGGTTCAGTACGACAACTACGTCGAATACGGCAGGCGGTTCATGGCCCTGCTCGAAGAAATCGGCCACGCCGACAAGATTATCGGGGCATAGGTGGTAAAGTAGGCAGTAATGTAAGTGGTGCTGTAAATGGTGCTGTAAATGGTGCCGTGAATGGTGCTGTAAATGGTAAAGTTTTGGGTGGTATGGCTTGCTTGCAAGCCATGTGTTTTTCCGGTTCTCGCGTGGTGCCCTTCCCAGGCCACCACGGCACAGGTTTACGACCCCCATGGGGCAAGCCTGTGCAAATTCCCACGATGTCGGGTGGCATGGTTAGCCCGCGTTTTTTGCGGGATAGCCATG
>JAIORC010000348.1 GCA_021108335.1 Phycisphaerae bacterium
ATGGGCGTTGGCGGGCTTGTTGCCGCCTGGCTTATCAACATGGGCGTCTGGCCGGTGTGGGCATTCGGTGCAGCAGTGTTTGTGGGGGGCGCTATCGGTTTGGTTAGCGGGTTGTTGACCGTTTCCACCAGGCTGCCCAGCGTAATCATTACCGCGGTAATCGGGGCGGCTATCATTGGAGGCATGTGGGCGGTGGACATGCCGGCGGCGGTGGAAATACCGGCGGGCGCTTTCGATTCCTGGGTGGTGAAAGTGAGTAACATTCTCGGCAGTCATCTCGAAACGGGCATGCTGCTCTCTGCTCCGATGCTGACGTTTCGGATGCTGCTGGTTGCCGGCGCGTGGGGAACGGTCATGCTGATAATGTTGTTGAGTGACATGCACGTTGTTACAACCCAGCGGATGCTCTCCCGCCGGAAGAAGTTGCTGATATCGCTTTGTGCGTCGGGGGCGTTGTCGGCGTTGGCTGGGGCGTGCTGGTTGATGGACTACGGCCAATCGCCGACACCGACGCGATTGGTTGACGACCTGACCATTCCCGCCGCAGCCCTGATGGCTGGTGGAATGTTCCTGAGAGGCCGGGGGCGAACCATGCTCGCGGGCATCTGTTTGCCGATTGCGATGCTGGTAACCTCACTGTGGCAGCAACTGGTTTGGCCGACGCAGGTTATGGGTTACTCGCGGCAGATGTTTCTGCTGGTAGCCATGATTATACAGGTGCAACTGGCGTTTATCTGGATTTTCGACTGCCCACGCCGGCAAAAACGCATGAGCATCGCCGCCTGCGGAGTCAGCCTGCTGGGCCTGTGTGCCCTGGCGTATGCAACCCGGCTGGAATCTCAAAATGAGTGGATTCAATACATAGCCGGAACGGGCGTCTGGGCAATAGGCTGTATCGCCATGGCAGCCCTCATGATCCAGGCGGAACGAATAACCAAACGCAGGAAAAACGGGAACCAGGAACCGGGAAAAACGGGAACCGGGAACTAGGAAAAACAGGAACCGGGAACTGGGGAAAACGGGGAACGGGTGGCATGGCTTGCTTGCAAGCCATGTTCGGCCCAGACATTCGACAACACATGGCTTGCAAGCAAGCCATGCCACCCAGCGTGAAATCTTCTGAAAATGTCCCCCGCCCGCGTGTCTACCCTACTCTTTTTGCCATTTTCGTTGCGATTTCCCGCTAAAACTGTAGTATCTGTCCCATGAGTTTGCCAATAGTCGCAATTGTGGGCCGGCCTAATGTCGGCAAGAGCAGCCTGCTGAACTGCCTGGCCGGTCGGCGTATCTCCATCGTAGACCCTACGCCCGGCGTAACGCGCGACCGCGTCTCCACGCCCGTAGCTCTCGGCGACGGCAAAGACGCCCGCTACGTCGAGATGGTCGATACCGGCGGAATGGGCATCGAGGATCACGACCAGTTGACCGATCATGTCGAGGGGCAAATTGCCTACGGCATAGAGGCTGCGGACGTGATCCTGTTCGTGGTGGACGCCCGCGAAGGCATGGCCTCGCTGGACAGGCACGTCGCCGAACAACTCCGCCGGCAGGAAAAGCCCATCATTCTCGTCGCCAACAAGATAGACCAGTCCGGCATACTGTCGGAAATCGGCGAGCTTACCCGCCTGGGCTTCGGCGAGCCGCTGGCTGTCAGCGCCATGCACAATCGCGGTATCAACGCACTACTGGCCCGCATTCTCGACGCGGTGGATCACCTGCCACCGGTACAACCCGCCGAAACGGGCATGAAGCTGGCGATCGTCGGCAAACGCAATGCCGGCAAAAGCACGCTCACCAACGCACTGGCCGGCGAGCAGCGGGTCATCGTCTCCGAGAAGCCCGGCACGACGCGAGACAGCGTGGACGTGCAGATCGAATTCAAAGGCCAGCCGCTGACGCTGATCGACACCGCCGGCGTGAAGAAAAAACGCAAGCTCAGCAACGACATCGAATATTACAGCCAGCACCGGGCAATGCGATCCGTCCGCCGGGCCGACGTGGTCGCCCTGATGATCGACGCGTCGCTGCCGGTCGGCCAGGTTGACAAAAACCTCGCCGGAATCATCGCCGAGGAATTCAAGCCCGTACTCATCGTGGTCAACAAGTGGGACCTCGCCGAAGGCTACGCCACGCCGGAAGACTACGCGGAATATTTCGGAAAGGAATTTCCGTCGCTTTCGTTCGCGCCGATCAGCTTCTGCAGTGCCACCGAGAACGTGAACATCGAGCAGACGATAGGTCTGGCACAGCAGCTTTACCGACAGGCACAGATTCGCATTCCGACCGCGAAGGTCAACGAGGTAATCGAGGCTATCCTCGCCAAGCGAGGCCCCAGCCACAAGTCCGGCACGAAGCCGCCGAAAATTTATTACGCCTCCCAGGTTACCAGCGCCCCGCCGACAATCGTCTGCTTCGTCAACGACACGCGCAGTTTCGACACCGGCTACCAGCGGTTCCTCACGAACCAGTTCCGCGAATATCTGCCGTTCTCGGAAGTGCCCATCCGCGTACTGATCCGCGGCAAATTGCAGGAAAAAGCCCGCA
>JAIORC010000260.1 GCA_021108335.1 Phycisphaerae bacterium
CGGGCAAAATCAGCGCAAAAAAAACGGGCGATAAGCAGAGTGCTCAATTCCGCTTAATCGCCCTTCGCCTTGTGGTAGAAATCCTCTCCATGCCGTTGTTTATGCGAACATCCGTAAGGAGGAGGGTCGGACTTAAACTCATGGGCGCTCATCTCCATAAGCCTTCGCAGTGTAGCCGGCGGAATCTCTACCAGTAAGTTCCTTATGACGACACAGTTTTCAAAGGAGAGAGAAAACTGCCTCATATATCCCGCGGGCGCTCATCTCCGCAAAATATTCGCCATAATTCGAGAACCTACTAAGAGGCTCGTTACAAACTCTCGGGTTCATTTCGGAAAGGAGAAAACGAAATGAACCTCCCTCGTTACAACAGGCTCCTCAATCCCACCTCAAATGGGAGGAAGTTTACATTTTACATTTTTAGAGTTTGTAACACATATTCACTTGTAAGCCGCAAAAAAATGCGACGCAACTTTTCCTTGTAACACCTTGAATGATGCAACAAGCGTGCCAGAAGTCGTGGGAAGGTGAAATTTCTTGCAGAAAATCTTCACAAGCCCTGTGTTTGTAAGGGGATACAGGTTTGTCGTTTGGCGGGATAGCTCCGTGGTTTTATGGGAGGGGAGCATTTGATCTGTCGCGTTATTGACGAATCGATTGTCGCATTGTTGCAGTTTGCAACAACTGTGCGACAGTGCTCGAATTTTACGCCACTGCCAGACAGAGCCTATATCCCGGATGAAATATCCGGTAATATTTTCGCCAAACCGTGACATACTGTTGACACGGGGGCAGTGGTGTAATGAAATGCCATTATGAACGTAAGCCGAATTTATCGATTGTTGCGGCTGGTTACGCTGCTCCAGAGCGGGCGGAACTATACAGCCCATGAACTAGCCGAGGAACTCCAGGTCAGCAGACGCACCGTTTTTCGCGATCTCAATGCTCTGGAGATGGCACACATACCATATTACTACGACGCCGCGACTCACGGCTATCGCATCAGCCCGCACTTTTTTCTTCAGCCGGTGAACCTGACGCTGGGCGAGTCGCTGGCGATACTAGCCCTGACGGGACGGCTGCAAAGCGAGTCGAGCGTGCCGTTGCTGAGTGAGGGTGCAAGGGCGGCTGCGAAGTTGGAGAGTATCCTTCCGCCGTCTATCCGCGAGCACGTCGGCAGCATTATCGACCAACTCAGCGTGCGACTTGGGCCGATGGCAAAACACGACGGCGCGAACAAGTACTTCGACCAGCTAGCCGGCGCGATCATCCGAAAAAACGTCTGCAAAATGCAGTATGACAGCTTCTACGAAGGCAAAAGCATCAATGTTACTGTTCACCCGCGACGGCTGGTCTTCATGCGGCGGGCGTGGTATGTGCTGGCATGGTCGCTGATGCACAAGGAAATCCGCACCTTCAAGCTGGTCCGCATTGAGCAACTGGAGGTAACCAAGCGGGAATTCACCCCTCGCGGCGATGTAACCCCGGAGCTGCATTTCGGTAATGCCTGGGCGATGATACCCGAGGGCAAGATGTACAAGGTGCACCTGCATTTTACCCCGAAGGTAGCCGGCAATGCCGCCGAGGTGCAATGGCACAGTTCGCAACGTGTGGAATGGAACGAGGACGGCTCGCTGGAATTTTTCGCCGACGTGGACGGAATAGGCGAAATCAGTTGGTGGGTTCTTGGCTATGGCGACCAGGTGAAGGTGATTTCGCCCAAGCCGTTGGCTAACCGGGTTGCCAAAATGGCGGACAACATCCGAAAACAGTATTGCGACGGGGCAGGAAGATAAAAAATGCGGGCATTGATCCAGCGGGTAAAATGGGCGGAGGTTTCCGTAGACAGCCGGGTCGTCGGTCGGATTGAGGCCGGCTTGCTGGTATACGTCGGGATTTTGGTTACCGACACCGCCGCCGATGCCAAAGCATTAGCCGGCAAGGTCGCGTATCTGCGGATTTTCGAGGACGATGCCGACAAACTGAACCTCTCGGTGCAGGATGTCGGCGGGGCGGTGCTGGTGATACCGAATTTTACGCTATTAGCCGATGCTCGCAAAGGCAGACGCCCTGCCTTCAACGCCGCTGCCGCCGGGCCAATCGCCAAGCCGCTGCACGAGGCGTTTGTCGCCGGGCTGTTGGAAGAAGGCTGCCGCGTTCAGCAAGGCGTTTTCGGCGCGGACATGACGATTGACTCCGCCGCCACAGGCCCGGTCAACGTGATTGTGGACATCCCGCCGGCGTCCAAACCCGCAAATTGATTTGCGGGCCGTCAGAACATTTTGAAAAATCCCAAATTCGATTTTGGGACGGCGCAGGCCCGCTCGCATATTTGTGTTTTTGGATTGGACCCCCAAAGCATGGTGAGCCGGGCCGTTTTTTTTGCTTCCTTGGCCAATTCGCCACTTGACCTGAACCGCCTCTTGATATAATGTACCTAACCCAAACGGTAGTGTGGCCGAGTGGACAAAGGCATCAGACTGTAAATCTGACGGCGTACGCCTACGCTGGTTCGAATCCAGCCGCTACCATTAA
>JAIORC010000197.1 GCA_021108335.1 Phycisphaerae bacterium
TACCCCCGAACCGGCGACGATGACGCTGCTTCTGCTCGGCCTGCCGTTAGCCCTTCGCCGTAGACGGAAATAAAAAGAGTTAGAGTTAGTGTTAATGTTTGTCTTTTTCATCTTGTGTGTCGGGGCATGGAAGTTTCGTGCCCCGGCACACAACTCCTGCTTTTTGCAAGCAAGTAACAACTGAAGGGGTTATTGTACGTCGCGGTTTTGCCGTTTTTCGTAAACGAACCTGGCAGAGATAGGAATGGCCAGCCGGCGTTTTTCGCGTTACTGGAACGGTATGGTTCCGACGGCCCGGAATTGGCCGGGCGGCATTTTTATTACATTCCTGAATGTTCGGACGAACGATACCGGCTCGTCATAGCCGAGGCGCATGGCGATTTGCTTGTTGGTGAGAGCTGTCTCCTTCAGCAGCCGGCAGGCGAGAAGCATTTTCTGTCGCAATAGGTATTGCAGCGGCGTAACGGTAGTCTGCTCCTTGAAGACACGCGTAAGGTGCTCCCGCGAGACATCCAGTATTCCGGCGAGATCGGAGACGTTTATGTTGCGGTCCAGGTGGCTGTGGATGGTTTTCATAGCCCGTTCAGCCAGGTTTTTCTGCGTATTTTCCTGACGGCTGCAATCCTTGCTGTCGGCCAGGGTGGAGAAGAGTTCCATTATGAGTCGCGCGCCGTCGCCGGGGGTAATCTGCATTGTGGCATCGTCGGAATTTTGATACGTCATCAGGCGTTGGACGATTCCGTATTCTTTGGGCAGCGTATAAACCGGGCCGTGCCTTTGCGTCATTTCTCGTGTCATTTCAGTCGCGGAAGGCCCCGTGAAAGTACAATAAACGAACGACCACGGTTCTTTACCGTCCGGCGGATAGTAATAGGCGGTGGCGGGGTCTCGGATTTCGCATAAAAAGCCGCTGCCGGCCGGTATGCGATGCTCGCCGTCGGCATCGCGGAAAATCCCTTCGCCGGCCAATGTATATTTGAACAGGCAGTGAATTTCGTTTTTGCGAAATTGCCCCTCGTGGTGGTATGATACCCCGGAGACTTTCTCGCTGGCGATAATTCCCGGTTTTGGGAACGTCTGTATCGGCTTGAATATTTGAAATTGTATCTGCCAGAGGATCATGTAATCACAAATTGATAATAAATGTCAAAAAAAGGCTATTGCGTATTAAAATAACTAGAGTATTCTCTGTCCAGAACGGTTTTTAATCAAGCACAAAATGTTAATCACAGGAGTAAATGATGCCTAAAATCACATTCATGGGTGCCGGCAGTACCGTATTTGCCAAGAACGCTCTGGGCGATGCGATGTTGACGCCTTCGTTGCGGGATTCGCATATCGCGTTGTACGATATCGACGCCCAGCGGCTTGACGATTCGAAAAAGATGCTGGGGAATCTTAATACCAGCATCAACGAGGGCAGGGCGACTATTACCGCGCACCTTGGCGCGGAAAACCGCAAGGACGCGCTCCGCGATGCGAATTATGTTATCAACGCCATTCAGGTGGGAAGGTACGAGCCGTCTACGGTTATCGACTTCGAGATTCCCAAGAAGTATGGCCTGCGTCAGACAATCGCCGATACGCTGGGCGTGGGCGGAATTTTTCGGGCATTGCGGACGATTCCCGTCATGCTGGACTTCGCCCGGGACATGGAAAAGGCCTGCCCCGACGCCTGGATGCTCAACTACACCAATCCGATGGCGATGATTACCAGTGCGATGCTGCAAGCTACGAATGTCAAGACGGTCGGGCTTTGCCATTCCGTGCAGGTCTGTGCCGACGGCTTGCTGAAAAGTCTGGACATGCTCGACGACGTTAAAGACCTGCGATGGAAAATTGCGGGCATAAATCACATGGCCTGGCTGCTGGAAATAGCCGACGGTAAAAAAGACCTGTACCCGGAAATCAAACGCAGGGCAGCCGAGAAAAACGCCGCCGCCCGCAAGAAAGGCGCGGAAAAGCACGACGATATGACCCGTATGGAGTTGATGCGCCAGTTCGGCTATTACATTACCGAGTCCTCCGAACATTTGTCTGAGTATTGCCCCTGGTTCATCAAGTCGGCATACCCGGAATTGATCGAGGAGTTCAACATACCGCTGGACGAGTATCCGCGTCGCTGCGTGGAACAGATAGAGAAGTGGGAAACGATGCGCGAAGAGCTGGTCGGCGACGCCAATCTTACCCACGAGCGTACGCATGAGTATGTTTCGTACATCATGGAGGCGATGGAGACGGACAAGCCGTTCTGCATCGGCGGCAGCGCGATGAACACTGGGCTGATTACGAACCTGCCGGCCAAGGCGTGTGTGGAAGTGCCCTGCATGGTGAATCGCAACGGCGTTCAGCCTACGTACATCGGCGATCTGCCGGAGCAATGTGCTGCCTTGAATCGAACGAACATCAATCCGCAGATTATGACGGTCGAGGCGGCGTTGACGGGAAAGAAGGACTACATTTACCAGGCAGCGATGCTGGATCCGCACACCGCAGCCGAGTTGACCATCGACCAGATACGCAGCCT
>JAIORC010000125.1 GCA_021108335.1 Phycisphaerae bacterium
GAAGATTTGGCATGGTACGACGAACTCGGCCAGGAGTTCTCTGATCCGGCATTGACTGATACTTGGTATAATGACGATCCTTTCCCGGACTTACCATTTTCCCAGCTTTCCCAGGACAGGGCCAGGATGAACGCTATCGACTTTGATAAGCAAGAGTATTTGCGGTGGAGATTGGAAGAAGCAAAAGCAGAGGGCAGACGCACAGAGGAGTATATGGACAGTTGGTGGTATAAATTCCAGGAGGGAACGGTAACCCGTTTTGCTGATATGGTGACTTTTGGCGAAAGTTCCTCATTGAGCACCAGAGAGAAGATTAAAATCACAAAAAACTTTACGGAGGATTTAACAGCCCGTTGGAAACCACGAGTAGACGCTGGGATTTATGGGATGGGCGAAGGTATTGTGGCGGCTGCAAATGAACTCCGGTATGCAATTGAACATCCCAAAGAGACCTACGACGGCATTATGTCGTTGACGCCGGAAAAAATAGGGGATATGGTTCAAAATGAGCGGAATAAAATTGTTACTCTTTATGAGAATTCCAGCAGCGATGATCTTGAATTTGCCAGACAGACAGGACAATATGCCGGCAGAGCCCAGGTCTATGTGGCTACTGCTAAGGCTATTCCCAAGGGACTTGATGTAGTAAAGAAAGCCGGCAAAGCGGCCAAAATTATTCCGGGTGTAAAGACGGTTGTAGCAAAAGGCGGTAATGCAGCCAAAAAAATCGGCCAGTATGGCAAAAAACTGGTTAAAAACAAGGTAACAAAGGGGGTTACCAAGAGGACAGTGATCGGAAAAGTGAAGAATCTTAGAAATCTGGGATCAAGGGAGAATTCGCTATTAAAACATATGCAAAAAAACTTGGGCAATCCTCAAGCCAATTGGAAACAGAATTCAGGAGTTCTTCGTATTGAAATGGCGAAAGGGCAACCAATTAGAGATGCGTCTGTGAGATTCTTCTCAGGAAAGCCGATTAATAATACTGGTTTTCTGAGAGCTGAACGCAATCTGCTTCAAAATCATGGATGGAATTACAAAGCAAAGGCACGTATGTGGTATCCGTCGAAGACAGGAGGATAAAATAGCTATGGCAAGTAAGGGCAACGGAATTACTAATATCGATAGACGCGAATTAAAATTCGAAGAAGCAGTTCAGCAGCATCTCGAACCGATTTTATACCAACATGGTTTTATACGTGTTGATGCAACACCATCTGCAGTTCGTTTTGAAACTACTAAAGTTTTGTTGGTGATTACCCATGACACTCAACTGTCTTATGAAATTGAGACCACGATTGCTCTGAGGAGCCATCCGAAAGAGTGCTATTCTATACAGGATATCTTAGAAGCAATCATTGGTACTCAGCCGGGGGAATCATACTTTTTTCAAGCTAGTACTCCAGAAAGAGTGCAGTATTGTGTCAAAAATATCGCAGAATTATTACAGAAGTGTGGGGACTCAATTTTTCGCGGGGATTCAAATATATTCCATCGTATGGATATGATATCTGAGGCACGTGCCTGTGCATTGGAAAAAAAAATTGTCGAAACACCAATTCGAAGAGCAGCTGTGGCTGCTTGGAAGGATAAAGATTACGTTAATGTTGTGAAATATTATGGTTCAATCATGGAATCTCTCACACCTTCAGAAGCGAAAAAACTTGAATATGCGAAGAAGCATCTATAAGGAACCGAAGGGACTAATGGGGGACAGATACCGTTTTTGCCATACCTGTCCCCATTAGGCCGACGAAAACTACAGCTACGACGAAGCCGGCAACCGCACGATGTCCGGCTATGCCACCGACGCGGACAACCGGCTGACGTCAGACGGCACATATAACTACGAATACGATGCCGAGGGCAATCGCACGCGGCGTATTACTATCGCTACCGGCGAGACGGTGGAATATAGTTGGGATCATCGCAATCGTTTGACGGCCGTGGTGTTTAGGGACGGCCAGGATGTTGTTGTCAAGCGGGTGCGGTATACTTATGATGTCAATGATATGCGTATCGCCACCGAAATCGACGCCAATGCCGACGGCACTTACGAATCCGTCGAGCGGTACGCCCTCGACGGTGAACATGTAGCCATGGTATTCGACGACGGCGGTAGCCTGGCGGAGCGGTATCTCTACGGGCCGGGCGAGGATACCGTGCTGGCAGCCGACATCGCCGACTCCGGCCAATTCGCCACGCATTGGTATCTTGCCGACCATCAGGGCAGCGTGCGGGATGTTGTCGACGACGGCGGCGTGTCGCTTGACCATATCGTCTACGACAGCTTCGGCAAAATCGTCAGCCGCGACAACGCAGCCCTGCCGCTGCGGTTCGGCTACACCGGCAGAGAGCTGGCTGGCGAGGCTGGCGAGGGGATGTACTACTATCGCCGCCGTTTCTACGACGCCCCGACCGGCAGATTCCTAAGCCAGGACCCCGCCGGCTTCGCCGCGGGCGACAACAACCTCTACCGCTACGTAAACAACGACCCCCTGGACTACACCGACCCCAGCGGCCT
>JAIORC010000173.1 GCA_021108335.1 Phycisphaerae bacterium
AAAGACCAAAATCCTTTCCAAGCGCGCTGTTCATCGCGGCGAGCATCAACGTATTATAGGTTGTCCCGTATATCCAGTAGGTGGGGCCTTCCGGCCACGCGCCGTCCGGTTTGTAGTTAGCCATTGGTTTAGGGATGAATTTGATCGCTTGAGTAAAGACCTCCTCGGCCAGTTCCGGTGCGTATTCGGCTATGGCAAGCGCGCCAATCGCCATTCCGCCGTTGCATACCTGGCACCAGTTCCCACCACAGTGACTCCATGCCTGCCAATGTTTCCACAAATTCGCCTGCCTCTTGTTCAATGTGCGTCTCTTGTACATGTAACTGCGGCTGCCCTGGTAAAGTCCCTTGGTAACCATGGCGTGGCGTATTTTGGCGCGATCTTTCTGGCTTAACTCGTCGTAAAGCCAATCGTAACCGATCGCCATGGCGGTTGTCATTTCCGCAGTATCAAGCACGTGTCCCGGAGTCCAGTGCGGTAGCTTCGCGGCAGCCAGCATTTCCTTGCGTGCCCGCTCGAAGAAATGCTTGTCACCGGTAAGCCGGTATGTCATCGCAAGGGTCGTAATCCTCGCAAGGGCAGCCCGAGATCGCTCAAGATAATTTTTCTGTGGGCCTTTTCCGAACTTCAGGGCAGGTTCGTTGAGCATCCGCTCGGCATTGTGTTTGAGTTGGACTATCATCTCGGCAAGAAGCTTGTTTGTTTTAGCTAGTTTTTCGATGCGCCGCTGATCTTCCATGGTGAAAAGCAGCCGCGGGTGATCCATGCGAAGACCCTTGAATATTTTCGGTAGCGGCAGCGGTTTTGCGGACGGTGGTTTCGCAATCGGTTTCTCCGCAGCCAACAGGTTGTTACTTTCCCAGCCGGCAAACAAGACGACGGATAAAATCAAAGCGGCAAAAATCATTTTCTTGAACATTGGGCATTCCTTGTTAAATGTGGTTTTGATGGTATTGACAATGCTTCTGTTCGGCAAGCAGGATTAAAGGTGGGAAGTAAGTCGATTTCAGTCATCCGTTCCCAGCGTAAACATCCCCTCGGTTATTTCTGTTTCAACATGCCAACCGATGTGGCCGTCCGCGAATAAGATGTTGTTTCCGTCATTGTGATAATATGCGGCTCTGGCTTCCGCTCCGCCGGGCATATAAGGCTCGAAGCTCAATCCCGGCCAAATGTCCATTACCATACCTGTTCCGGCGGAATCTTTGATATCGGCAAGTCGCCTGCCTGCCACTCCGGCGATATCGGGATCGCAACTGAGGTTGCTGTAACCGATTCCGCTACTGGTGCGATCCGCTCCCCAAAACGAAGTAGCACTCGGGCACTGGTATATTTTCGAGTCGGTCGTCCATTCGCCGGCGGAGTTCTGGGTTCTTTTCCAGGTAACGGCGTAAGGCCCGAGCACCTGGTACCAGTAGGGTGAGCCAGTCGAGTGATAATAAGCTCCCAGTGGGATGTATCCTTTCCAGTCGCTGGCGTACATCCTGAAGGCGATGGACTGATGTTTGAGGTTGCTTTGGCAGGTAACACGCTTGGCCAGGTCTTTGGCGCGGTTGAGCGACGGCAGAAGAATGCTGGCCAGAAGCGAAATAATGGCGATGACGACAAGTAGTTCTATGAGCGTGAAAGCACTTCTGCGTCCTGTAGAAATGCACGAAGGCGAAGGGCAAATTTCAGATTGTTTATTATTCGGCATGGCGGCAATTTCGATTCTTTATATTTACCAGGTTTGTTGCAGCCCAGGTATGCCCCAGGCTGCAACAAACCGTACGGGGATTGCTTATTCCCCGGTAATCAGTCGTTTTACGCGCGTCTGCGACGGCGAATCAGCAGGCCGATACCGCCGAGACCCAGTAGTGTCATCGTCGCCGGCTCGGGAACAATTCCCACGGGGTCGCTGCCGTAGTTGAAGTACAGAGCTGCTACTGCACCACCTGTATTCGGACATATGACAACGGCCAGCCGCTCACCCGTGCCAACAGAAATATCCTGCAATGCGGTAACATTATCCAAATCCAATATCTGATTGTCGGTCATGTCGACTGAATGCAACTCGCTCCAAACGTCCGAACTGCTGAATTTGCCGAAAAGAATGGTAGATATGCGGCTTCCGTTATTATCTTGATATCTCAAGCCGCCCGTCCATGAATAACTGCCGGATACCGCCGGATCAAAGGTCAATGCACTGCGACGATTGCCGGAATACCCCGTACTGTCCAGACTTTTGTTGCTGGTGTATACAGGATGGCCGTATAGCATGGCATTGCCCTCCCACCTTGAATTATTCCACGTCATCGCGGTGTAGTTACTCCAGTCTTGATACGTGGTGCCGCTATTGGCGATCTGATGTACCGCCCAGGCATCCCCGTCAGTATCCGTGTAAGGATTTCCGTCTGTATTATCGTACCATGGGATTTCCTTTGCCGTCGCCGTCTGTGCGCTGACCAACATTATCGCCAACGCCAACATAATAATACTTAGTTTCTTCATTTC
>JAIORC010000057.1 GCA_021108335.1 Phycisphaerae bacterium
TCCCGCCCACGCGGAGTCTAAAATTCCTTTGCTAATTCTACCTCAGTGCCGGTTCTGGTTGCCTCGGCGGCCAGGCTGTAGGCTTCGTTATATTGCTCGGCTACGACTTCCCAGGCTACGGTGTTATCGAGATACCGTTTGAGATTATCGCCAAGCCGTTGGCGGAGGTCGCGATTTATGCACATCTCGATTACGTGCTTCTTGAGCATATCGCGATTCGTAAACAGCAACCCGCCGCCGGATTCGAGGGTCTGGGCGGTCAGGCCTTCCATCGGCGCGGTGGTAACGTAGGGCTTGTTCAGCGCGATAATGCGCGCCAGCGTGCCGGATTGCGTTTCGTCGGTGCTTGGCAGGACGATAAAATCGCATACCGCCATCATCTTATAATACACCTCGCCGCGCGGCACGAATTCGTAGTAGTGGGCGAGTTTCTTGCGTTCCAGCAATTCCACATCGGAGCGGTATCGGTCGTAGTCGGCTTTGTGGTTGGGGTCTCGCCACGTGCCGGCAGCCAGCAGATCCCAATCCTTGCCGGTGCGATCTTTTACTTCCTCGGCGATTTCTTCCCACATGCACGTGAGAATGTCCCACCGCTTGTTGGACTGAATCCAGCCGATGAGTCCCACCAGGTGATTCGAAAGATGCTCGACCTTGTCCAGGCCGAGGTCTTTCCGCAATTCGACGACTTGCGCCCAACTGTATCGCCGGTCGGCGCGGGCGCCGTGCGGAATGACCATGATATTTTGCGGCGTCGGCCAGTCTCGCCCGGCGAAGTTCCAATCCAGCCGCCATTTCTGGTAATGACATTTGAAAAGCACCACGTCGATACGGGCGCACATCTTGAAGATGAAGTCGGCTTCGTAGTCGGTCAGTCGGCCGTGGACGGTGTGCGGCTCCATGATCGTCGGTACGTCGGAAATCGCCTCCAGGAGATTCAACAATCCCTCGTTGCCGTCGCTCTGTCCACGCTCGTCGACATAATTGTACAGCCCGTATTCATGCTCCACGTGCACGCAGTAAGGCTGCAACTCGTGAATTTTGTCCGCGACGGGTCTCCACCACAGCCGTTGGCTGATATCGATAATCGGGATAACGCCCTCGCCCTCGCCGTCGGTATGGCTGATGACCAGCACCTCCCGATCCGGGTTGGCTTTCTGGATGAATTCCCTGGCCTCTTCGCAAAAAGTGGCGATACCGCACAGCCGCGGCGGATAACTGCTGATCATGACAATCGGTCGCTTTGACATAATTCTTCAACTCCCTTTTGAAGTGGACGTACATATTATACGACCCATCATTTATTTTGTCCCTGTTTTTACGACAGGCCCGCTCGGCCCGATTGGCTTACGAACCGGGCGTTTTTCCGTTGGTTTCTCGGCGGGGATTTCCGCCAGGCTCAGTTCCATTTGCAAGTCCTGCATCATCAGCAGGCTCATCATCCATGCCAGCGTACTTTCTGCGCCCTGGTTTTCGTTTACGCTGTCGGGGTGCAGGCCGTCGCGGCAGCCGCCCGTGGTGAAATCGTACAGCGGCGTACGCAGGTCGTTTTCGCCCAGGAACCAGTAAAACGCCTTCTGGGCCTGCTGCATCCAGTAATCCTCACGGGTAACGTGATACGCCTCGATACACGCATCGACCAGGGCGTGCGCCTCGATGGCCTGCTGGTCGAAGTGGGCACGCTTGCCGCCCTTGCGGAACCAGCCGTCCGAGCCGATCGTCGAAAGGAATCCTTCCTTGGAAGTTTGTAGTTCCACCAGCCAGCCCAGTAGCCGCTTGCCCATGTCGATCATGTCTCCCCGCTGCATCCACTTGCCGCTCATTAGTAACACATGCGGCAGCTTGGCGTTGGCGTAGGCGAGAATATCTTCGCACCATGGCCAATCATTCGTCATTTTCTCCTGGAAGAGCTGGAAGAGTTTTTCGCTTAGTTGCGCCCGGTGCCGCCGGACTTCCGAATCACCGCCGAATCGTCGCAGATACGCCTGTATGCCGCACAGAGTAAACGCCCACGCGCGGGGAGAGGTAAACTTTTCGACGGCCGGTAAGGCAGCGACGAACGTCCGCGCCGCCAGGGCAATCATGGACTGGTGCGGGCACAGGGCAACCGCCGTGCCAAGCCCCCACAGCGACCGGCCATGCGAATCTTCGCTGCCCGCATCTTCCAACCAGCAGCGGTTATAGCCCATAAAATTGCGGAACAGCCCCGTATCGTCGTTGAACGCGTGGTTCATAAACGCCAGATACGTCCGCATCAGCGGCAGGATTTCCTCATCATGGTTCAGGTCCCAGTGCAGCCCCGTTACGATCAACGCACGGGTATTGTCGTCGGTGCAATAACCGTGATCGCGATCGGGTGTCGTGTAGCGGCAGTGCTGGAAAATTCCCGTATCGTCCGTCAGGGCCTTGAGATGCCGCAAGTCGATATCGGGCAGGTCGAATTTTTCCTTCCGGCGTGGCTTGCCGCCGTCGCCGAGA
>JAIORC010000044.1 GCA_021108335.1 Phycisphaerae bacterium
TTCGCCGACAATACGGACAGATTTGAAACAATCGGAATATATATAGGTGAGGGCGACGATGTGCGGCTTAAATCAAACGACCTGGCGTTGTGCAGGAAAATCCAGGACAAGATGGCCCCGGCCCTGCGAAAAAAATCGATGGAATATACCTTTAAATACACCCCGAAACGGTTCAAAGTCTGCAAGAGGGGCGACGGAATAGGCAAACTGTACGACCTGGCGGAGAGGCCGCTGCTATATCTCTATATACATTATTCCCGCAAGAAGGAGTATGACAAGGCGATAAAAGCTTCCAGGCAGATGTTCGTGCTGGGCTGGCATATGATGAATGAACGTGTGCGTGGAGACATGGTTGCCGCCGGAATGGAATTACAGAAGTCCGCTGTCGGCAATCTCCAGGCCCTGTACCGGAAAACCGGCAAAAACGACCGGGCCAAAGCGTGCGGGAACTATCTCGCCGATCTGTCTCCGTGTTTAAGAGAATACAATCGAAAATTAAAGCTGATATGTACCCTTGCAAGTAGAGACGATGGCACCCAGGGGCCTCACTCCGGCGACATCTTCAACATCATCGAGAACGACAAAGACCGCACCTTCAAAGTCGAAGCCATCCTGATGCTGGGGCTCCTGAAAGATAACGACGTGAACAATCGCGGGAATATGCGAGCGATCAACAACTATCTCAAGGAACACGCCAATTCCGGCGACCCGTATATCAAAGCCGCCGCCAAAGTAGCCAATAGTTGCACCAAGGATGACATTCAACGCTGGATTATCAGCGGCGACGATGAGGAAGAGAACTGAAATCAGCTCGCCGGGTTTCCCGACAAAATGAAATGCCCTTAATCCACAAAACCGATCGAACATCCGGGCGGATTCGCACCACCGTGCTGCCGGGGCCGCCCTGCCCCGCCGACCTGCTCGGCAGGTTGGTGGAATTGGACGATCCGGTACTGCTGGAATCGGCTGCTTCGGATGATCAGTTCGGGCGATATTCAATCATCGCCGCCGAGCCGCTGGAAGTGATGTCCCTGCGCGACGGACGGCTATGCGACCGGCGGGGCGAAATTCTCGCCGAGGGCGATGACGATATCTGGGCAGCCCTGGGCCGAGCGATGGAGCCGATAAATGTGGATGAAATCCGCAAGCCCGGCGACTGCCCATACACACCCGGCTGGATCGGCTATATCGGATACGAAGTCGGGCGAATTATCGAGCAACTGCCCTGTCGGGCCCAGCGCGATACCGCCCTGCCGGATATGAGACTGGCGTTCTACGACGCCCTGCTCATCTTCGACGCCGCGGTCAGCCGATGGTCGCTGGTGGAATTGACATTCGACAATCCGCCCGCCAAAGCAGGCCAAGCCGCAACGACACTGCGGGAGATGCTCACACACAGCCAGAACTCGCAACCCGTGCGATGCAGCGACAACACTATTAAACCCAGCGCGGCGGCCCCCCCCCCCTGCCCCGCTGAATCCAACTTCACCCCGCAACAATATCGCGCCGCCATTGCAAAATGCGTGGACTACATCGCAGCCGGCGACATCTTCCAGGTGAATCTCTCCCAGCGATTCTGCGTGGAAAACGCCCCGGATTCCGCCTCGATATACCGTGAGTTGCGGCTGCGAAACCCCGCGTGGTATTCCGCGTACATGCGATTCCCCTCGCTCGGCGAAGACTGCGCCATCGTATCCAGCTCGCCGGAGCTGTTCCTGCGAATTCGAGGCCGGGAGATTCTGACTCGCCCGATCAAGGGCACCCGCCCGCGTATCGGCCAAGCCACCGCCGACAACGCCGCCGCCGATGAACTTATCGCCAGCGAAAAGGACAATGCCGAATTGGCCATGATTATCGACCTGTTGCGAAACGACCTCGGCCGCATCTGCCGATACGCCTCCGTCCGCGTCAGCGAGTCTCGCCGCCTCGAAACCCATCCCACCGTCTTTCACCTGGTGGGCACGGTCGTCGGCGAGCTTCGCCCGGAGGTAGGCCCAGCCGAGGTCTTGCGGGCGACGTTCCCCGGCGGATCGATTACCGGGGCACCGAAAATCCGGGCGATGGAGATTATCGACGAGCTTGAGCCTGTAGCCCGCGGGGTGTACACCGGCTGCGTCGGAATCGTGGGCGTAGACGGCTCGGCTGAGTGGAACATCGCCATCCGCACGATTGTATGCGACGGCGGGCGGGCGTTGATCCAAGCCGGCGGCGGAATCGTTGCCGACTCCACACCAACGGGCGAATACGACGAAACCCTCGACAAAGCCCGCGCTCCGCTGGCTGCAATCGCCAACGCGAAATAACAGTCCCGTGTATCACCCACGACCGTAGGGTGGGTGCTTGCACCCACGCGTAACCTCAAGATCACCCAATATTGGCAATTTCTACGCCATCCTTCATGGTGACCCCTGCGGTGTCGCCATGCCACCCGGCGCGTTTTTTAGTCATTAGACATTGGTCATTAGACATTATGG
>JAIORC010000279.1 GCA_021108335.1 Phycisphaerae bacterium
GCTACTCCGATTGTCCCGAGGTCATTCCCGGCTGAGTTACGCTGATGCGAAGCTTTGCAGGGGCGATACCCCCTCTCCGAGGCCAGCGAGATCACCCTCTTGCGGGTCTCGGGGTTGATGTCGGGATGGCCTTGCAGGGATCGGCAAACCGTAGCTGTCGACAGGTTCAGTTCCGCGGCAATATCTTTCTGGCTTATGCCCATACTGCCAATATATACCGGATTCTAGATATTGCAAGATAATTGCTGTAATATTTTTGAAATATTGCGGAATATCACTGCAATCACAAGCGATGAGAGTTTGCCGGGCCTGGGTTTTTTAGCTGTAAGCGACTGAAAGCAAAAGGTTTAGCTTGTGTTTATGTTGCGAGCGGGAGTTTCAGGCCCTGATACGAAAACCGCAAGCCCGCGATATCCTACATACAAACCCCTTCAGCAGTTACCTGCTCGTAAGAAGCAGGAGAGTGTGCCGGGGCACGAAACTGCCATACCCCGACACACAAAATGAAAAAGACAAACACTAAACTCTCTTTATTTCCTACGTCGGCGAAGGGCAAGCGGCAGGCCGAGCATCAGCAGCGTCATCGTCGCAGGTTCGGGGACAGGAGTCGTTACGCCGGAGCCGGAGTTGTCCAATCTAAGGTGATAGTCGCTGCCGACCTGGGTAACAACGCCCAGGGTCGTGGTCAACCCCGTGGCATAAGACCACAGCCTGCCGTCAACCGTAGCAGTGCCGCTGCCGGCGCTGTGCAGGTCGAACAGTTGCTCTGATTCACCCAGATCGTAGTTGAGGGTGTGCGCGGCTACGTCGTTTACAGCCTTTGCCTCACCACTTGTTAAACCCTGGCTGAAAATGCCTGCATCGTCGATCTGGCCGGCGAAATAGTTGCTTCCCCATTTGCCAAGCTCGATACCCTCGTCACCGGCAAGGATGGCCTCGTTATACGCATCACGTTGGTATACCATGGTGCCGTCAACGTACAACTTTTCGCGGTTACTACTGAGACTTCTGTCGAATGTGGCAAGAACATGGTGCCACTGATTGTCGGCAAAACTATCACTACCCGACAAATCACAGTACACCCCACGTACGCCAGACGAAAAACGTAAATAAAAGTCGAGATTCTGGTGGTCTGCCAAGTGAACTATATATTTGAACTCGCTGGCATCGTGTACAAGCAGTGCTTGATCACTTTGCGTGCTGTTGTCGGTCTTAAACCATAGGGAAACAGTTATTGAGTCACCCGTATCCCAGTCGGCATGATCAGCGACAGAGACGTACTGGTCAGTACCGGGCAAATCCAGGGCATTGTCCAACTCGCCGGCAACATAGCCTGCAGTCCCGGTACCATTATATGTTCCGTTATGGCCATTGCCCGACGAATCGTTCAGATTGTCGTCCATCTTCCAGTAACCGACAAGCTCAGCCTGCGCCGACGAGGCCATGGCGGCTATCGCTACCAACATCGTTAACGTAACTAATTTTTTCATTTTACCACTCCTTCTCTTTTCCGGCCCGAATGGGCCTGCCTACCTGTTATTTCTGGAGAACATCTCCAAAGACTCACTTTCCGCCCTACATACGCGAGGCCCCTGTCTTCCGATAGGTACAACTGTTTCCTGTTTTCCTGTCATGTTCCATTCATCCTTTAATCTCCTTGTTTTTGATTGTTATAGTTGTCGTAATTGTCGTGCTTTCCTGATTCTGCTACAGTTTTCTCACGGATGCCCTTTCAACCATCCGGCCTTGAATTGAAATGCTGCGACTGGTATCTTCCGGATTCTTCATCCGCTCAAAGAGTAGCTGGACGGCGGCTTTTCCGATACTGGTGGCGCAGATGTCCAGTGAAGTGAGTTCCGGTGCGAGTGCCTCACAGTAGTTTGGCGAGTTATCGCATCCAACGATACTCACGTCTCCGGGAATATTCAGGCCCCTGCGAGCCAGTGCCTTGTAAATTCCGCCGCACGAGTAGTCGTTACTCAGGATTGCCGTGGGCGGCTTGGCGAGGGACCACAGGTTATCGATGGCCCAGCCGAAATCGGATTCCGACGGCACGTTGCGGAGCTGAATCAATTCGTCGTCGGCATCGAGACCGAACTCTTTGACCGCCCGCTTATAACCGGTTAACTTGGACTGGAAGTACTGATCATTACCCCTATCTGGACTTACAATTGCAATCCGGTGGTGTCCCAGCGCCGCAAGATATTCCATACGCAGATGGGTTCCAGCCTGATAATCAACCATTACGCAATCGCAGCCGGTCGGCGGAATGCCGGGGTTGATGATCACTCTCGGATTTCGCTCCAGCCATTGCCTGCCGATTTCGCTGTGAGAACCTCCCTTGACAATTATGCCGTCGATTTCCCCGTCAAGCAGGATATTCGGAATCGCATCGTCGCCGGGGGTTTCATTCCACGTGAGAAAGAGGCATTTTCGCCCGGAACTGGTAATCTCCTGCTGTACGC
>JAIORC010000098.1 GCA_021108335.1 Phycisphaerae bacterium
AGATTTCGCCGATCAGGAACGCCGCCAGGGCGATTCGCGTGCTTTTGGGATATTTCCGCACGAGCCGGTGCAACAGTTTCAGGGCTTGGCGTTCTTCCTCGTAATTGGCGATCGCGGGAACACGGCTGCCTTTGCGATAAAGCATCCATGCCCGGTCGTACAATTCATTGGCCTCGGGGACAATCTTGACTGGTTCGAGGTCTTTGGGCGGCAGTTCGACACTGAGGATATACACAAATGTTTCCTCAGGTCTGAACCGCGACTGGACGGTGTGGATCATCCAGGCCTTGAACTCGTCGTTCTTGTTCTCGTAATACTGGGCCAGTTGATCCATGGCCTGACGATAATTCTGCCTGGCCATCAAGACGTTTTCCACGAGAGTGCGCTGGTCGGTATTTTTGTCGACCGGCTGGGGAGCAATTGCAATCGGCTCTATGCCGCTCCACGTGAATTCCTGGGCTTTTTCAAGGTTTTGGAGTTCCTTGGCCGCCCAGATGCGTTTCTGCTCGTCGCCGATGTTGTCGTAGAAGGCCTGCAGCGTGGTTAGTGCTGAGTGATATTTCACCCGGGCAGTTTCGGCGGCCTGGACGGCTTTTTTCTCGCCGGGGTCGGCGGCGTTGACCTCCAGCACTTCGATTTTCTTGTCCCACTTGATTCGTGGCGTATCGGGCCTGGTGTTGCAACCCGTCATTACAAATGCACAGGCCAGTCCGATTATAACCGAATTATGTACAGGCATTCTCATGTGCAACGCTCCTTGCTCGGCGTTTTTGCCGTTCAACATCCCAACAAATCAACTATGGGGGATATTATCCTGCGCCAGCCATTGCCATGCAAGAATTTCTCGGAGTTGAGCAGCAATTGTGTGCCGAAGGATTTTCCGGTCCCGTCCGTAATCGCCGTGTTTCCCTTATTTTCACATTCACAATTTGTATGGTGGTACAGGTTTGCAACCTATAGTAGTGAGAGAAAAAAGGCCCGGTGCGGTGCGCCCCTACGGATTCATCATGGCGGCCCGTTTTCTGCTTCTAATCGATTATACGAACCGTTTAAACCTTCTTCGTCTCAGCAGCAGCAACACGCTGCCCAGGATAAGCAGGCAAATAGTCGCCGGCTCGGGGAAGAAAGCGATATCGGCGACCGCCCATTCCTCGAAGCCATCGGAAGTAGCGTTGGAAAATTCGCCGTACAGGTAGACGTACTTCGTCTCGTCGGTGCCGAAGAGGAAACGGGGAATGTGGGCCAGCATATCACCGTCGCCGCTGCCGGCATTGAGGGAATAATCAAGAAGCACCTTATTGCCTTCGTCATTCGGATTCATATCGTATATCGGCGTACTGAGGCTCGCATAGGAACTGATAGCCGGATCGGTTTCAATATGAATCGTCAGGTCTATAAGGTCTATCCATTTTGACGGAGTCGTCTCGTTGACGTCCAGGAGGAATTCCCGGTAGTCCGTGCCGTTGATTGTCACCACAGCCACCTCTGAGAGCAGTAGTGCTCTGGTTCCGTTTTTTTCATCATATTCAAAGGTTCCGTCGGTATTGTACCCCTTTTCGGTTCCGGTTGCCTGAACGCGCAAAAACGAATCGATCACCCCGGTTCCCGTGGAACTGTCCGGATCGAGTTGCATGAACCGGGCATCGTTAATGAAACCATAGGAATCGAGGGTAGTCAGATCGACCGTAACCGCCGCTGCGTTGCCAGCCATGGCAAGCACCATCCCCACTGCAAGGAGTAAAGCTCCCCTGCCTATCTCAAGTCTTCCAATACGAATCACCTGAGCACCTCCCTTCCGGCGGCAAAGCGGCCTTATACTTTGCCAAAGCACACTTACAGCACCATTATCATCCGAAGGGAAGTTTGTGATTCACCGCCCATCTGTGGGCAGTTTACGAACCAGACATTGCACAGGTACACGGCCCCCGCATTCGCGCGCAATAACACACGAACACACATTGCCCGTATATGATACCATTGCAATGCAACTTAGACGCGATGACCGACATGTAACCACATGCCAATCTCACATCCCTCCGGGTTTTGATGAAACATTTTCCGCGGGGCTCACCGCGAAACTCAACATGTATTCATTGTAACCAATGTTCAATTATTTGTCAATTATGAAGCGCAAACTAACGTCAAGTATTTTGCGAAGGAGAATTTTCCGGCCCCGCCCACAAGCACCGTGTTTTTGGAGATTCCCTTTTTTTTCACACTCGCAATTTATATGGTGTCGCAGGTTTGTAAGCTGTGGAAGAAAAGTGGCACGGCTTGTCGGGTGCCGCGCTTCTGCGAGCAGAAGTGTGGCACCTGAGGGGCCTTTAGCTTGGACGAAGTATTCACCGTTCCAGATTGCGGTTACACTCGCCGGATCAGGCCTATCATTACTCCCTGGATGTTGACTTCGCTTACGCGGATGGGTTCGTAGT
>JAIORC010000092.1 GCA_021108335.1 Phycisphaerae bacterium
CGAGGACGACTGCGAGACATTCTACTGGGCCATGCAGGACGCGAACTACAACGTCCTCGGCATGGTGTTTTGGTTCTTTTGCGGATGAATTTGGAATGGGGCTTGACCATCAGCGGCGGTTTGAATACACTTTGCGTTCCGTTCGGGGCGTGGCGCAGCTTGGCTAGCGCGTTGCACTGGGGGTGCAAAGGTCGCAGGTTCAAATCCTGTCGCCCCGATTCAAAGAAAGCCGGTCTTTTGACCGGCTTTCTTTAAATCGGGGGAGTCTTGCTTCGCAAGACTCATGAACGTGAACGAAGTGAACGAACATGCGACAGGATTCCTTCACGAAGCGGGGCGCCTCCCGAAGCGCAGCGGAGGGAGCCGCCCAAAGCGCAGTGAAGCAATCCTCCTGTCCGGCTCGACAAGAAAAAATGGTCAAAAGACCGGCTTTCTTTGAATCGGGAGAGTCTTGCGTAGCAAGACTCCTGGGCGTGAACGAAGTGAACGAACATGCGACAGGATTCCTTCACGGAGCGGGCGCCTTCCGAAGCGTAGCGAAGGGAGCCGCCCAAAGCGCAGTGAAGCAATCCTGTCTTTATGTCGAAAGAAAACCTTCCACCGAAAAACGGAAAGCTTCCTTCTTGCGATATGCGATACAGGCATTTACAATCATGCCAATCAGTCTGGCGGTTCAAACTCGGTGCAAAGGCGACTGGACTTACGAACCGACACCCGGCAGACCCCAACAGGGAGCTTCACATGAGCGACACCGAGATCTTCTGTCGCATGGTACGTGAGCGTTCTTCGGAACACCGACGAGCAGTGGTTTCGCTTCACCTGTCGACTGCCTTTGGTCAGATCATATCAGTTTTGCGTCAGGAACTCGACTCGATGATTCGAGTGATATTCCTGCTTTCGATTGAGGATAGGGAGCAGCGCCGCAAGCTGATTGAAGCATCCGTCGAAGGACGCCAATGGACGCACGAGGGCACAAAGAAGCGTATCACCGAGCGTGAGATGGTCGAATTGGCGAGCAAACTTCAAGGTTGGACGAGATCCGTTTACAGCTTCGGGTGTGCGTTCGTTCACCTTTCGTCGTTTCATGACTATCGCGAGCGAGATCCGATGACAATGATCTCCGACGACGAACGCAGGGCCATTCTGGACCATATGCAATACTACCACGGTGGTCCCTGTGGCCCGACCGTCTCATTTCAAGACATGCTTCCTTATCTTCCGATGATCTTCGATAAGATTGCCAGTAACCTTGAGTGCTACGTGGCTAGCTTGGAGTCGGATGGCGACCTGACAACTTGAAGGTCAAGATATGCAGGAGTCGAACGATCAATTACCCGCCGTTCCCGACGATGCCCGAAAAGCTCCGAAGCTGCTGAAACCCATGCCGTTATTATGCCGTTAAAGTACCGTTAATTTAAGATGATTTCGCATCATCCCTCCCCCAAGGGGCCACCCAACACTGGCGACAGCCACGATGGTTGCCTTGCCCGCCGGCCCAAAATTTCTCGTGAACTGTTGGCGTTTCTGATAGAATTTGCGGGCTATGGCTGAATACCGCGTTAATCTCGATATCTACGATGGGCCGATGGATCTGCTGCTCTACCTGATCCGCCGGGAAGAAGTGGACATTCATGATATCCCCATCGCCCGCATCGCCGGGCAATACGTCGCCCATGTCGAGATGCTCAAGAAGCTGGACCCGAACATGGCTGGGGATTTCCTCGTGCTGGCGGCGACGCTGATGGAAATCAAGACGCGGATGCTGCTGCCGGTGACGGAAATCGAAGAAGGTTCTGAGGAAGGGCTGGAGCTTGACCCGCGGGCCGACCTGGTGCGGCAACTGCTGCAATACAAAGCCTTTAAAGACGCCGCCGCCGACCTGCAAACCGCCGCGACGAACCAGTCGCTGAAATTCCCCCGCCGCCCCGGTAGCGTCGATTTCGGGGACGGGAAAGACGTCGATCTGGAAGATGTGCAGATATGGGACCTCTTCGACGCGTTCCGGGATGTCATGGACGCCATCGGCAAAACCCCGACCGATCACGAGGTAATCCACGACGACACGCCGCTGGAACTCTATCAGGAAGACGTGATAGATCGCCTCCAGCGGGAAGGTGCGATGTCGTTCGCGAGGGTTTTTGAAGGCCGAACCGTGCGACATGAAATTGTCGGGTTGTTCCTGGCTGTCCTCGAGCTTGTCCGCCTGCAGCAAATCTTCGCTGCACAGGGCAAAAACTTCGGCGAAATAGAAGTTCAACTGAATCCCAACCCTCCCACGGAAGAAGAACTCGCCGAACTGGACGCGAAAATCGATGCCGCACGCGTCGCCGCCGAACCCCAACAACAGGAAGACCCCCAAGACGCACCGGAAGACGAATTCCAGGACGATGAAGATATAGCCGACGACTTTCCAGCCGAC
>JAIORC010000170.1 GCA_021108335.1 Phycisphaerae bacterium
TTCCACGTGAGAAAGAGGCATTTTCGCCCGGAACTGGTAATCTCCTGCTGTACGCCGTGAATGTACTGCAGCATGTAAGGTGCATGCATTCTCTGCTCTTCTATATTGATGAATACCAGCGCGATCTGGCCGGTTTTTTGCTCCGTTGAATTCTTTCGTATCCCACGAGCACACAGATTGGGACGGTAATTCAATTCTCCCATCGCGGAAAGAACACGCCGTTTCAGCTCGGCACCGACGCTTGTCTGGTTGTTGAGAACCCGCGAAACGGTAGCTACCGAAACCGAAGCTTTCTTTGCAACATCTATTACGGTCAAACTCATTTCTCAAGACCTTTTGGGGAAAGTAAACGTTACAGTAATCATTATCTTGAATTGTATCACACTTCAGAAGCCTGTCAAGCTCTTTATCACTTGAATGGTGGATTTTTTCAAAGGGGATGGTGGATTATCTGGAAAAATGATGAAAACCGGCTGTTATTCCGGGCAATAACGGGGACAGTTCCTGCTTTTTTGTGGTATTTTAATCGGACAATTGACAATGAACATCTACACCCATGCCGACCTGAACGAATTAGTCACCGCCATTGCTGCTGGCAAAGCGTTCGTGTGATGTGGATGAGCTATAGCCGTCCCAGATGGAGTTTTCGGTGGGGACAGGCAGGGGCTGTAAAAAAACATTATAAAATTTACGGCTGACTTCTTGCGGAACCCGACAACAGGCGTTATTTTCAGGGAAATTAAAGAGCAATAATGAGGCCTTGGCGAATTTTTTTAGGTGCATTTTAGACTTATTTTATAGCCACTTGGCATTTTTTTGGTTTTTGTTTGGTTTTTTACTTGCAATTGCCTAACATGCTCCGTACAGTGTTGTCGATAGAGCTAACAGTAGCCGAACGAACACTTTTTGACGGAGCAAACACATGATCGCAACAAAAGAAAAAAGGAACACGAAGATGGCACGGAAGACCACCAGAACTGTCAAGACTACCGACCCCGAGGCAATCCAGAAGAAGCGGGACGTTGCACTCGACGCTGCCTTGAAGCAGATCGAGAAGAACTACGGCACGGGGGCGATCATGACTCTTGACCCGGACAAGATCAAGGCGATACCCGGTACGAGTACCGGCGCGTTGAGCCTGGATTTGGCGTTGGGCGGCAGGGGTATTCCGCAGGGGCGAATCGTTGAGATGTTCGGCCCGGAAGGCTCCGGCAAGACGACGCTGGCGTTGCACGTAATCGCCAGCGCCCAGAAGGACGGCGGCGTGGCGGCTTTTATCGACGCGGAACACGCCCTGGACCCCACCTGGGCACGCAAGCTTGGAGTGGATATCGAATCGCTGCTGGTCTCCCAGCCGGACAGCGGCGAGCAGGCGCTGGAAATCTGCGAGATGCTCGTGCGGTCGAACTCGGTTGACGTGGTGGTGATCGATTCCGTGGCGGCGTTGATTCCCCGTGCGGAAATCGAGGGCGAAATGGGCGCTACGCACGTGGGGCTGCAGGCCAGGCTGATGAGCCAGGCTATGCGCAAGCTCGTCGGTGCGATCGCCAAGAGCAAGACTATCGTTATATTCATCAACCAGATTCGCATGAAGATTGGCGTTATGTTCGGCAATCCGGAGACGACGCCCGGCGGCAACGCGTTGAAATTCTATAGCAGCGTTCGCATCGACCTCCGCCGCGTAACGACCATCAAGGACGGCGAGAATCCCGTCGGCAATCGCGTGCGGGCGAGGGTCGTGAAGAACAAGGTCGCCCCGCCGTTCCGCAAAGCCGAGTTCGACATCATGTTCGATAGCGGCATCAGCTACGAAGGCGACCTGCTGGATCTGGCGGTGGAGCACGGTATCGTAGCCAAGCAGGGTGCGTGGTTCAGTCATGGCGAGACGCGATTGGGCCAGGGCAGAGAGAAATCCAAGCAGTTTCTCGTGGAAAATGCGGAACTGGCGGAGGAAATCCGAAAAACGGTTATGGAAAAGGTAATGCCCCCCGAGGATGGTGCCCCCACTGACAAAGATTCCACCGAAACGGTTGAGGCTGCCGAACCTGCTGAGGCTGCCGAAGCGAAATGATTATTGCGAAAGGTTGAAACATTACATCAGCGCTCCTGCGCTGTCTGACTGAGAAGGTGCCCGTCCCTGGGGGATGGGCACTTTTTTTTAGAGGCTCCCTTTGAATAATACTGCCGCAACGGTGACTTTTCGTGAAATACCCCGCAATTCCCGCAAATTGATATTATGACAAAACCGAATATTAGGCTCCGTCTGAAAAGTTTCTTTGGGCTGCAAATTCCTCTTTTTGCTTCTGGACTGCGTCAGCAAAACAACGGAATATTCACTAATATGCCATTATTTTGCTTCCTTGCCAGAAACAAAAATAGAAATTTTCGCTTCCAAAGATACTTTTCAGAC
>JAIORC010000124.1 GCA_021108335.1 Phycisphaerae bacterium
AGTACAGGAGAAAAATACGATGACAGTTATGAAAAATATTGAGAATGTGAAAAATATTTCCAGGAAGCAGCGGGCGGCGGTGGTTCTGGCGGCTGGGATGGTTTTGTGCGTGCTGGCTGTACCGGCGCAGGCCCAGCCGGAAGCGGCAGGGGGGGCTGGGGCTATCCAGAAGCGTCTTGATGGGCCGGTGGAATTGGCTGTCTCCGATACGCCCATCGAGGATGTCTTCAAGACGCTTGCGAAGAATACCGGCGTGAAGTTTCAGATCGACCCGGCGGCGTTGGAATTGTTGCCGTACGGTAATCAGACGCGGCTGAATGTAATTATCAAGGGCACGACGCTGCGTAAAGCGCTGCCGCAGATGCTTGGGCCGCAGGGGCTTGGCTGGAAGGTCGAGGGCGACGAGATTTGCATTACCCCGTCCGGGCCGCTATACCGCATGTGTCGCCGGGCGACGTTTAACGAGTTGAAGGCCTTGGGCGCGATCCTCACGAAGCGGCTGGCCAAGGCCGACCGAGGCCAGAACGCTACGCTGACGAGGGTGTTGCGGCGAGTTACCGGCGTGAAGGAAATGAAGGTGGTTTACCCCCAGGGGATGGACGCCAAAAGGGTTCGCGGGATATTGCAGAAGACGCGGCAGGCCCAGCCGTTGACCGCAGCCCAATGGTTGGACGCGTTCTGCCGGGCCGGCGACCTGAGCTGGTATCTGGACAAGACACGCGTGGTTATTCTAAGCCGGAAGCTCCAGATCGAGCGGCAATTGGAGCGGAAGGTTTCGCTGCGATACCAGAACAGTCGGCTGATGCAGGTGATGCTCGACCTCGCCCGCAAGGCCCAGGTGAAGCTGACCTTTGCCCCTGGTGTGATGAATCTCCTTAAACCGGAGGCCCGCACCAATTTTACGCTCATCATGGCCGACGCGACGATTTCCCAGGCGATGGAAGTAATCTCCGGTACGACCGGGCTTAAATTCACCGTTACCGGCAAGGGCATCGCGGTCGCCCCGTCGGCGCATCTCCAGGCCGGCAGCCCAACCGCCGGGAATAAGACCCCGCAGCAGCCGGCCTTTTTCATCCAGACCAGCATTCGTCTGTCCAGCGGCTCGGAGGTAAAGATTTTTCTGCTGCCGGAACAGATGTCCGAAAATCTGCAAAAGGCTATTACTGCCGAGCGGAAACGGCTGATGAAAAATCTCGAAAAGCATTTCGCCCCGCCAGACGGCCACGCAGCCGCTGCCGGGAAGTAGCAGATAGTATTTGGTGGCACAGGTTTGCAACCTGTGCCGTGGTGGCCTGGGAAGGCCACCACGCGACTTATGCGCCATTCTTCATGGCGACCCCTGCGGTGTCGCCATGCCACCCATCGCTGCGTGTAGGGTCGGTGCTCCCACCCATGCGGGGCGAAAAACACATGGCTTGCAAGCAAGCCATGCCACCCAAAACAAAAACCGCGTGGGCGGGAGCACCCACTCTACAGCTTCGCCCCGCCAGATAACCATACAAGTACTCACCCTACAATCTCAAAAAAAGTAAAAACGCATTTGCATTTTGCCCGTAAAGGACTAGTTTATAGATGTTACAGATGTAAAAATGTGTTTCAAATGTGCTTAACTTGAGAACCGGTACACAAAATGCCAATGAACACCGCTACTACGACGACTTGCTAGTCCCCAGACGGGGACCAGGCGTTGTTTGCGCAGGGTTCGGGCTTTTTGCGTACCGGTTTTTTTTGAATCGCTAATGAGTAAAGAGAACCTCTAAAGAGGAACAGTAACGATGGTGAATGTTGAATTACCGGACGGTTCCAGGCGGCAGTACGAAGTTGGTGCTACTGCCCTGACTGTCGCGGCGGACATTTCGGAAGGCCTTGCGCGGTCGGCGGTGGCGGCGACGGTGGACGATGCGCTTTGCGACATGTCGGCTGCGCTGCCCGACGGTGATTGCAAAGTAGCCCTGCTGACCAGCCGCGATGACGCGTCGCTGGAAATCCTCCGCCATACCGCCGCCCACGTGCTGGCGATGGCGGTGGTTCGCGTTTACGGCAAGGACGTTCAATACACCATAGGCCCGGCGTTGATGGATGATTTTCAGTACGGCTTCTACTATGACTTCGACCTGCCGGAGCATATCAGCACCGAAGACCTGGCGAAAATCGAAGCCGAGATGAAAAAAATCGTCAAGGAAAAGCTGCCAATCGAGCGGGTCGAGATGTCGGCTGACGAAGCGCGGGCGGAGATGAAAGAACTCGGCCAATCTTATAAGGGCGAGATGATCGCCGACATGCTGGCTGACGACCCGGATACGAGCCTGAGCTTCTACCGGCAGGGCGAATTCCTGGATATGTGTCGCGGCCCGCATCTGCCGGACACCGGCAAGCTCGGCAAGGCGTTCAAGCTGCT
>JAIORC010000150.1 GCA_021108335.1 Phycisphaerae bacterium
CTGGCCCGCTCCTCGGTGAACTGCCGATACGCGGTAACCACCAGGAAACTCGCCAACATCGCTGCCAGTGGCGCGGCAACTACCAGCCAGACCTTCCAGATGGCGAATACCACCATCGCGTTGAAGGCTGCGTATCCGCCAGCCAGCAGGATCGCCGCGACCGCCGCCGGAAATACCGGCCATCTCGACGCCAGCAGCGCAACCAGCGCGCCCGCCACCAGGATAACCAGAATATCGAGCGCCGCCGGTGCGACCCGCAAAAAATCGTCAGTCAGGATCGCCCGGATAATATTGGAGTGAACCACCACGCCGGGCGTTCGCGTCCACAGCGGAGTTGGCACGAAGTCCGCAGCCCCGGTCGAGGTCGATCCGATTATGCATATTTTGCCGTCTATCTCTTTCCGCAGCCGGGTTTTGTAGTCCGCGATGTCGCGTTTGATTTTCGCGTTGGCCCGGCGGATGCAATCAAGCCTGTCCCGCAAGGCTGCCAACTTGTCATACTGCTTCCCGGCCTGCGGATCGCTGGGCCGTTGAGCGAGGTAGAATTCGTCGAGTTCCTTGCGGAAAGCGGCGGCGGCAGTTTCGATACGTCCCTCGATGCGAGCCTCGGCGGCGATGAGATCAGTCGGCCTTGGCGGGATGTTCGCCGGATCGTATAGCATCGCGATATATCGCCCGCGCTCGGCGGCGATTCGCTTGTGGTAGAGTTCGTCGGCCTCGGCGAACAGCTTTTCCAGTTCGTCGCATCGGCCTTGGGCAAGGGTTAATTGCGTCAGGCGCATCAGGTTGCGGTTGCTCGCCAGTCGCTGCCGCTGCTGCCAGACGGCTGCCACGGCGGCGGCGGAAATGTGGATTTCACCAGGCCGGCCGGCAGTATCGAGCCAGGTTCCCCGCGACCAGTTGATGAGCATTCTCCCCTCCCGGTCGACGGGGATGACGCGCGTCGTGCCGTCCGGGCAGCTAAGCGTAACCGTCGACGCGTCGGTGGAGATGTTAACCTTCCCCCCACCCCGCCTCGCCAGCGAGTTGCCCGCAACGGTCAGGGCGAATTGCGGATATATCAGTTCGCCGCCACGGGCCAGCAGCGGAATCCGCCGGACAATACCGTCCTCGTCAGGCCGAAACGTGACATAGCCGCAGCCGTCCATCACTCGCGCGAATGGTACCAACGGCGGAATAATTTCGCCACCGCGAAGGCTTAAATCCCCCACCTGACCAGGCGGCATACCGAATCGCTCGACCGCCAAAACCGCCCGCCGCCGCAGATACGCCCTGGCGGCGAGTTCCGTTTCGTTTACCTCGGCGACGGCGTTGGCGTGCAGGGCTGCGATTACGGCGGAGAAGCTTACCTGCGGGTCGGCCTTCAGCAGCGCGGCGACACGGGAGTCTATCACGCTCTGCGGCGAACCAACGGCGGCGACGCTATCGATATACATCGGCAGGAAGACGTTCGGGGTTTGGCGGATTGTCCGGGTAAGGATCGCATCGTCAAACACGGGCACGGGCGGGGCCTGGTGGATGAGGGCGGAATCGGAATAACCGTAGACCTCGCCCGCCGCGTCCACGTAGCGAACTTTCTGCGGCTCGGGCAGGATGATGTCGAGCACGATGGTCTTCGCGCCGCACTCTCCGAGCACTTCGACGATGCCGGCAAGAGTTTCGCGAGGCCAGGGCCAGCGACCCAGTTCGTTCAGGCTGGCGTCGTCGATATCCACGTGCAGGATATTTTCCGGCTCGGCCCGGCTGGCGGCGTATTGCAGGCGGAGGTCGAGGGCGTGGAGTTCCGCCCGCCGGTCCAGCGAGGCAAAATGGGCAGCCAGAACTATCGCCGTGCCCGCAAGACCCAGCAGAAACGACAAACCAGGCCGGGACGCTTTAGAAGAACGCCTGGGCCGAAGACTTCTGAAGAATATCGAGAGTACGCGAAGCACCTTATCCGCAAAGCCTTTCGAATTCGAAATGTCCCCGGATTGACGATCCATGCCCAGAGTCTACCGCCCGGCAACGGCGGAGACAAGCGCGGCTATCAACATTCCAGCCAGCCGGCGTTTAGGGATAAGTAATCTCCCCTTCCCCTTGATGCGGCGGCACGGGCGGCAGCGACGGCAGCTTCGGTATGGGGAAGAAACCTCGCAGCCCACCAAAGAAGCCATTGCCGCCGGTGAAGTTGAGAATTCCCAACCCGCCGCCGTTGAGACGAAGGTTCTCTATCTCTTCTGGCGTCAGGCCGCCAAAGGTATCGCCCATTTTCGGATCCCGGCCCTGGCCCGCCAGAATATCCGCCATGGACAATCCCCCATCCGTACCCTCGCCCTTCCAGACATATATGCTGCCGCCGGGCGTT
>JAIORC010000223.1 GCA_021108335.1 Phycisphaerae bacterium
CCGTACCGTCCGGCATGGCTGCGGTGATGGCTACGACGCGGTCGTCGCGGCGGGCCAGGTCGATGAGGGCCTCGGCGAAGATGGTCGTCCACGCGGGGGCGGCGGATTCGTCGAAGACGGCTTGGCCGTCCTTGATCGTGTGGGCGCTGGGGCTGTGGAAGCGACAGGGGTCGTCCACGGCGTAGGCGCAGCCGCGGCCTTTCTCGGTATGCACGTGCAGCACGATGGGGTGGTCGATATCGCGCAGCCGTTGGAGCAACTTTATCAGCGTGGGAATATCGTGCCCGTTGACCGGCCCGAAGTAACTGAACCCCAGCGTCTCGAAAAGCGTCGGCCCGTGGATGGTGGTCAGCAGGCCCTGCTTGAGGTGCTTGATCGCCTCGGATATGCCCGCCCCCATCGGCAGATGTCGCAGGAGGTTTTCGGTGGAATTTTTGACGTCGGCGTAAGTATTGTTGAGGCGGATGCGTTCCAGCGCCTCAGCCAATGCGCCGTGGGTGCGATCGATGGCCATCGAGTTGTCGTTGAGGACGATCAGAAACTGCCGCTTCAGCAGGGCGGCGTTGTTGAGTCCTTCGAGGCTCAGGCCGTTGACGATGCTGGCGTCTCCGACGACGGCGACGGCTTTGTTGTCCCGGTTCATTGCATCGTCCGCCCAGGCAAGGCCGGCTGCGGTCGAAATCGCCGTGCCGGCGTGGCCGGTGGCGAAGAGGTCATACGGGCTTTCGGACGGGCTGGGGAATCCGCTGAGTCCGCCGGCTTGGCGAAGAGTGGCAAACCGCTCGCCGCCCCGCCCGGTGAGCATTTTGTGCGGATAGCACTGGTGCCCGACATCCCACAGCAGCCGGTCGGTGGAAAAATCGAAGACGTAATGCAGGGCGATGGTCAACTCGGCCATGCCGAGATTGCTGGCGAGGTGGCCACCGTTTGTGGAGACCACTTCGATAATCCGCTCACGCATATTCTCGGCCAGGCTGGTCAGCTCGGCCATGCTCATCCGTCGCAGTTGGTGCGGCGACGCTATCAGACTTTCATTTTTTTCCATAGTCGAATTCCTCGGCCTGACATTTTATCACAAAACGCCGCGAAGTGTTGGTCAAACGATGCGTCATCGACAAGATAGGGCCATAAGTTTATTTCCTCGCCATTCATCATGGCGACCCCTTCGGTGTCGCCATGCCACCCGACGTGGGAAGTTCCCGCGTGGGTGCAAGCACCCACCCTACGCGCGGTGGCCTTCCCATGCCACCGCGGTACAGCTACTTCAGATTTGGCCGGCCACTTTTGTAATCCGTGCCGGTTGGCTGCCGACAAGCACTTCGGCGTCGGTTTCCGCGTGGGAGGCCGCGACGTAGCCCATCGCGATTATCTTCCGCAGGTGCGGGCTGAACGTGCCGCTTGTAACCGTACCGATTTCCCCGCCGTCGGTTCGCGTAATCGCCGCGCCAAGCCGTGGGATCGCCTCGACATCGACCGTCTGGCCGGTATCGTCGCCGCAAGGCGTGTCCAGCACGAGGCTTACGCGTCTGCGGGTCGGGCCGGCCTGGGAGATTTTCTCCACAGCGGCCGCCCCGATGAAATCATGGTCGAAATCCACGCACCCGCCAAGCCCGGCGGTGATGGGGTCTATCGTCTCGTTGACCTCGTGGCCGTAACGGCAGAGGCCCGACTCGATACGCAAAATGTCCCTGGCTGCCATGCCGCACGGGGCAATGGCGTTTTCGCCCGCCTTCTGCGTGATGTACGCCCACGCCTTACCCGCGAACATGCCGGGCACCATCACCTCGAGCATCCACTGGCCACAATAGCCGCTGCGGGATGCGATGTAGTTTGCGATCATCAGCGAGCCCATTTTCGCCTCGCCGCGGGCCAGGCCTGTTACCGGTATCGGCAGGACTGCGCCCAGGATTTTCTCCGCCGCCGGGCCTGCCACGGCAATCTGCGAGACCTTGGCGGTCTGGTCGTCGATCTTCGCGCCGACGACGTCCTGGTTCTTGAGATGGGCGAGCAGCTTTTCGCGGTTGGCGGCGTTGGTGGTAAGCACCCACATACTCTCCAGCCGCAGGAGGAAGGCTTCGTCGAGGATGCCGCCGGCTTCGTTGCACAGCAGGGTGTGCATGGCGGTGTTGTCTTCCTGGTGGGCGACGTCGGCGGTGCAGACCCGCTCCAGCAGTTCCAGCGCCCCGTTGCCCCGAATGCGGATCCGCCCCAGGTGCGACAGGTCGAACACGCCGGCCCGGCTGCGGATTGTGCGGGCTTCGTCCAGCGGATAGCCGTAACTTACGGGCACCGCCCAGCCGCCTTCTTCGCCCATTGTCGCCTCGGCGGC
>JAIORC010000186.1 GCA_021108335.1 Phycisphaerae bacterium
GCCTCGCCGACGAGATAAAATGAGCCGCAGATGCAGATGATGTCTTCCCGGCTGACCGCGCCGTGGGCGATGCTGAGTGCTTCGGTGAGGTCTTCGGCAACCTGGGCCACCCGGCCGTCTGACAATTCCGTGTAGATTTCGGCAAGGTCGTGGGGGTCGGCGCTGCGGTTGGCGTTCGAGGCGCGGGTGAAGATGATCTTGTCGGCACCGGTGGAGACCTGCTCCATCATGCCGCGAACGTCTTTGTCGGCGGCACAGCCGAAGATCATGACCATCGAGTCGTACGGGATATGCTGGCCGAGGCCTCGCATAAGGGCACGAATCGAGGCTGCGTTGTGAGCACCGTCAACCAGGATGCGGGGATTATCGCGGATCAGTTCCATCCGGCCGGGCAAATCGACACTGGCCAGGCCTTTGATCGCCAACTCGTCGTCAATCTCCACGCCGTTTTTCTTCAACTGGTCCAGCAGCGCCAGCGCCAAACCGCAATTAAGAGCCTGGTGTTCACCCAGTACCGGCACGGGCAGGTGCTCGAATCGGCTATGTGGGGTCGTCAGGCAAATTCGCGTATGGCAGCCTTCCTGCCGGGACGACTCCACGCGATAGCTGAACTCGATATCATCACCCGTAAACAGGAGGCTCGCCTTGGAATTGGCTGCAACCTTCTTGAGTACCCGCTTGGCGGCGGGGTCCTGGGGAACGCTTATCGCGGGAATATCCTTCTTGAGGATGCCGGCCTTCTCCCTGGCGATATCCTCGATGCTGCCGCCGAGTTGATGGGTATGGTCCATCGAAATACTCGTAAGCCCACAGACTTCCGGCTCCAGGACGTTTGTGCTGTCGAGCCGGCCGCCCAGGCCGGTCTCCACGATGGCGATATCCACCGCCTGTTCCTTGAAGTAGGAAAACGCCATTGCCGTCATGATCTCGAAAAAAGTAGGCTTGTCGCCCTTCATCCGCTCCACATGCGGGGCAGCCTTGGCGATCAGTTTCGTCATCTGCGTCCGGGGAACCTTCTGCCCGTTGATCGATATCCGCTCACGAACGTCGCAAATGTGAGGCGAGACATACAGCCCCACCGAATGCCCGCAGGCCTGCAACATCGATGCCAGCATCGTCGCGGTCGAACCCTTGCCCTTGGTACCGGCGATATGCACCGACCGAATTTTCTGATGCGGATTGCCCAATTTCTTCAGCAGCAGTCTCATGCGATCCAGGCTGAACGTGTCCCGGTTGTATCGGACACGCAGCATCTGTTCGTAATCGGTCTGCGAATGAAGAAAACGAATGGCAGAGTCGTAACCGCGAATCGGTTTCGCGGCCGGCTTGCTTTTTTTTGCGACTTTTGCGCGAGTAGTTACCATAAATTATCCTGAAATATAGTCTGCTGAAACACCCACATAACTTAGTTTCGTTACAATACGAGTTAAAAAAAGTCCCCGCTGAGGTGCTACTCTCACATCGTTATCCGATCTCGAATCAAATCACAGCTACAAAAACGCAGCTACGATTTCAGCACCTACCCAGGAACTCAATTTTAACTAAGTAATCAAGTACAATCTATCAACGAGGGAGAGTGTACTATCAAAAACCGCCCATGTCAAGAAGATTTGATTTTTTTGCCATAACCCTCTGGTATCGCCGGAGTTACAAACAGGGCGTTCCGGTCCGGCGATTGCTCCGTTTGGGAGTTTTCCAACTAATGGGGATTTGGGCCGAAGCCGGGCCAATATTATTACCATTCTCCCAAAAACCGGAATCGTCAAGCCGCGGAACGGATGATAATTGCCATCGCCAAGCCGAAGCGATACAATCGCTCGCGTATCAGGATTTTTTGAAATGCCAAGCCGACTTACACAACAGGAGCAAACCATGACCGATACGCCAATCCAATCGCTGGAAGACATTTGGCCGATGCAGGCCAAGCTCAATGCCCGGGCGGGAATAGACACCCAAGGCCTGGGCGAACAACTCACCGCCGCCGACCGGCAAGGCGACGTGCCGCCGGAGGTGTCGCTGGCAGTGGGACGGGCCTTGAAAAACTACATCGACGCGATGGCTTCGGAGTGTTACGAATTGCAGGACTGCCTCTCGTGGAAGCACTGGTACAAGGAGGCCAAGGAAGGCCGGCAGTACGACCTGCAGGACTTGCAGAACGCCCGCGTCGAGGCTACGGACATGCTGTTCTTCTGGATCAGCATCTGCCAGACGCTGGGACTAAGCCCCGCCGACGTCTATCGCCTGTACGAACAAAAACTCGGCATCAACCACAAACGCCAGGACGAAAACCG
>JAIORC010000301.1 GCA_021108335.1 Phycisphaerae bacterium
CTTGCGGCACAACGGCGGCACGAACATGGTTTTCTGCGACGGGCACGTCAAACGGATATCCGGCAACGACGAGAAGCTCTACGCGCCCGACGGCCGGACGAACGTTTATAACATATCCTACTTCATCGACACATGGTGGTGGCCGTAAACCGGCTTCGCTGCCTCAATTCCCCACAAGAAGGGGTGTGAATTTTCTCCGGCTGGTTCCAGATTTTGTCGTTACTGTATATCAGGCCACGGTTTTAGCTGTGGTTCCCATTGTTCCCGAGTTTGTTAAAATTACCTTAGAGAAAGATAAGTGAAAGAAATGACGAAGAAAACAAGCGCGACGCTAATAATTTTACTTTCGATTTGTTGCTCCGCCTGTGCGGAAAAGCCGGTTAGTGAGAAACAAGACATCCCGGTCAAGTCGGGGGACAAGCTTAACGTCGTCCGCTCGCTTCACACGGCCGTCGCCGCCATTCTTGGGGAGCAGGACATGAACCTTACCAGCGATACGTATGGGGGGTTTCAACGCCGCTTCACGGAGTCAAAACGCAAAGGCTCGGTACAATTTGACGAGGCGATGTATGTTCTTGCCTGGCTATACAAGAACGATCCGACAGGCAAGTACAAGGGAAACAAAAAGCTCCGCGACAGCGCGCTGCTGTGCGGCAAGTATCTCATCAAGAGGGATAAACCGTCGGCAAGGTGGCACGAACCGAAAAAAGGCCATCCCAACGGCGCAGGCAGCTACTGCGACACCGGCTTTGTTCTCGTTCCATTTGCTAAAACATACATGCTACTGAAAGATGAGATGGACGCCAAAACACAGAACCAATGGAAAGCGAGGATGATACTCGCATGCAGCAAAGCCGGTTTGAGCCACTGTCGCGGGGCAATCGCCAACCAGGATTCCAACGCGTTGCTTGGGGCGTATTACGTATGGAAAGCCACCGGCAGCGAAACTGCCCGCAAATGCTACCTTGAGAAAAAGAAAGTATTACTTTGCCGGCTTGATAGACCCTTCGGCTTCGAGTGGAGCCACGTATTGGGAGGCATTCGCGGTCGTTTTTATGGCTGGGACCCAGTCTACGGCGGGGTAACGTACTCAAACCTGGCGGAGTATTACGCTGACTCCAAAGACCCCGACATGCTGCCCGCTCTGAAAAAAGGCAGCGAATTTCTGAAGCATATGATTCTACCGGATGGCTGGATTCAAACCGCCGTCGGGACGCGAACGGATTTCTTCTTGCGACTTCGTGTCAAGCCGCCGGTACCGGTTAATTTTTTCGTGGGGGCTATGACTATGAGTCCCTTCGACGAAAATGCCCGCGACATAGCCGCTTTCTATTCAGAGAGATTTGACAAGGCATATAACCTTCCCAGAGACTTACGCCTGCATTATATTATGCATGATTGTGGAAACAAGCTGGTTGAGTTATACGGGTGCTGGCGGAATTTTACCGAAAGAAGGCCGCTTCCATTCGAGAAAAAGACATGCTTTTCGAATTACAAGGGCAACGGTCTGGTCATCGCCAAGACGCCGGCCTACATGGCTTGGCTGAGTTACGGGCCGCTGTCGCCGACGGGCGGAGTTATCGCCGACATCTATGACGTAAAAAACAAAAAACACATTTTTGTCTCGCAGGGCGGTAGTCCGAGCGTGAGGACTGTGCACAACGGTTTCAACGATATTTTCATTTCCGGTGGCTGGGAAAGCCAGTATTCCCCCGGCAAAGCCAAGGTCAAGCAAGTAGGCGACAAGCTGTTCGCGCTCGTAACCGGAACGCTTATGAAGCGGGGCAAAGCCGGCCTGAAAAAATCACGGCAAGGTCCGCCGTCTCACTGTAACTACCGGATTCTCTACGGGCTTTACCAGGACAAGATCATCGTTCACAACGAGTTGACGTTCTCCGCCGAGGTCAAGGACGAGAAAATCTTCAATTATTTCAGGCCCACTTACGGTAACGGGCTGACGTATAATCTCCAGGCCGCCGAGAATGGACAACCCGCCCTCATTAAAACCAACGCCGGATACAGCTTCGTCTTCCCCCAAAAAGGCAAACTGCCGGGGAAAATATTCAGCCGCTCGGCCAATGAGAAAGAATCCATGTTTGCCGTCAGTTATGAAAATGATGAAAATGGCAAGATAGTAAAGCGCGCGATCTACGGCTGGGCCGACTTCTTCGGCTTCGAGATGAGTAAAACCACTTTCAAACCGGGCGATAAAATCTGCTGGTCCTATATGTTGTCATTCTCGGCAACGCCGGA
>JAIORC010000096.1 GCA_021108335.1 Phycisphaerae bacterium
CTGGATATTCGACATAAGCCATTATTTTTTTGGAAAAAGTTGAAAAAATCTCACAAACCACGCAAAAGTGAAAATTCATTCTCGCCTTGCGCCTTGCTCAAATTAGACCCCACAAAGCTCTTGGCGACCTCTTCTTGCGACGACATTCAAGGTTGAACCCCCCTCCTCATCTACCTCTTGCAAAACGCCAGGAAAGACAAATTTCGAAACCAATTTTTGTAGCAATATCAATATGTTACGTGACCATCCGCTTTGACGGGCTGTTTTTTTTACTGTATGGTGGGGTCATGGATATTATTAAAAACGCATCAGAAACTATATTCAAGCGGCTTGTTTGGCACACTGCCAAAAGAGATCAAGCCGGGATCGCGGAAAGGCTCGCCAATGAACAGGATGTTGATGAAATATACGGGCTTGGCGATGCCGGATTATTAGATGAATTTTTTTGTTTTCTGCGCAAACTTGGCATCATGAAAGTTCTCGAACAGCTTGCTCCGCGACACCATCGCAAGCGGCAGTGCCCAATTCCTTTTCCCGCTGTTATGCTCATCTATTTGATGCGTATTGTAGCAGGGTTGAAGTTTTTTCACCATATTGGTCCGGTTTTATTGCAATCTCAATCCCTTATGCGTCTCGTAGGTTTTAATGGACATCAGGTCAAGCAGGGCGTTAATCGGCGAAGCCTTGATAAAGCTTCAACGGATTGGGAGGACAAAAACAACACCGGAATACGAGGGCCGATTTGTCCGGAATTTATAGCATCGTTTATGGTCGCTATTACCAACAAAACCTTGGAGCGGGTTTTCAATAAAGTCATTTCAATTTTGGCGGTCAACTCATTTTTTCCTCGTAAAGTTGAGGCGTTGCTTGATGCCTCTGACATTGAATCCACAGAACGATGCCAGGGCCGGGGCAAGGTGACCAAAGAAAAAGCCCCTGAACTCAGGCGACGTAGGGGAAGAATCAAAAAAATCAGGGTCACGGTGTTTGGCTTCAAGATATGGGTAGTTTGGGACCCGAACAGCAGCCTTCCCATTGCCATGCGTTTTGCCACTATTGAGACCCACGATGTTCTTCTGGCAAAAGAGGTTATAGCGCAGGCCATTGCCAACCTTGGAGAACATGCCGGGATTGTTTCTATTGCCATGGATCGCGGTTTTATGGATGGTAAACTGTTATGGTGGCTCAATGGCAAGGGAATCATCTTTTATATTCCGGCAAAATCAAACCAACATGTTTACGATGACGCCCTCTCGTTGGCGGAAACAGGCCGGAACGTCACAAGAGAGCGCACGAGAACCACCGGGCATGGCAAGAACAGCAGGCAGGTCACCGATACTTGGGACGTTGTAGGACTTGAGGGATTGAACACCGCCGGATTTTACGGTGAACTTGGCAGCGGCAGCCACGAAAACAGAAACGATTTCAGACCAAACCCCATTAATGCGATAGTTGTTTTGCACGATCCTTACAGAGAAAACAATCCTGATATCAAAACGCTGGTTATCCTAACCAATGGGCCCGTCAGCAAACCGCTGAAGGGTTACGATGGCTATGACGCTCGCAGTGAAATTGAGAACGCCCTGTTCAGGGAATCAAAGCAGGGATGGTTCATCAAAAGACCGCCGGAAAACAGCAAGGCCGGTTTTCTCGTCCATGCCTATCTCACCATTCTGACCATGGCGCTAACCAGGGCCTTCCGTGACTGGATGACTCAGCAGGAAGAGCTTGAAGACGCAGGCGAAGATACCGGCATCAGGAAGTTCCGTCAGAAAGTACGGCAGGAAAACGCCAACAAATGTATTGTCTTCCACTATGACCGCTACGCCATATTTTATCTCTATGAACTTCTGATTCTCTGCGGCAAGAAAGTTTTGAAGCCCCGTGGCGTTCCCGCCAAAATCACGCGGGAAGATATTTTGCGTAAGTACGGTGCCTTACCTGAGTAAACATTAAACTCGTTCCCATCCAAAGCGGATTATTCGTCCTGCCTTTTTCCGCTCTACATCTGACGAATCTCTTTCGGGTTTCTGTAGGTCCGCATGCATTCTCCCCGCCAACGTCGAGATCTTCGACCGACATCCTGTTTTTTTCCCTAGAAATATCGGCCACCCTCAGCCTCTTTAATTTCGTTCCAGCTATTATCTCCCTTACTCTGGTGCGCAAAACGCTCCAAGCAGCGTTTGTGCCCTCATGGCGCACCTTATAGCCCGACTTGCTGTTTGCGCTCGGGCTTATGTCGAATATCCAG
>JAIORC010000317.1 GCA_021108335.1 Phycisphaerae bacterium
ACACAAACAAAGGAGTGTTCAAGCATGGCCGATATCGCATCATTCATTCGCGACGTACCGGATTTCCCGAAGAAGGGGATCGTTTTCAAAGACATCACGCCGTTGCTGGCAGCCCCGGCAGCCATGAAGGAAACCGTGGATCAAATGGCGGAGGCGTTCCTGGACAAGGGCGTCGATGCTGTCGCCGGCGTCGAGGCCAGGGGGTTCATCTTCGGCCCGCTGCTGGCTGAGCGATTAGGCGTGCCGTTTATCCCCATCCGCAAGCCGGGCAAGCTGCCGTACCAGAAAATCAGCCGAACCTACGGCCTGGAGTACGGCCGGGCGACCATCGAAATCCATACCGACGCCGTCGAAAAAGGCCAAAAGGTGCTGATGGTGGACGACCTGCTAGCCACCGGCGGAACGATGTCCGCTGCCTGCGAATTGGTCGAGCAACTCGGCGGCGAAGTGCTGGCCTGCGCGTTCGTAATAGAACTATGCTTCCTGCCCGGCCGGGAAAAACTCTCAAAATACGACGTAATGACACTACTGAAAGTAACCGGCGAATAAGCCCAAAAATGCCCAATGCCCAATGACTAAAAAACGCATTGGGTGCCATGCTTCTGCTTGCAGAAGCATGCGATAAGAAAACGTGTCGGGTGCCGTGGCGGGAGCGAAGCGACAGCCACGAAAGATAGATACACGATGGCAGTTTTTTAGACATTAGACATTAAGATTTTTTAGAATCCGCGTGGGTGCAAGCACCCACCCTACAGTCGGGTGGCCCCCTGGGGGATGAATCGCGGAAAATTGCGAGAAGTCGTACGCAAAGGGATGCAACATGGCCGAGAAGCGGAAGCGGAAATGGAAGAAGTGGCTGGTGATACTCCTACTGCTTGGCGGTGGCTTGGTGTATCTGCATTTCCCGATGGGGCCGGTGGAGATCATAATTTCCAAAGAGACGACCTTTATCGACAGGCCGGTTAACCCCGACGGCACGATAAACTACGTCAAGGCCCTCAACGAACAGTTCGCCAAGGGCGTTACCCCCGAAAACAACGCCGTCCCGCTCCTGCTGAAGGCATTCGGTGTTTCGATTCTGCCGGACAAGACCAGGGATGAGACGCTTCGTCGCCTCGAGCTGACGGCTGCGGAACTTCAAAGCGATCATCACTTTATTCCGTGGGATGAACGTGCAGATATCAACAAATCGGCGGAGCCGCAGGCGGCGACCGACAGCCAGGCTGAATCCAAAATAAGCGACAGTGACAAAGAGGCAAACTTTAAAGACGTATGGCAGATGTTTCGCGAGGGCCGGGTTCACCCGGAACTGCAAGGCTGGCTGGCCGCCAACGCCGAAGCCCTGCGGTTGGTGGAAAAAGCAACGACCCGCCCGCGATACTACATGCCGCTTGTTTCGTCATCGGATCCGCCAACGGTGATCTGTATGTTGCTTCCATCGGTAACATGCCACAGGAATGTCGCCAGGGCACTGGTTATCCGCGCGATGTTGAAACTCCGCAAAGGCGACGTAGATGGCGCATGGCAAGACATCCTCACCACGCATCGGCTCGCCCGGCTGGTGCAACAGGGACCGACGCTTATCGAACAACTCGTTGCCATCGCAATTGATGCCATAGCCGTGAAGGGCGGCATAACGCTGGCAACCAGCGGGAAACTTACGCCTGAAAAAGCCAAGTCGATGCTAAAGGATCTCGCGGCGCTTCAGCCGGTAGGGGATGTTGTGGAGTCAATCGACCGCGGAGAACGCTTCATGGCGCTCGACGCAATCATGATGCTGTCGCGTAAACAGACTCTCGGAGACGCGGGCTTGGGGGAATATTCACATAAATTTTCAAATCTCGACTGGAACGAGATGCTTCGGATAATGAACAGTTGGTATGACCGGATTGTCAAGCCACTGCGTCTGCCGAGGTTCCAGGGCAGGGCGGAAGCACAAAAGGAATTCGACGCAAGCATTACAGAATTGGCGGAAAACACGCATTTAACAATTGCCAAAGGCTTTCTCCTCATGCTTGGCGGAAGGCCTTGCAGAAAAGCCCGCAGCCGTGCGGTTACAAATCTCCTATTGACTATACTCATGCCTTCGGTAAGCCGTTCGGTTGACTTGCAGGACGCCGCGCGAATGAAATTCGAGATTGAAAAACTTGCCATTGCCCTGGCGGGGTTTCATGGCGAGAAGGGCCATTGGCCGGCTGGGTTGGGGGAGTTGGTTCCGAAATATCTGCCGG
>JAIORC010000233.1 GCA_021108335.1 Phycisphaerae bacterium
CAGATTCAAAAATTCTCCTACTTCGTCTCATGCCGTTTGGGCTGGCTGTCCGATAACAAGAATGATGCTGATTGAGATGGCGGAGTATCCGCGCATTGTGTGAGATTGTTTGTGTGCAGGCTGGAATTTCCGCGATTTTGATGGTGTCGCCAGTTGAGTCGTAAGTTGAAAAGCCCCGGGCTAGCCGGGTGATCGTGCTGTTTGACAAGTCGGTTCCGACAGAATTAAAAAGAATTAAAAAATATTGTAAAAAATAGCTAAAGAAAAATTTTTTACTTGCCGATTCCCTAGAAGTGGTGTAGTTTCCCTGTTAATCCCACTTGGTGGGCAAAAGGACTTATGAATGCCATTTTTTACCGGAGAGCATGAAACGACGATCGGAGCCAAGCGACGGCTTGCGATCAGTTCCGCATTGCGGGACGAGCAGCTCTCCGTGGACGGTCAGCAGTTTTATCTGGTGCTCGGGCCGGACAAGCATCTTTGGCTGTATCCAGACGAGTATTACCGGAAGCTGGCTGCGAGCATGAAGCGTTCGCTGCTGCCGAGTCGTCAGACAAAGAAGTTGAGCCTGTTTTTCGCGATGGCGAGATTGTTGAAGCCGGACGCACAAGGCCGGGTTGTCCTGCCGGAAAAAAGCCTTCAGCGCGCGAGTCTGGAAAATGTCCAGGACGTAACGCTTGTCGGCGAGCAGGATCACATCGAGCTTTGGCCTAGCGAAGAATGGGAACGCTACCTGGAAGAGAATATGCCCTCCTACGAGGAGACGCTATACGAAGCCGCCCAGGTACTGGAAGACCAGAGAAGTGCGGGTGGTAATGATGTTCCTGACAAGTAAATATATTAAAAAATCAGCCGGCGTGGATCGCCGGCATTGAGCAGGCAATGGATTGCCACAAAACCATGGAAGGCTGTATTTGGAAGATGGAATTTCCTCCAACCGGTGAAAGGATTTATTATGCTCACCTCTCAAAGCCAACGCGAACCTGACAGTGGACACGGACGTCCGCGGATGGAGCTTGCAGAACTGCGTCGCCAATTGGCGGCTTCGTCGTTTATTGATGACGAGGCCCGACAGCGCCTATTGGAATTGACACAACGGTTGGCGCGAGTTCGGGCGTTGGGGGGTGAGTATACCCGGTTGGGTTTATCTGAAGCGGCTGCTTCGGCGATGCTGAACGAGCCGATTGCAGTTTAGTTCCGCTGAAAGGATACGTATATGATGTGCCATCGGCCGGTGCTGCTGAATGAAGTTGTCGAGCTTCTTCAGCCGGCTGACAAACGCGTCATCGTGGATTGCACACTCGGGTTGGGCGGGCACGCCGCAGCCCTTTTACAAGCTTCGTGCAAGGATGCACAGTTAGTCGGCATGGATGCTGACGAAGGTAATGTAATTTGCGCGAAGAAGAACCTGGCCTCCTTTGGGGGCCGGGTTCGGTTTTTTCACGCGAATTTCTCCCACATTCAAGAAGTGTTCGCCGAGGTCGGACTGGCTGGGGCGGATGCGATTCTCGCGGATTTGGGGTTTTGCTCGAACCAGATGGACGATTCGGCCAGGGGGTTGAGCTTCACCAATGATGGGCCTTTGGATATGCGATTGAATCGGGATTCGCCACGGACGGCGGCAGATCTCGTAAATCAGATGGACGAGAAGGAGCTTGCCGATCTGATTTATCAATTTGGGGAAGAGCGACTCAGCCGGCGGATAGCCCGCGCGATTGTGGCTGCACGCAAAACCGCCCGCATAGAACGGACTGCCGAGCTGGCTGAGATAATCACCCGTGCCATGCCGCGGCGCCCGGGCCGGCGCCACGATATCCACCCGGCGACGCGAACTTTTCAGGCATTGCGAATCGCGGTAAATGACGAACTTACCAGCCTTGATACACTGCTGGGTTGCCTGGGCGATATTCTGATGCCGGGCGGGCGGGCTGCGATTATCAGCTTCCACTCGCTGGAAGACAGACGTGTGAAACACGCCTTCGCCGATTTTGCCGGAACCGGACAAGCAAAAATTATAACGAAAAAACCGGTCGTCCCCGCCAGGGAGGAGATTTTCTCCAACCCGCGAAGCCGATCCGCGAAATTACGAGTGATTGAGAAGATTTAGAAACCACTGCCTGTCAAAAGAGAATGTCGGGTGCCATGCTTCTGCTTGCAGAAGCATGAGTTTGGTGGCACAGGTTTGCAACCTGTGCCGTGGTGGCCTGGGAAGGCCACCACGCGA
>JAIORC010000263.1 GCA_021108335.1 Phycisphaerae bacterium
ACCTCGTGGCCGTCTTCAACCAGCCGCTGACAGCGACACCGCCCGTCGGCGACGGATTCGACCTTGCTGATATAGCTGGCCACCGGCAAGTCCAGGAAAGCCGCTACGCCCGGGCCGGTCTGGCCGGTGTCGCCGTCGGTAGCCCGCTCACCGCAGATTATCATATCCGCAGGCCCGGCATCCGGACCGCCGAGTTTTTTTATCGCCGCCGCCAACACGTAAGAGGTGCTCCAGGTGTCAGCGCCGGCAAATTGCCTGTCCGAGATCAGCACGCCCGAGTCGATGCCCATGGCGATCGCCTCGCGCAGGGCAGACTCAGCCTTGGGCGGCCCCATCGTTATGCCGATAATCTCCCCGCCGTGAGCGTCGCGCAACTGCAAAGCCAGTTCGATGGCGTACAGGTCCAGCGGATTGATAATCGCCTCGACGCCCTCCCGCACCATCGTTCCGGTTTCGGGGTCCATCTTCACGGCGTTGGTTTCCGGTACCTGCTTGATAGGTAATATGATTCGCATAAATTCGACCTTGAAAGGAAAACGAGTATCCAAAAACAATAGTGAACGATTGTATTTACTTTTGAATATTTATGTAAGGGCCTTCACGGATTTTTTTTAGCGTCAGAAACGTCTGGCGGGCTTGTGGTTGATCTGATACGCAATGGCCTATGGGATAACATGAAGGCTTCCCTTATGCTATACTGCCGGGCGGTAACTTTGGGGAATCATAGCGAAAGGACGAAAAAAATGGAATGCAAGAAGGCTGACAACAAGGATTTCTGCAACTGCACATATAGCTGCGGCAAAAAAGGTATGTGTTGCGACTGTCTGCAATATCATCTGGGGATGAAACAACTGCCGGCCTGCTGCTTCCCGCCCGAAGCCGAAGCGACCTACGACCGCAGCTTCAGAAAATTCGCCGAAGCCTGGAATCTCTAGTACCACACACAAGATGAAAAAGAGAAACCTGCCTGGAGAAACTCAATGCAATGTCAGGAAATTACTTTCAGCAGCGTAAATTCAGAGCACTATGGCAAGATGATTACCGCCCTGATGGTCGAGCCAGATAAAATCGGGCCGCATACCGGCGTGATGCTCTTTACGCACGGCTGGGGAGGCAATCGCTTCCAGCACCAGGACAAAATGGAATGGGCTGTCGATAGATTCGACTTGGTTTGCATTTCGGTCGAATATCGTCAAAGCGGATACGACTTCGACGCAACTACGGGCATGGGGGCATACCAGCCTTACGACGCGAGTTTCTACCAGGTTTTCGACGTGCTCAACGGGCTGCGTGCCGTTCTTGAGCGTCAGCCATCGCTTAATCGAAGTCGGCTGTTTCATTACGGCGGCAGCCAGGGCGGGCATATCGCGCTGCTGAGCACCATATTCGCTCCGCAGACATTTGCCTTCGTGTACAGTTCTTCGCCGATGACGCACATCGACGCAAAGAAGCATGAGTCAGCCGGCCGGGCCTTCGCCCCTTACGAACTGTCCGTCCGAAACATTATTGACCATGCCGATCTGATTCGTTGCCCGGTATATCTGGAGCACGGCACCGCCGACAGTAACGTTCCCTGCGATCCGCATACGCGAGCACTTGCCGAGAAGCTCGAATCGCTTGGCAAGGACGTTCAGGTTAAATATTACGCCGGGGGCGAACACGACCTCAGCCCGACGATAACAAAACTGGATGCGTTCCAGGCTATGGCACCGGAGCCGATGCAGGCCCGCACCAACAATGAGCAAGACGACTTCCTCGCCGGCAATATCATCACGATTCCTTGTGGCGAACAAACGCTACGGATCGACTGGTCCCAACCAGCCTGCGACGTGAATCTCTTCGCCTGGCAATAGGGTTAAAGGTTGATCTATCGCATTCCCGCCTGGCATAAGTGCTGCCCTGGTATCGTTGACGTTGTTGGGTGGCATGGTCCCCTGGGGACCATGGTTGTTCGACACTCGTAACATGCTTCTGCAAGCAGAAGCATGGCACCCAACAATTTCCCACTATGTCGGGTGGCATGGAAACCCCGCGTTTTTTGCGGGGTAGCCATGAAAGATCGCGCAATTTCTACGCCATCCTTCCTCAAGACCACCCAGCATTGGTAATTTATATGCGTGTAGAACTGTAGGGTGAGTGCTCACGCCCACGCGGGACGAAAAACACATGGTCCCCAGGGGACCATGCCACCCAAACAT
>JAIORC010000029.1 GCA_021108335.1 Phycisphaerae bacterium
TGGATTATTCTTATCGGCATGGTCAATTTTCTTGCCTACACGATCAGTTACACCATCGTCGGCGGCGAATCGGTTCGCGGCAAGTGCTACGAAAACCGCGAGAAGAAGGACGACGAGGGGAATTACAAGCGCACTTACTATCTCGACAGCGGCAAGAAGGTTCACCGTGACCAGTTCATTTACATCGGCATTCATTCGATCAGCATCTGGGTAACCGTAGCCGCGATCATGCTGGCGATGCTGACGCTGGCGAAGGACCACATCGCCGACTCCATGCGGGCGGCGGCGGTACGCGGGCGGACGTTCTGCACCGTGCTGGCGGTGCTTATCGGAATATGCACTGCCGGGCTTACGTTCCAATTCGTCCGCGAGTTCATCGACCATTTCGAAAATCCCATCATCGGCTCGCCACCGGCGATAACCCAGCCCCAGGCGCCGCCAAAGGGGTCTCCGAACGAATGAGCCTGACCATCGACGATATTCTCGCCCCCGGCGGGTTGATTGCCCAGCATCTCGATACATACGAACCGCGACCGGAGCAATTGGAGATGGCCCGCGCGGTTGCCGAAGCCTTCGGCGACCAGCAGCACCTGCTCGCCGAAGCCGGCACGGGCGTGGGAAAAAGTTTCGCCTACCTCGTACCCGCGATTCTCCAAGCCGCCGAGCACGACAAACGCGTAATCGTCAGCACTTACACCATCGCCTTGCAGGAGCAGCTTATCTCCAAGGATTTGCCTTTCCTGGCGGAGGTTCTGCCGCTGAAGTTCTCAGCTGTCCTCGGCAAGGGGCGGGGCAACTACCTCTGCTTCCGCCGCATGGCGATGACCGTCAAAAACCGCGATAAGCTCTTCACCTCCGAGCGGCAGCAGGATCAGCTTGAGCACCTGGCCAACTGGGCGATGGACACCGAAACGGGCGAATACCAGGAAATCGATTTCGAGGTCGATTCGTCGGTCTGGTCGAAAATCCGCTGCGAGTCAGGCCGGTGTCGCGGCAGCAAGTGTGCCCATAACGGCCAGTGTCATCTGCTGGCTGCCCGCAAGCGACTGCAGGCTGCCGATATCGTCGTGGTCAACCACGCGATGTTCTTCTCCGACCTTGCACTCCAATCCGACGAAGCCGTCCTGCTGGGCGACTACGACATGGTGGTGATGGACGAAGCCCACACCGTCGAGTCCGTCGCCGGCGACCATTTCGGCAAAAGCGTCTCCAACAGCTCCGCCGGCTTCCTGCTGCGGGAACTGTACAACGACCAGACCGACCGTGGCGTACTGGCGATGATCGGCGACTCCAAAGCCATCGCCACCGTTAACCGGGCAGCCGTCGCGGTGGAAGATTTCTTCGACCAGTTGCGGGAGTATCGCGGGCAAGGCGTCGCGCCGAACGGCCGAATCCGACAGGCCGAGGTCGTGCCCGACACCGCCAGCCATACCCTGCGAGACTTAGCTGCCAATATCCGCCGAATCCGCAGCAGCAGCGATAACGAAGAGCAGAATTTCGAATTAGCCGGCTACGAACGCCGCACGCAGGAATTAGCCGACACCTTGGAGTGCCTCATCCAGCAGGCCGATGAAGACTACGCCTATTGGTTCTCCGAGCATCAATCCCGAGGCGGCGGCAGATTATTCCCTCGGCAGACCAAGCCGATTGTTACGCTGGCGTCGGCGCCGATTAACGTCGCGCCGATTCTCCGCGGGCTGTTGTTCGACGAGGTAAGCTCGGCGATTCTGACTTCCGCGACGCTAGCCACTGCCCGTGGCCAGCAGCACGGCTTCGAGTACATCCGCCACCGGCTTGGCATGGAGGAAGGCGGGGAGATTCTCCTGTCCAGCCCGTTCGACTACCGCAAGCAGGCGAAGCTGTACATCGAAACCGCCATGGGCAACCCCAACGACTTAGCCCAGTTCGCCCCGACGGCTGGGCGGGCGATCTGCCACTACGTCGAGAAATCGCAAGGCCGCTGCTTCGTGCTGGCGACAAGCTACAGAATGCTGAACGCACTGGCTGACGAAATCGAAGACTGGTGCGACGACAACGATTACGAGCTGCTCGTCCAGGGCAGAAAGCTTCAGCGGTCGGCAATGCTGGAACATTTCCGCAGCCGCAGCCGATGCGTGCTAATGGGCACGATGAGCTTCTGGCAGGGCGTGGACGTCGCCGGCGAGGCGCTGAGTAACGTGATAATCACCAAGCTGCC
>JAIORC010000203.1 GCA_021108335.1 Phycisphaerae bacterium
CGTTGTCGGTAACGATTCGGTCTACCGGTTTGTCATTAGGATGAATCGGCAGTTCGGGCAGTATTTGTTCTGCAAAAGCCAGCCCGACGGTAATAGCCCGCAGCTCGGGCCGCGCGAGGAAGCGGTCGTAGAACCCGCCGCCGCGTCCGAGGCGGTTGCAATTCCGGTCGAATGCCAGGGCAGGGACTATCAGCAGGTCGATTTGGTCGATGGGTACGACGTGCATGCCGGCGGGGCTTCGCAGACCCAGTGCGGGGTGGAAGAGATCCGCGTCGGCCGGGTGGCAGAGCACGGGTTTCATGTGCCTGGTGTCGGGGCAGGGGCGTGGGGCTACGACTTGTTTGCCGGCGGCCCAGGCGGTCTGGGCGATTGGCGCGGTGTCGACTTCTCCGGGAATCGCCAGGTACAGCATGATGACCTTAGCGGCTGCGAATTCTTCCATGGCGGAGAGTTTTTCAGCAGCGGCGGCGCTTTTGGCGGCAGCAGTCTCCGGCGACATCGCCGCCAACGTCTGCTTGATCTGTTTGCGAAGATTTTTTTTCATGTTGTTAATGCAACTTCCCACGATGTCTGGTGGCATAGTGTCAGGTGGCACAGGTTTTTAACCTGTGCAAATTCCCACGATATCTTCATGGTTAGCCCGCGTTTTTTTGCGGTGTCGCCATGAACGAGTACGTCTACGAACCCAGCGCGGCGGCCTTCCCAGGCCGCCGCAGCACAGGTTACAAACCTGTGCCACCAAAAACAATCTTTGCGCCGCCCATCATGGCGACCCCTGCGGTGTCGCCATGCCACCCGGCGCGTTTTTTTAACCGCATGCTTCTGCGAGCAGAAGCATGCCACCCAACAACTGTTAATCCATTTACCTATCCGCTCTGCATTTTTTTTACCCACTCCAAATACTGCTGAATGTGTTTCTCGTAGCCGCGGTCGGTGGGGGTGTAGAACGTTTTGTCCACACCGAGGTAATCCTGGTCGGGGCTTACTCCGCCGGGGTGGGCGTGGCTGTATTGATATCCCTCGGCGTTGCCGAACTGCTCCCGCATGCCGGGGTGCGGCGCGTTTCGCAGGTGCTTTGGCACGGGTACGGTGCGGCTGTTTCGCACGTCGTCCATCGCGTCGTTGACGGCTGCGTACGAGGCGTTGCTTTTGGGAGCGCAGGCCATGTATATCGCAGCCTGTGCGAGAGTGATGCGACACTCCGGCATGCCGATGCGCTCCGTGATGTTGTAGGCTGCGGCGGCGACGGAAATCGCCCGCGGGTCGGCGTTGCCGATGTCTTCGCTGGCGAGAATGGCGATTCGCCGTGCGATGAATCGCGGGTCTTCGCCGGCGACGAGCATCTTGGCCAGCCAGTACACCGTCGCGTCCGGGTCGCTGCCGCGCATTGATTTAATCAATGCGCTGGCTGCGTCGTAATGGCCGTCGCCGGTGCGGTCGTACTGGATCGCCTTTGTTTGTATGGATTCCTGTGCGACGTCGAGGTCGAAGGTAACGTGTATGTCGTCTCTGCCGGCTGCGCGGACCTGGCTCATGACGCCGACTTCCAGCGCGGTCAGCGCGCGGCGGGCGTCGCCGTCGGCTATTTTCGCCAGGTGCGCAAGCGCGTCGTCGGTGGCGGTTACGTCGAATCGGCCCAGGCCGCGTTCTTCGTCGGCCAGTGCCCGGCGTAGCAGCGCGAGCGTGTCAGCCTCGGTGAGCGACTGGAATTCGAAAATCGTCGAGCGGCTCAGCAGCGGCGAGTTGATGGTGAAGAAGGGATTCTCCGTCGTCGCGCCGATCAGCAGCACAACACCGTTTTCCACGTCGTCCAGCAGCACGTCCTGCTGCGCGCGATTGAAGCGGTGCAGTTCGTCGATGAACAGCACGGTACGCTTGCCGGAGGTGGTGAGCGTCGCCCGTGCACCTTCGATAATCGCGCGGACTTCTTTGACCGAGGTGCTGGCGGCATTGAGCATGTGGAAGTCGCACTGGCATTGCAGGGCGATTACGTGGGCGAGCGTGGTTTTGCCCACGCCCGGCGGGCCATAGAACACCAGCGACGAGACGCTGCCGGCTTCCAGCATTCGCCGGAGCATTTTGCCCGGGCCGAGGAAGTCGGCTTGCCCGAGTATTTCGTCCAGCGTTTTCGGGCGCATGCGAACCGCCAGCGGCGCGTTGGCTGCGATGGCGTTGCGTTCTGACTCGTCGAAAAG
>JAIORC010000408.1 GCA_021108335.1 Phycisphaerae bacterium
CGGCAGAACCTTGCCGACCTCGGCATACTTACCATTATAGAAGGCAGACCACCCCGATGAGATTCGAACTCACGACATTCACGTTGGCAAGCTCAATTCTAAGTTATTGCAACTCATAGTTTTCAAGAGGTTTGGGCGTGTTCCTGGTTAGCTTATGACCGAGCTTACGAAAACTACCGTCGCTATGCGTCATCGTTTGTCATCAAGGGGCAAGAACCAGGTGCGCAGCGGCGTTCTCGATGGCTTTCAAAACCGATTTTAATCATCCAACACGGGCCAGATTTCGGCGTTTTCGTCTGCCGGGTTATCACTGACGGTTCACCCTTGCCTGCAATGGTTCATGAGAGGGGTTTCAAAACCCATCGGAACCCTCAGGCAGCCCGTTTTTGCACCCGACGGTAGCTCTTCAGCAGGCCGCCCAACTGCTCAAAACAGACAATCTCGCCACCAGCCTCCTGCGGATGCGGGTCGATCATCCTGCCGCCCAAGCCACTGTGTGGCCGCGCTCGGTGATACCATTCCAGGTACTCTTCCAGAACATATTCCAATTGGCCTTGGCTGGTCAAGATCATCTTTTCCAGGCATTCCAATTTTACGGAACGCACAAATCTTTCCGCGAAAGCGTTCAAATCTGGTGATTTTGGCGGAATTCGGATTGTCTCGACGTCGGCGGCTTCGAGAATGTCCCGAAAGCCCTCCGTGAACAGCGGGTCGCGGTCGTGAATTAAATACCGGCGGCTCCGCAGGAAGCCATCGTTTTCGTCGGTGGCGTTGCGTGCGACCTGCTTAACCCAGGGGCTGGCCGGGTCGGGCTTAACGCCAAGGATTTCCACGCGGCGGGTATCCAGGTGGATTGCAAAGAAAACCATGCAGCGAACCAGGCCTTTCGGCGTGAGCAGCTCCACGCTGAAAAAATCCACCGCCGCCAGCACGTCCATGTGTGAGCCGATGAATTCCTTCCAGGTCGTCTTGCGTTTTTCTTTCGGGGATGGGTTCAGGCCGTGATCTTCCATGATCCGCAGCACCGTGCTCTCGGAAATCGAATAGCCGAGATAGATGGCATAGCTGCAAATCCGGCGATGGCCCCAGCCGCGATTCTCCTTTGCCAGGCGAACCGCCAGATCGACGATCTCCCGGGAAACCTTTGGCCGTCCGCCTTTACGGTTTGGGCTGCCATCGTACTTCTCGGCAACAAGTTTACGAAACCATCCGAGAATGGTATCCGGCGAAAAAAGTTCGGTAACTTCACCAAGCGTTTTTCGCCCGAGCGCCTTGGCCTTGACAGCCAGCCGTCGCCGCTGAGCATTGGTTAATCGAACTCGTTTCTCGCCCAGCCGCTCGCGGAGAACGCGGTTTTCTTCCTTCAGATATTCCACCGCCAGACGGGACTGCTCGTCCATCAAGGCCGAAACAACCGCCACTACATGTATCCAGGTATTCCGTATCATCGCAGGAAAGTAGCGACGAAACGCTCGCCTGTCAAGGCCGGCGGGCGAAATAGCGTTCCTCTTTGGCGAGGTTTTATTCGCAGGCAATCGTCTGACAGATGGTCGGGTCTTTCAACCGCCAACTGCCCGTCATGCCGTAGCCGACAAACTCGACCAAACCCTTGTCTCGAAGGAAGCACAAGTCGCGTTTGGCGGTCTTCGCGGAAACTCCGCAAAGCTGCTGAATCTCCTTGCGGGAAATTTGCCCGGCCCGGCAGATAGCTTCGATAATCTTATGCTGGCGGATATTGCAGCCGGTTTCGATCAGTTCACTGGCCATCGAGGTGGGTGGCTCAATATCGTTGGTCTTATCTTCCGCCGTAATCGTCATTGGGACTAAATACCCGCCGCCGTCGGCGGTGGCTATTACGTCATGTCTGCCGACGCGGATATTTAAATCCCGGCGGAATTGTCGCATGATCTTCCTCCGCAACCGAAAGACCATCGAAGAAATCGCATCCTGGCTGGCTCCGCCCAAAGCTTTTTGCAGCCGCCGCCCGCCGAGCTTGGGCCGTCGGCCGCTTGTCGTCGGCGTAGTCAACAGTCGCAGGAGGCGTTCAGCGTGGCCAAGTTCGCCGGTCTCCAGCAACACCACGCCGTTGAGTTCGGTCCGGTCATTATAGAAGGACAACGTCCCCTCGGTGAACGCCTCGGGCGGGTTCTTGCTTTCCGGCGAAATGAAGGGCAGGCTTTCCCGCA
>JAIORC010000208.1 GCA_021108335.1 Phycisphaerae bacterium
AAGCAGAGGTGTAGCAAACAGCGCATACCCAAATCCAACCGCACTCTGCGCCATTCCGACCAGACAGATGATGACTCCCGCTATAACGATATCCAATATTTCCATATCCATAATAAGCTAGTCTTTCGGCAAGAAATCTTCAGGCCGTTCATTATGTGGTTCGTTGCGTTCTTCCCGTGGTTCATATTTGCGAACAACTTCCAAAAACGCATGGATGTTTTCCTCGGGCGTTTTAACCGTGATTTCCGTCATGATTCCCGGTGTGCCACGCCGAATATAATTCTCACACAGCTCCCGGATGGCCTCGGGCGTTTCATTAACCATGTCACGGACAGTAAACAGGTTGTACGTGAAAAACATACCCGGACATTCCTCCAGAATATCCTCAATACTCAAATCCTCGTTCACACCCGGATCATAGCTGTCAATTTTGAGCATATTGAGATACTTATGATGCCCGCGTTTAAGCGTTTCGCAATGCAGACTCCTGCTTTCAAAGCCATAAGCATCATACAGTATCTTCATATACGGGTAGCAAAACTCACCGTACATATCGGGTGATATCAATCCGGCATAATCATCCCCCATGCCACACGAGGTTCTTTTTAGTCCAAATTCACTTTCAGAGAAACTCATGACATTGCATTGGGCTTGAACAACCTTTTCAAGAAGCTCCTTGATAAGTTCTGGATGAAGAATGATATCCATCATAATATCACTCCCCCGCAATATTGTGGCCGTTGTGAAAGGCCCCTGAAATCCGAAAGCACCAAATGACGCAGTAAATCCCGTGCCTTTCACTAATCCGACCATTTGATCATGCTGATCCAAAAGACACCGATAACGCGGAATATTCGGGATATCCCGAGGCGTAGGCGGAATGAGATTTCGGATATCATCAACAGATTCCAGAACTCTCTTGTGAATGGCACCCTGATTATTGCCCTTGAATTCTACTTCAGCCCCAAAAAGGGTGGCATTCCAATAACTGGTAATCCCCGACCCGACATAATTGCCAATATCATGGTTGAAGGTCCGCAGAAAATAGTCACGCGCCCGCTGATGGGTCTCAAGCCTTTTCAACGGAACAAAATAGTAATCATACAGGTCAATTCCAGCCTTTTCGCAAAACACCTCAGGAGGAATGGCCAATTGCCATGGTATTGAATTGTTTTTCATCATGATTACTATGCCTCAATTTCTCTTAAAATGTCATTCACCTGTTCAAGCATATCCGTTCCCGTTTCAGAATTCGCGATATAGCTGGTTTCATAGCCTCCCTGCGCTATTGCCGCCGAGGTCGGAATATAAAAAGGATCTTCCCCGCATGTCGCAGCAACCAAAGTCATATCAGCCTTGGAATCCCGTTTGATTTGTTCGCCATATTCCGTAAACGGTTCTCCCGGAATAAACACCACATTCATATTGTTTATGGCAATGGCACTTATGTTTACAGGACAAGCGTTATTCTTGATTTTTCTTGAAATAACATATTTCCGCAACGCAGTCCGGGGGTCACCCCCGTCTTTGCGCCATCGCGCGACGGTTTCCATGGCATCCTGTAGACATTTTTCCACATCACCAGCAGTTGAGCATACCGAAAGAGCCGTATCCCGCTGTATACTTTTGAAAGAATGGACTTCTTCTGGTTCAATCAGCGCCAGTGTTTTAAGAACCTCTCCCGCCAGTAACTGCCCAATACGTCTGGCATCAGCAATACGGTCCTCTACAGCAGCGCTGTCTCCCCGTATATATTTGGCAGGATTTATATCGCCTGAGCAGCCATGCAGAAAAACACTCATCCCGCCGTATACGCGGTCAATCATTTCAGTCGCAAACCCCGGATAATCCGCAGAGATACAATTAGGCGAATCTCCACCTGCTACAGAAGGATGACAGGCATAGTTGATCAAAGTTGCAATGGGGGTGCCATTCGGCTCACTGAATGCCACAACGCCAACTTCCGGATCTATATGTCCGCGAGGCAATGCCCGCAACGCTTCATCCGGACGTGAACTTCGCCAGATCAAATTCCCCTGAGCATCATTAATTCGGCGACAGCAGGCAATCCCCTCTTCAATTGCACCGGATTTGTACCCGACAACTGCTGGACGGAGATTTTGCATGGCAAGGACAATAGAGGTTGCAACCTTTGCAGGAATACTATTGATGTAATCCAT
>JAIORC010000217.1 GCA_021108335.1 Phycisphaerae bacterium
CCGGCCATTATGAAAAGCACGTGGCATTCTCGGTAACGCGGCAAGTCGCCGAAACTCTCCGGCGGCGAGGCGTTAAGGTGATAATGACCCGTGCGAGCGACGTGTTCATCTCGTTGGACAGGCGGGTGCAGATCGCGAATAAGACCCGCCCGCACCTGTTCGTGAGCATCCACGCCGATGCAGCCAGAAACACCCGGGCCAGAGGGTATACCGTTTATTACCCACGCCGGGCGAAAAAGCTCAGCCCGTCGCACCGGGCCGGCAAAGCAGTGGCTGGTAAACTCGCCAGCCTGAACTGCCATCGCCGCGGCGTCCGCAAACACGACAAAAATCTGCGTGTTCTGGAGAAGACCCGCTGCCCGGCGATTCTGGTGGAACTGGGCTACCTGTCCAACCGCACGGAAAGCAGGCTGCTCAACAGGGCTGCATACCAGCGGGCACTGGCTGGGGCGATAGCCGAAGCAATTGTAAATCACCTCAATCCGACAAAAATAGCCGCCGCGCGGCAAAATCCCGCCAGGTAGTTTTTAGCGTTTTTGCAGGGTGGGTGGTTCTGCCGAAGGCAGGTTCACCCACGCGGTGGGCTACAGGCTATTTAGTCGATTTTGAAAGGATATGAACATGTCTGTAACAAATCGGGTCAAATGGTTGTTTCTTATTATTTTCATAAGTGGCGTTATGCTTGGTGTTATTGGGACGCGATTGTCATTCTGTTGGTTTTGGTCGGCTCCCTGCAACTCTGTAGAAATCGGAACCGTACTGAATGCAAAACCATATGATCTGATTGAAAGCAAATTGAAACGTACCGATATCGATCAAATAGAAATATACGTCCTCTTTGTAGGGCGACAAGCTTCAGGATATGAATTACGTGTTAAGATAGATGATGCTTCAGAGATTAAAAAATGGAAAAAGATAATTCTGCATAAGAGCGAACCGTATTCACACCATTGGAATGACGCTGCATTTGTCCCGTTGCAAGCGACTTATGTTGTGGTATTACGCTCGCGAAATAGCTGGATTCTACGATTAAGAATTTTTGATGATCCATACAATTGTGGTTTTATAGTAGAAAGCCCTTCTCCCCGATATGGGGAGATTATGGTCAGTAATAGTGAGCTTGTTTCTCTCGTTAAGAAATATGTACTGAAAACGTCCTCTGTAAAAATCCCGGATGTCCGGGTTAATGAAAACGAAAAATCGAAGTAATGGCATGCAACCTGCTTGGGGACATTCGGGAGAAATTATGTATAAATTCTTTTTAACTTGGCTATTAGCGTCGGTTTTGTTGGTGTGTACAGGTTGTGGTTGCAACAGAACCCAAAAGGAGCCGGAGCCTGCGATGCCAGGTCAGATGAGTCTACAGATTGTGCCTCTCGGTACATTTAGGGCGGCTAACCAAGCATCGCTGATGATCGTAGGGACAATAGATCGTCGTCCCATGAAAGTCAAACACTTCGAAATACTGTCGTTAAAGATAGTAGATCAAGTTGGGAATGAGGTTCCGTTCAAGATGGAGAAACACCCGGGGGACTGTAGTAAATACGGCCCCTTTGTTTCTTTGATTATTGATGGGCGTACAGCATCTGAAACCATCAGTGTGTCGGGAAAAGTACGTTACGGCAAAGAGGTATATGCGATTTCGGCCATGTATGTTGCCGGCAAGCCTGATGATGGGTTCTTCTGGCGGCGTAAAGATGTGGCCCTAACGCGAGAGAAGTAGCCAAGGTGTAGGCCCGGCCTACGCGGCTTGAAGTCCAACACCCGGCACCCGGCAATTCAGTCTGCAAAGATCGCTATGAATCCACATTTCTCGCAACGTGTTGCACGCGTTGCTCTGCCGCCTAAGATGGTTTCCCTCAGGTTGGAGTTGTCGCTCTTGAACTTGAATCTAGTCTGCCCATGGACTTTGCCTGACTCAAAGGTGCTATTTTCACACATCGGACATTTCATGTTTGCCTTCCTTTCTCTTCGTGCCCTTGCGGCCCGATATAAGCCGGGCCTTCAACATAGCGGAGGTCAACATCGCAATCGTCCAGGAATTCCGCATAAGGCTTGCCAAGCTCGGTTTCCAAACGCTGAGCCACCGCGGGCGTTGTCCAGAAATCTATCGGAATCCTGTCGCCGGCCCGGTGCTCAAGAGCCAAAAACGTTCTGTCACGTGAATTCATCT
>JAIORC010000159.1 GCA_021108335.1 Phycisphaerae bacterium
CGTTACAGCAAAATCCCTTTTCGCTCCGCATAATCCGGAGTTCCGCATAATGGCTGTTATGCGGAACTCCACATAACAGTCAGCTCGACCAGCTGGTCATCCGACGGCGTGAACCCCGAAAACCCGGCATGTTGGTTATCGAGATTTTCGACATGCCGTTACGCCGCTGCCCGTTATGCGGCAGCGGAATCCCACTTCCCCCTGAAAACAGGAGTTAAAACCATGAAAATAAGGACTCATAATACCTCCCGTCTCCATGCCGCAACCAGCGAGCTGTTCCCTTTGTCCGAGGAGACGAAGGTATAATGTCTTCGCTTTTAATGCCGTCCATAGCGTCCGGTCTGACGTTGCGGGATTACCAGGCCGAGGCGGTTCAGAGCGTGTATAACCACCTGCGTTTTCGGGATGACAACCCGTGTATCGTCCTGCCGACCGGTTCGGGAAAAACACCCGTGATGGCGACAATTTGCCGGGACGCGGTTCAGAAATGGCAAGGCCGGGTGTTGATTTTGGCGCACGTCAAGGAACTGCTCGAACAGACCGCCCAGATGCTGCAGCGAGTGGCCCCCGACTTGAACGTCGGGGTCTACTCCGCTGGGCTTAACGCCAGGGATACCCACCAGCCGATCATCGTGGCCGGTATCCAGAGCATCTATCGGCGAGCCCACAAATTCGATCCGTTTGACCTGGTACTCGTCGATGAAAGTCATTTGATCCCATTTTCCGGCGAGGGAATGTACCGGACATTCCTGGAAGACGCCCGCAAGCTGAATCCTCATATCCGGGTCATCGGTCTGACGGCGACGCCGTATCGGCTCAAGGGCGGCGTGATTTGCAGGCCGGACCATTTTCTCAATTCGATCTGTCACGAGGTCGGCGTGCGGAAACTGATTGACGACGGGTATCTCTGTCCGTTGCGAAGCAAGGCCGGCAAGGCCAAGGCGAATCTGGACAACCTGCATATTCGCGGTGGTGAATTCATCGCGTCTGAAGTCGAGGCAGCCATGGACAACTACCAGCTCGTCGAGGAAGCCTGCCAGGAGATCGTCGAGCAAACTCCCGACCGCCATTCTGTTCTGCTTTTCACCGCCGGCGTGGCTCACGGGCAACATGTTTCCCGTACCATTCAGCGGATTGCCGATCAGGAGTGCGGTTTTGTCTACGGCGAGACACCGCCGCTCCAGCGAGAACTTACGATTCAACGTTTCAAAAACGGTAATCTGAAATACCTGGCTAACGTCAACGTACTGACAACCGGTTTCGACGCTCCAAACGTCGATACCGTCGCGTTGCTTCGCCCGACGAATTCGGTGGGGCTTTATTATCAGATGGTCGGGAGAGGCTTTCGCCTGCACCCCGACAAGCAAGACTGCCTCGTGCTGGATTACGGCAGCAATATCCTTCGCCACGGGCCTATCGACGCTTTGGAAATCAAGGACACCATCGGCCCAACCGGGCAGGCGGCCCCGCAGAAGGAATGTCCCGAGTGTCAGGAAATCGTTCACGCCGCCTGCAAGGTCTGTCCCGATTGCGGGTACGTTTTCCCTATAGAGGAATCGCCTCGCCACGACCGGAAGGCCACGACGAAAGAGATTTTAAGCCCGGACACGACCGACACCAGCTATGCCGTTGAGGGTGTGCAATATTACGTTCACCACAAGCTCAACGCCCCGCCGGAAGCCCCGACGACGATGCGGGTGGAGTATCAAGTCGGCCTTGGCGATTACAAGCGGGAATGGGTTTGCATCGAGCATACCGGCTTCGCTCGCGACAAGGCGGAGAACTGGTGGCGTAAGCGTAGCAGCGAACCCATGCCGAATACGACGGCTGAGGCAATCGAGCTGGCCAACTCCGGCGTACTGGCCGAACCCGACCGGATCGTAGTCCGCAAGACGCTGGGGAAAACTTTCCCCGAAATCATCCGCTATGACCTGGGAGCAATCCCGCCGCGTCTGGACGGCAGCGAAGAACGCGAAAACGACCAGCCCGACGATCCCCACACATGGATTGATGACGATGACGAGATACCTTTTTAATTGAAGGAGACTGATAATGACAAACTCTATTGAAGCCAGCCGGATGATGTCGGTTGCCGACATTGCCTATCGGCTGAATTGTTCA
>JAIORC010000160.1 GCA_021108335.1 Phycisphaerae bacterium
ATAAGGAGCTACAAAATGGCAGTGAAACCTTTGGATGACAGAATCTTGATCAAGCAGTGCGACGCTGAAGAAGTAACGGCTGGCGGAATTGTTTTGCCGGACAGCGCCCAGGAAAAACCCCAGAAGGGCGAGGTCATCGCGACCGGCCCGGGCAAGTTGCTGGACAGCGGCAAGCGCGGCGAGATGAGCGTCAAGAAGGGCGACGTCGTCTTCTACGGTAAATACGCCGGCATGGAGATCAAGGTCAACAACGTGGAGCACGTTATCCTTCGCGAGTCGGACGTGCTGGCCATCCTCGACAAGTAAACCAGCGGATTGGTAAAACGATAGATAAAAATCCGGCTACCAACCCAACCGGTTAATCTAAGGAGTTAAAATCATGGCTGCAAAGCAAATGTTATACGATACCGACGCGAAGTCGGCGATTCTCGACGGCGTGAGCCAATTGGCCGCCGCCGTGAAAGTAACGCTCGGCCCGACAGGCCGAAACGTGCTGCTGCAAAAATCCTTCGGCGGGCCGAAGGTAACCAAGGACGGCGTAACCGTCTCCAAGGAAGTCGAACTGCCCAACCCCTTCGCCAACATGGGCGCGAAGATGGCCAACCAGGTCGCCAGCAAGACGTCTGACGTCGCCGGCGACGGTACGACCACCGCGGTCGTGCTGGCTGAAGCGGTTATGACCGAAGGGCTTAAGACCGTCGCCGCCGGGGCCAACCCCATGAGCGTAAAACGCGGCGTGGACCAGGCAGTAGCTGCCGCCGTCGAAGCCATCGCTTCGCTGTCCAAGAAGGTCAAGGGCACCGACGACCTGCGTAAGGTCGCCACCGTCTCAGCCAACTGGGACGTGGAAGTCGGCAAGATGATCGCCGAAGCCTTCGACAGCGTAGGCACCGACGGCGTGATTACCGTCGAAGAGGGCAAGAGTATCCAGACCGAGCTTGAGGTGGTCGAGGGCATGCAGTTCGACAAGGGCTACATCAGCCCCTACTTCATGACCAACCCCAACACGATGGAAGCCGTCCTGGAAGACGCCTACATTCTGATTCACGAGAAAAAGCTTTCCAGCCTGCGGGACCTCGTTCCGCTGCTGGAGAAGATGGCTACCGCCTCCAAGCCGCTGCTGATTATCGCCGAAGACATCGAAGGCGAAGCACTGGCAGCGTTGGTAGTCAACCGCCTTCGCGGCACGCTGAATGTCTGTGCGGTCAAGGCCCCTGCCTTCGGCGACCGCCGCAAGGCTATCCTCGGCGACATCGCCGCCCTTACCGGCGGTACGATGATTACCGAAGACCTCGGCATGAAGCTCGAGGACGTTACCCTTGACCAGCTCGGCCAAGCCAAGCGGCTGGTTATTACCAAGGACGAGACCACGGTTATCGAAGGCGGCGGCAGCAAGAAGGCTGTCCAGGCACAGATCGACACCATCCGCACACAGATCGAGAAGACCACCAGCGATTACGATCGCGAAAAGCTCACCGAGCGGCTGGCGAAGCTGACCGGCGGCGTGGCGGTCATTCGAGCGGGAGCGGCTACGGAAACCGAAATGAAGGAACGCAAGGACCTCATCGACGACGCCGTGCACGCCACCCGTGCCGCCAGCGAAGAAGGCGTAGTACCCGGCGGCGGGACGGCCTTGCTGGCCTGCTCCGACGCGATTGCCGGTGCTCGCGCCAAGGCCAAGGGCGACGAGAAAATCGGCGTGGACATCGTGCTGCGGGCGATCAAGGCCCCCTGCCGACAGATCGCCGACAACGCCGGCGAAGACGGTGACGTGATCGTAGCCGAGATTCTCGAAAACGGCTGCAAGAAGGGCTACAATGCCCGCACCGGCCAATACGTGGACATGGTAGCCGAGGGCATTATCGACCCGGCCAAGGTTACACGCACAGCCCTGCAAAACGCCGCATCCGTGGCCGGCCTGCTGCTGACGACCGACTTGATGGTTACCGACTACAACGAAGAAGACGAGGAAACCATCCCCGGCGCGATAATCTAAATCCTTTGCGATTTGGAATTGTACAATTGCTACAAAATGTTAAATTGAAAACCAAACACAGGGGCGTCGGTAGCATATCGTCGCCCCTGTTGTTTGGGATTTCGGGTACAATCCCGA
>JAIORC010000388.1 GCA_021108335.1 Phycisphaerae bacterium
TTGAAGTTCGGCTTGCCGTTTTTGCACTCCGCGAGCCATTCTTCGGCGAAGCTGCCGTCCTGGATTTTCGCCAGGGCTTTCTTCATGTTTTCCTTGACGCTTGCATCGACGATCTGCGGGCCGACGTGCAGGTCGCCCCACTCGGCGGTATTGGAGATGCTGTACCGCATATAGCTCAGGCCGCCTTCGCTCATCAGCTTGATAATCAGCAGCAGCTCGTGGAGAATTTCAAAGTAAGCGATGCCCGGCTGATAGCCAGCCTCGGTGAGGGTTTCAAAGCCGGCCTTGACCAGCGCGGTCAATCCGCCGCAGAGTACCGTCTGCTCGCCGAAGAGGTCGGTCTCGGTTTCTTCGGTGAAGGTTGTCTCGATGATACCCGCTCTGCCGCCGCCGACGCCGATACCCCAGGCCATCGCCAGGTCGTGGGCTTTGCCGGTCGCGTCGTTCTCGATGGCGATAAGGCAGGGAACGCCGCTGCCCTCGACATAGCAACTGCGGACAGTATGGCCGGGGCCTTTGGGGGCGATCATCACAACGTCAACGCCTTCGGGGGCGATGATCTGCTTGAAGCGGATGTTGAACCCGTGGCAGAAGCCGAGCGTCTTGCCGGGGGCGAGATTCGGCTTGATGTCGTTATTGTATACGATGGCCTGAACTTCGTCGGGCAGGGTGATAATCAACAGGTCGCCCTGTTTGGCAGCCTCGGCGGCGGTCATCGGCTCGAAGCCGGCCTGCTTTGCCAGTTCGTAGTTGTTCGTACCTTCCAACTCGGCGATAATCACGTTGATTCCGCTGTCGCGAAGGTTCTGGGCGTGGGCGTGGCCTTGGCTTCCAAAACCGAAAACCGCAACCGTCTTGTCCTTAAGCGGCTCCAGCGAGCCGTCCTTGTCGTAGTATATCTTCAATTCTGCCATGGATATGCTCCTTATTCGTTCAAAAGTAAGGTGGAATTTGTACCGTTTTGGCAGGCCGGAGTCAAGGCCGGCTTGGATTTATCTTCAATTGTTCCGTTACCAAATCCAAATATGGGCGATTTTTTCCCGGAAAAACAGAATAGGCCTCCGAAAAACTGTATCCCGCCGGGATCATTTTTGATATCTTGTCCCTTTCGCTTACCTTGCATTTTTGAAATGTGGTGAGCGACAGGTGTAAGTAAATCGCTATGTGGTGAATTGCCGCGGGCAAAAGCCCCGGCTTATGGTTTTTTCGGAAACGGAGCGGAACAAATGAAACGGTTTGCGGTAATTGGCGTTGGGGGCTATATTGCCCCGCGGCATTTGCGGGCTATCAAGGAGACCGGCAACGAGGTCGTCTGTGCCCTGGATCCGAGCGATTCGGTTGGCGTAATCGACTCGTATTTCCCGGATGCGGATTTCTTTACGGAATTCGAGCGATTCGACCGGCACCTGGAGAAGTTGCGGCGGGAGCAAGGCCATCGCGTGGATTACGTAACAATCTGCTCGCCGAATTACCTGCACGATTCGCACATCCGCTTCGCCCTGCGAATCGGAGCCGACGCCATCTGCGAAAAGCCACTCGTGCTGAACCCCTGGAACGCCGACGCCCTGGAAGAAATCGCCCGCGAAACAGGGCAAAACGTCAATGTCATTCTCCAGTTACGGCTGCACCCAGCGATTATCGAACTCAAGAAGTACGTGGACTCCCAGTCGGCTGACAAAATCCACGACATTGACCTGGCCTATATTACCCCGCGAGGGCACTGGTATCGCGTCAGTTGGAAAGGCGACGTCCACAAATCCGGTGGCGTGGCGACGAATATCGGCGTGCACTTTTTCGACATGCTGGCTTGGATTTTCGGCGGCGTCAAGAAGTCGACAGTGAACGTCTCCGAGCCGACAAAAGTCGGCGGCATACTGGAACTCCAGCGGGCACGCGTGCGGTATTTCCTGTCGCTGGACAGGAACGATCTGCCGGAGCAGTACCGCCAGGATGCCCCCAAGCCGTACCGTTCTATAAAGGTGGACGACAGGGAAATCGAATTTTCCGGCGGGTTCACGGATCTGCACACACACAGCTATCGCGAAATCCTCGCCGGCAACGG
>JAIORC010000219.1 GCA_021108335.1 Phycisphaerae bacterium
CGGCGGAACGGCAAGTCTACCTGACAATAGGCCCATGCGGATACTGGTTCGGCGGGTAACCGAAACGGCGACGGCGGCCCGCCCGAACGAGAATATTATTAACGTTCCCCCAAGTGTATGGTAAGGAAATCGTAGTGAAGAAACGAATCGACATATTCGTAGTGGTAATGGCTTTGACGGCCTTGGCTGTGTGTGCGCCGTCTTTCGCGGAAACCGCAAAGCCGGCGACAACCCCAAAGACACCCGCCAAACAAGAGAAAAAAGAGTCCACGCCGAAGGTTGCAGTGTGTATTCAACGCGTAGCCGAGTATCACGATGGGGTTTCCTATATACCACTAGACAAGCTCGCTGCAGTTCCTCCGTGTTACAAATGGACGGTGATAACAACTCCAGAGAAGCTTGACACGCTTATTCCGGTGTTGAAGCAGTTGTTGGCGACATCAACGCCGGGCCGGCCTTTGCCTGGCCTGACCATAGATAATAATATGGATAGCAACCACTTGGCCGCTATATCAAAACTCAGGGGATTGCAGGTGCTTTATCTGCACCAGGATTGTAGCAAAGTTACAGACACTGGTGTGGCTCACTTGGCCAAGCTGAAAGAATTGCGGGAGCTAGGCCTGAGATATTGCTACAATATCACCGATGTTGGATTGGTCCACGTGGCCAAGTTGAAAGAATTGCGGACGCTGAATTTGGGCAGTTGTCGCAAAATCACCGATGCAGGATTGGCCCACTTGGCCGGATTGAAACAATTACGGGAGCTTTATCTGTGGGGTTGCGACAATATCACCGATGTTGGATTGGCCCATTTGTCTAAATTGAAACAATTGCGGATGCTGAATCTGGGGAGTTGCAGCAAAATCACAGACACTGGTTTGGCATATTTGACCAAGCTAAAACAATTACGGAAGCTCGATCTAACAGGCGGTGTCAAAATCACAAGCACCGGTTTGACGCATTTGGCCAAGCTGAAACAATTGCGGAAGCTTGATCTGTCATCGTGCCCCATCACTGATGCTGGATTAGCCCACTTGGGCAACTTGGAAGAATTGCGGGAGCTAGATATGAGATATTGCCCCCAAATCACCAGTGCCGGATTGGCCCACTTAGCCAATCTGAAAGAATTGCGGGAGCTGGATATTGAATATTGCCGCAAAATCACTGATGCAGGATTGGCCCATCTGGCCGGATTGAAGCAATTGCGGAAGCTTGATCTGAAATATTGCCGTAAAATCACCGATGTTGGCTTGTCCCATTTGTCCGGGTTGGAAGATTTGAGAGAGCTTGATTTGCGGGATTGCTACAAAATCACTGATGTTGGATTGGCCCACTTGGCCGGACTGAAAGGATTGCGGGAGCTTGATCTGAGCTGTTGCCGCAAAATCACCGGTGTTGGATTGGCACACATGGCCGAGCTGAAACAATTTCAGAAGCTTAATCTGTATAAGTGTTGCAACGTTACAGATGCGGGTTTGGCACATTTGGCCAATCTGAAACAATTGCGGGTGCTGTCTTTGTCACAGTGTAACAAAATCACTGATGCTGGATTGTCCCACCTGGCCGGGCTCAAGGAATTGCGGGAGCTTAATTTGCGGGATTGCGACAAAATCACTGATGCTGGCTTGGCCCACTTGGCCAATTTGAAAAAATTACGGCGACTTAATCTGTTATTTTGCGACAAAATCACCGATGCTGGTTTGGCCCACTTGGCCAATTTGAAAGAATTGTGGGCGCTTTTCCTGATAGGTTGCGACAAAATCACCGATGCGGGATTGGTATACTTGGCCAAGCTGAAACTATTGGGGGTTCTTAATCTGCATGGCTGTGATAAAGTTACTGAAGCAGGTGTCCAGTCTCTTAAAAAGGCCCTGCCGAATTGTGATATTATCAAATAAAATCTGTGGCGGGTGGTGTGGCGATGCCGTAAGGGTTGCTGTGAGCAAAGTTGGGCTTTTAAATGAAATTGGCGATTGATACACTGGTGGCTTGTGGGGCTTGCGACTAGTACAGGAGAAAAATACGATGACAGTTATGAAAAATATTGAGAATGTGAAAAAT
>JAIORC010000216.1 GCA_021108335.1 Phycisphaerae bacterium
TACGTCGCCGACGTCGGCCAGGGGCTTGGCGAACTGGACGGCATCAAGAAAAAGGCCCTCGCCTCCGGCGCGAGCAAATGCGTCGTTGCCGACCTCCGCAAGGAATTCGCCGAAGACTACTGCTTCCCCATGCTCGCATCCGGCGCGATCTACGAACACTCGTACCTGCTGGGCACGAGCATCGCCCGGCCGTTGATCGCCAAAGGCCAGGTGCAATGCGCCAAAAAATACAACGCCGACGCCGTCGCGCACGGCGCAACCGGCAAAGGCAACGACCAGGTTCGCTTCGAGCTGACGTTCATGGCATTGGGGTCTAAGCTCCAGATCATCGCGCCATGGAAAGACGACTCCTTCGAACTGACCAGCCGCGAAGCCGCCGTCGAATACGCCAAGGCCAAGGGTATTCCGATCCAGCAGAGCAAAAAGAAAATTTACTCGCGCGACCGCAACCTCTGGCACATCAGCCACGAGGGCGCCGACCTGGAAGACCCCCGCAACGAACCGCAGGACAACCTCTTCGTCATGAGTGTGCCTCTTTCCAAGGCCCCGGCCAAGCCGACGTATGTGCAGATCGACTTCGTAAAGGGTAAACCCGTCGGGCTTGACGGCGTGCGATTGGCCGGCCATAAGCTTATCGAGAAACTCAACATAATCGGAAGCCGCCACGCAGTCGGCCAATCCGATCTGGTGGAAAACCGCCTCGTGGGAATAAAATCTCGCGGCGTGTACGAAACCCCCGGCGGCACAATACTTTACAACGCCCACCGCGCGCTGGAAAGCCTCACGCTCGACCGCGACACAGTGCACTACAAGCAGCAAATCGCCCTGAAATACGCCCAGATGGTCTACGACGGCAAGTGGTTCTGCCCGCTGCGGGAAGCCTTGGACGCCTTCGTCGCCAACACGCAGAAGAACGTTACCGGCTCGGTGCGAATCAAGTGCTTGAAAGGCCACGCCCTCGTCGCCGGCATCGAAGCGGCCAAGGGCAAATCGCTATACTCCACCGACCTGGCCAGCTTCACCATGGGCGACGAATACACCCCGTCCGACGCGACGGGATTCATCAAGCTCTTCGGCCTGCAAATGAAAGGCCGCGGCAAGGCGTAACCAGCGTAGAAACTTCGTGCGTCTCGTATGAATTTGTGCTCTACGCCTTGGCCTGTAGAATGTCGAGGAACATTTGTTCGGCAAGGCTGGGCTGTTTGCCCTGGCGGCGAATGATCCCCACCGGGCGAGTCCACGAATTCGAACCTTCTATCGAGGCGATTGTCAAATCCCCACGATCAATCTCCTCCTGGACGTTTTGCCGCGGGAGAATACTCAGGGAATTTCTAACCATGATCGACCGCTTGAGCAGTTCGATGTTATCAAACTCCATGGTTACATTCGGGCGAACCCGGCTGGTCTTCAGCAGCTTGTCGATATGCCGTCGCGTGGGAATATTGGCCTGGAAGGCAACGAAATCCTCGTTGTCCAGTTCCCCCGACTCGATGGATTCCTGCCCGGCAAGACGATGCTTCGGGGCACAGACCATAACCAATTCTTCATCAACCAGAGGGATAACCTCCAGCGAACGGTTATTCTCCGGGCAGGCGACAACCCCCAAGTCCATCTCCCCGCTGATAACAGCAGCGGAAATACGGTTCCACCCCGTGTAGACAACGTGCAAATTCACCTCGGGATGGTTCTCGAAAAACTGTCGCACATACGGATCCAGCAGATAAAACCCCACCGAGTAAATCGTTCCGACCCGCAGAACGCCCCGAACCGCATCGGAAGCACTTTTGACCTGCCAGACGAGTTTCTCAAACCGGCGGAGAATTTCCCTGGCCCCGTCATAATACGTCTTGCCGGCCTCGGTTGGTTCCACCATGCCACCACCCCGAGAAATTAACCTAACTGATAATTCCCGTTCAAGTTTGGCCAATTGCTGGGAAACCGCCGACTGAGAAATGAAGTTCGACTCGGCAGCACGGGAAAAACTGCCTGTCTCAACCAAATCACAAAAAGTCTTCATTACCGTAAGATTCATCAAATCTCCTAATAGTAGAAATAATC
>JAIORC010000016.1 GCA_021108335.1 Phycisphaerae bacterium
CCGGCAAGGTGAAGCCGATTGGCCGGTATAACCAGCCGCCCGGCGGCGACCTCGGCGAGGATTGTCTCAGCCGGCAGCGATTCCCGCTCGGCAACGCGCTGCATCTCTGGAGTTATCCGCCCGGCGAGGGCTTGCTTGTATTGCGTCATGATATTTCCGTTTCTCTATTTCTCACAACCGGGGACATAAAAAAAGCCGCTCGGAAGCGGCGTAATTTTCAGGCCCATCAGGCCTGTTCCGCTTCCCTACGCAACTGCTCCCGCCGGCAGCGGGATTCGTTGATCAGGTTCCAAGGGTCATTCTCAGCCTCAGTGTCTTCCACACCGGACGCCCCTAGCGTTCCGCGCATAATAGCACAATCCCCCCGGCAAAACAAGACAAGTACCCCGCCCGAAAACCGAAACATCGTGGCTGTCGCTTCGCTTCCCGCCACGGCACCCTGTTAAAGTAAATCGCGGGCCAATTGCGCGGCAGCCAAGGATGGCCGCCGCGCGAAGTTGGGGAGATGACCGCCACGCGATACGCGTAAGTCATGTAAATGCTGTTATTCTCCGGCTGGGTTGTGTAAAATTGCAATGCACCCGGCAATTGAGACTGGATAAAATGTTGCGGCTGTCTTTACATCAAGGGAGATAAATCATGAATACATTCGCTATTGTTTTGTTTGTCGCCGTATTGGTGGGGATATTTCGCCCTGGCTACGTGAAAAAACGAAGGGCTTTCGGCCTGGCGGTTATATTCATTGTTGCCGTAGTGATTGCAGAGACGACAGGAGTTGCAAACTCCGCGCTCTATTTCCAAATACTTACGCAGCATTCTGAATATGTAGGAAGCTACAGTCCTGATGTCGGATTGTTCCGGTTTCTGGCTATTGGTATGATTGTCCTGAAAATTGCCGCGATCATCAGTCTGCTTATAGCCTATTGGCCCGGCGGCGATTTGTTTAATATCACCGGGCAATCCGCGGAGACTGAGGAACAGAACGCCCAGGATTCATAAGGCCCGGCGTTGGGTGGCTATCTTTCCCCCTGGGGGCCAGCCGTCCGTTTCCTTTTCACGAGCCCTCCTACGAATGCACCGATTGCGGTGGCAGTGGGAATCAACGGTAACGCGATCCAATCCGCCGGCAAGTGGAGCATGGCCCAGTATGCTGTACCGTCCTGCGAGATGACGGCGTATTGGGTTGAGAGAATCAAGGCCTGGAGGCACATATACGCAGCCAAGCCGCCGAAGAATCCCCACGCAACGCCTTGCCGGACAGGGCCTTTATTCCCGCTTCGCCACAAGAGGACGGCTGAAAGCAGAGCGACGACAGGCAGGACAACCGGCGAGACCTGGAGCCAGTCAGCCAAGCCAGGCCGTACGATATGGTTGTTGGTAACGACAACCGTGGGCACTAGAACCACTGTCGCCAAAACCCCACCAGCCAAAGCGATTATCTTCCGCATCATATCTCCTGACCAACATAATAATATACAATACGTCTGTCCCAAGAACTCCCAATACGAGTGGGGTATTTACCACTTTTCAAACTTCTTGTGAACACCGTAAACGTACATTCCAAGAAGAACTAAAAGCACCGGGAGGGTTAATGCGGCAAGAGGTAACTCTCCACGGATGATGCCAACGATATTCCAAATAGCAATTATCGCAAGATAACCCATGCAAAGGATCTTAACCCAAGGCCTTCTGGATAAGATAACACCGCAAACAGCCAATACCATTATTAAACCGGGAAACCTCATGTGTCGATGTCCATTGTAGCGCGTGGGTAACCGTGGGCAGCCAGTGCATAGGCGCCCACGAGGAGAAACTTAACGTTCTCGTCGGCGAACGACTGTAATATGTCTTTGTAATCTTTGTTCAGCATCGTGATACCTGCTCAAAGATGCTACTTCTTGAGTAAGGGGCCAGACAAGGCCCAGGCGACTGCTGGGCGTCCCCGGCACAAACGCGTCATCCCTCTTTTCTGTCATGCGGCCAACTCTGGCGAGATGTCGATCCATCATGTTTTTATACCATTATCCCGCTGTCTTCGCAATAAGC
>JAIORC010000405.1 GCA_021108335.1 Phycisphaerae bacterium
TGATCCACTTCAGGCGTTCTGCGTGGTCGATCCAGGATTTCATGAACATGACCAGATCGTCAGCCGTTAACGAGGGCGAGCCGAGGAAGTAGTAGAGGCTGTCTGGAAACGCACGCCAGGCGCGCAATCCGGCTTCTATCGTCCGCCAGGCGGGCGACTTGTTCCCACCGTCTATTTTGCAGGGATTGTCCTCCACCCAATCCCTCATTTGGGCGATCCATTCTTTGGCGTACTTTTCGTCCCCCGTGTCCCAGTATGCTTTGCCCAGATCGCGCCAGTGGTAGAGGCGGTTCAGGCCCCAGGTCCACTCACGCGAGAAATTGGGGTTACCCGGCTTCAATGCGTTGGCTGCCCAGTTGATGTCGTCGCCAAGGTGGAAATCCCCACGCATGTGCCGCATGATGCCATCTATCCTGGCCTTATTGAGCTTGCAGTAGTTCTTCACCTTCGGCTGGCGCTTACGCCAGTCAAGCCACCAGTTCGGCGTTTTGCGTGCTCGCATGTAAACCAGAAATTCGGATTTCGCCTTTTCGAGGTCTTCGCCTTGAACGGCGGAACGGACCTTCTGCAGCCCGGGACGAGTCAGATCGAGTTGAGCGAAAAATTCCTTGTCACTAAGCCGCGGGCCTTTCGCCGCGGGCGCCGCCAATACTGCAGGAGACAAACAAAAAAGTATCAACGCTATTGCTTTTCCTTTGAACATATTCCAGTCCTTTCGCTTTGCGGTTAAGGTAAAAAAAAAACCCGAATTTCGGGCCAGTTTGAATGCCGTCGTCATCCTCGTTGTCTGTTATCCCATCTGCAAGCTGTTTTTTTGCTGATAGCTGAAAATCAAGGGTGAGGATCCCAGATGTAACCATCTCCGGCTATACCGTACGGCGTGTCAATTAATATGTAGTCTACGTGCAGATCGGCGAAAAGGACGTTGCTCAGCCAATCATTGTTGCTATGCCACGAAAATGGGCCGTAGTGTCCCGCCCATCCATAGTGAGAAATATATACGGTCGTATCACCCAAGAGAATCGTCTGCCCGGGTTCCGGTATGTCAAAAAGATTATCCGTTCTGTCTCTCGTCATCGGCTGATTGAGCACATAACTTGTTCCCCATTTCTCCCATACGGGACTGTGGCTGGTATGTATCGCACCGTTTTTATCGTCATCGGGACATTTATAAAGATTGTTGTTCTCGATGTAAGGAGACAGCGTTCGGCTTTCCGGCGTCGGCGCACCGGAGCAAAGAGAACCGGTATCGAATCCGCCCCATGCGAACCAGCTCACGTCGGAGGTTACCCTGGCGGGAATATGGTTTTTGTGTTCGTTCCAATAGATACGCCAGGAGAGGCCGATGTGCTTCAGATTTGAAGCACATGTAACCCGGCGGGTCAAGTTTTTGGCCCGGTTCAAACTCGGCAGAAGAATGCTCACCAGCAGCGAAATGATGGCAATGACGACAAGCAGTTCTATGAGCGTAAAACCGCGTGATTGCCCGATATTGTTTGATGATCGACGTTTATTCATAATATCGCCTCTCGCTGTGGCACATAAGCATTCCAGGCGTTACCCGCCTGCAGAAAGAAGGAGTAGTGTGTCGGGACACGAAACGGCCATGCCCCGACACACAAGATGAAAAAGACAAACACTAACACTAAACTCATTTATTTCCGTCTACGGCGAAGGGCTAGCGGCAGGCCAAGCAGCAGCAACGTCATCGTCGCAGGTTCGGGGGTCGCGCTCAGGCGGAAGTAGTCTATTTCCCAAGTCGTGCCCGACACTCCTGTTCCAGTCGGATGATTCAGGCGAATCTGGTTTACTGTAACCACCCACCCCGCGTCGTCTGTCATGTCTAACTGATAAGTATGGAAGTTACCGTCAGCTATCCAGCCGGTAACGGTACAGCTCCTGTACGCAGTAGCTCTTCTCCACAACATGCCCATGTCACTCGTCCCTGACGGCATACTCGCTGAAAGCTTGACGCGAAACTCAACGTACTTGTAGGTAGCGGTGTCGTAGCTGACAGAACTGT
>JAIORC010000334.1 GCA_021108335.1 Phycisphaerae bacterium
CTCGAATGAATGGAGAATGATATGTCATCGGAATTGGTTAAGGAACTCATCGACGCCGGAGTCCACTTCGGCCATCGCGCCAGCCGCTGGAACCCCAAAATGAAGCCGTATATCTACGGCAAGCGAAGCAACCTCTACATCATCGACGTCAAGGAGACGCTTCGAGGCTTACTGCTGGCCAAGAAATTCATCACCCAGACCGTCGCCGCCGGCAAAGACGTGCTGTTTATCGGCACGAAGCGGCAGGCCCGCAAGTCCGTCCAAAGCCACGCCGACCGCATCGAAATGCACTGGGTCAACGACCGCTGGCTGGGCGGGGCACTGACCAACTTCCGCGAAATCCGCAAGCGCGTGGGCCGGCTCGATGAGCTGGAGCAGATGGAGACAGATGGCACCCTCGACGCCTATTCCAAGAAGGACGGCGCCCGTCTGCGTCGCGAAATGCGGAAGATAAAGCGAAACCTCGGCGGCATCCGCAACATGACGAAATACCCCGGCGTAATGGTCGTGGTGGACATCAACCGGGAAGTTATCGCCGTTCGCGAAGCCAAGAAAATGGGCATCCCGGTAATCAGCCTCATCGACACCGACGGCAACCCGGACCTGGTGGATATCCCGATTCCCGGCAATGACGACGCAATGCGGTCCATCGACCTGATAATCCGCGAACTGTGCGACGCCGCCGACTTTGGCAAGAAGACGCGCTCCGAAGGCAAGGATGATACGGAGGCAGAAGCCCCCCGCAAGCGAAGCCGACGCGAAACAACCGCACGGGCAAGCGATGCCGAAGAAGTTGCGGCAGCCGAAGAAGCACCGGCAGCCGAAGAAGCTCCGGCAGTGGCCGAAATGCCCGCCCAGGTAGAAGCACCGGTCGAAGCTCCTGTCGCCGAAGAAGCACCGGCGCCGGTCGAAGCCCCTGTCGCCGAAACGGCTGCCCCGGTGGAAGTTGAATCTGCCCCGGCCCCGGTGGAAACAGAAGCTCCTGCCCCGCAGGCTACCGAAGAAAAAGCGGAATAAAACTTCCGCGGCAGACAATAACGAAAATTCACACAAACAAATAAATACACAGACTATACGGAGACATATTCAAGATGGCTGAAATTACCGCATCAATGGTTAAAGAACTTCGCGACGCAACGAGTCTGGGCATGATGGACTGCAAGAAGGCCCTGGACGAAACCGCCGGCGACATCGACGCCGCCAAAGACCTGCTTCGTGCCAAGGGAATGGCCACCGCCGAGAAAAAAGCAGGCCGGGCCACCAAAGAAGGACTCGTCGCAATCAAAATCGCCGACGACAAGAAAACCGCCGCCATGGTCGAAATCCAGTGCGAAACCGACTTCTGTGCACGTAACGACGAATTCATCGGCATGGTAAACGGTATCCGCGACCTGGCCTACGACGCCGAAGTCGGCGAAATCGCCGCTTCCGACGCCATAACCAGCCGTATGCACGACGCACAGGGCAAAATCGGCGAAAACATGAGCTACAGCCGAGGCGTGAAAATCTCCGCTGCAAAAATCGGCACCTACATCCACCACAACAACAAGGTCGGCGTCATCGTTGGTGTCGACGGCGACGTCGATGAGGAAACCCTCACCGGCCTCTGCCAGCACATCGCGTTTTCCAACCCGATGGGCATCACCACCGACGACATCGACAAAGACCTCGTCGCCAAGGAAACCGAGATCGCCAAGCAGCAGGCTATCGAATCCGGCAAGCCGGAGGAAATCGCCGAAAAGATGGTCGGCGGCAAAATCAAAAAATTCCTCGCCCAGAACGCCCTGATGGAACAGGCCTACGTCAAAGACGACAAGAAAACCATCAAGGAAATCCTCGGCGGCAAAACCGTAACCGCCTTCGCACGCTACGCAGTGGGCGATACCGGCGAATAATGCCGATAGTAGGGTGGATGGCCGATAATCCGTAGGGTGGGTGCTTGCACCCACGCAGTTTCAGGGTGGCATGGCGACACCGCAGGGGTCGCCATGATTGGCCCAGAAAAAAATGTCGGGTG
>JAIORC010000063.1 GCA_021108335.1 Phycisphaerae bacterium
TGCTTATGCTCCTTGTTACGGCATTTCCACTGGCCGCTGTTGTCTCCGATAGTAAGCATAAGCCCGTCGAGCGGGACATTGGCAAAGAGTTCGTCAACCATGCCGACAGTGAGCTTCTCGGCTTCTTCGCTGAGTGCGCAAGGGTGAATCGGATACTTGGGATCGAATCCCTGCTTGCGAAGATATTGCCGCATATACTTCGGATTGCAGTCAGGATAGCACTTAAAAAACCTTTCGCGTGCCCAGTACGGGATATGCATAAGATTCGCGTTGGCGATGACGCATTCGTAGACCTTCTTTTTTCGGGCAATTTTTTCCCGCAACGCTTTCAAGTTGCTCTGCACATTGGTTTGAAGTTTCTTTTTAAGATCGGGTTCGTCCTTGAGCATCTCGGGAAATTCCCGGAAGCTGTAGTATTCCCAGGGCTGTGCCTGGTATCCGTCGGCGTAGAAGGCCCCAAGGCCGAAGTTGTCGCCACCGCGATACTTAATCGCCCGCGGCGTTTCTTTGATAAAAAGTTTTCTCGGAATTCTGTAAAGTATTACCGAATTGGGTTTGCGGAGACTTTTCCATACTCGCTGGGCCGTCATGTCACGTTCTGGAAGATGATGCAACACATTGGGCGTCAAAAAAATAGCCGCTACTTGCGAGGGAGTTTCGGATTGCGGCTTGACACGGGAAATTTTCAGCGTATGAACCCCGCCCTTTTTGACTTTAATCGAATTGGCGCTTTTCTCCCACCTGTAAAAACGATCATTGGGCAGGAGCATCGGCCTTCCACCGGTCTTTTCCATGAGGAGCGGTTTTTGGCCGAAAATCTTTTTACAGGTCGCATTATCAATCGAAACGCGAACACCAGCCCCGGGAGCAGATGCCCGGACCGCCTTGTTCTGCTCGTATGTCCGGGCGGTTACCATCTTACTGCGAACGTAAACGTAATATTTACCGGCAGGGAGTTTTACCTTTGCAACCGCAACGCCCCCCCCCTGCCCCACCAGACGCGTTTCTTCATGCTCTCCGCCGGGCTTGACTACCCGCCATCCGTCAGCAGCCTTGAAATCGGAGGGAACCAAGAGTACGTAATGCTTACCATCGCGGCTGAAATTCCCGGCGGCTTCAAGCGAAACAAAACTCCCGAAAACACAAACCACCAAAGCCGCAACAGCAAAATGTAACGATAAACCAGATATAATCCTACGCATGATTTACTCTTTCTTTCATTCAAAAGGTTAAATATAGCCGCTCCGGCCTACTTTAATTTTCGGTTTTAAGAGGCCAGGCGTTTGCCCAGGACCTTGGTCGCCTTGATGCCTTTCTTGAGGAAAGGCTCGTATTTATACATGACACCGCGTCTCTTCTTGTCCCAGCCATAAAGCTTTCGATGGCGGTCCCAGCCGGTATATGTTACAGGCCCATCGAAGAATTTTTTCGTCGAGACCTTTGCCTCGTTCAAAAGCTTCAAGGCCTTCGCCTGAAACTCCCTGGCCTTGGTGGGATTGCTCTTGCTGAATTTGACGGCAAGATTGTAATACACCATTCCCATGTGATACCCCCTGAACATGCGGGCCAACTCCAGGGATTGCTCAGCCTTCTTTACGTAAAACCGGATCATCTCGTCGTTGGGCCGCATTTTCTGCGCTTTTTTGAGTTCCAGAATCATCTTTTCGATCAGGCTGCGGGCATCAAGGCGATCTTTCAGCCAATCGAGCTTCTTGATATCGGGATTCCGCATCCATTTGGGGGTCGGCTTCGTCTGCGGATAGTATCCCCTGTCGATGTTCCAACTGGCGATCTGGAGGGAATTCGTCGCCCACGGCCCACTGTGATACAGCGTGAGTTTTGCCAGCGCCTTTGGGGAGTAGCTCAGGGCCTTTAATACGTACTTGCCGGCATCACCGAACCGATATTTCGCCCAGTCTTCTTTCAGTTTCTGCATGTCGAAGTTCGGATTCCACGCGCAGGACTTTGCCGCGATTGCATGAAGTTCGTGCTCGGGGAAGCTGCTGCCGTAAACCGA
>JAIORC010000102.1 GCA_021108335.1 Phycisphaerae bacterium
GAAGATTTGGCATGGTACGACGAACTCGGCCAGGAGTTCTCTGATCCGGCATTGAGTGACCCTTGGGACAATGTAGTTGATAGGCTTGCGTATAAGGATCTACCAGATGGGTATACTCCAGAGGACTACCCCTTCTGGCAGAAGCGTACTCCGCCGCCGCTGCCCACTGCTAGGGAGATGGCGGAGGCGAGGCGACAGCTTGATGTGCTCCTTAAACCTAAGCCTCGTGAAGGTTTAGAGTTTGCATTCGACGTATACGGACAATTGGTACATAATCTGGTGATGGGCATAGGCGACTACGGCAGAAATTTGGGTTACCATGTACATGATACATACGTGATGTCACGTGGCCTCATTACTGGTAAGCCTCATGGAGGATTATTACACCCAGACGTGAAGTACAGATACAAGCCAGCAACGCTGAGGCGTTTTGACACTGCTTATAATATGTTCAAAACTGTTGATCCAGACCATGCCTTTGGTAATGCGGCGGGTGTTATTATATGTGATTTTGTAGGTGTGACGGGTATTAGTAATGCTATGGATGGGTCTGACGTACTTACTCCAAATGTCAAAAAGAGTGAAAAGGACAGATATGTATCGGGCATAGGAGGTGGTATCCAGCTAATTGGAACAGCAGTAGCTGGTGTGAAAATTATCAACCGATTAACTCCGCAGAAAGTACCACCAGTAAGCCCCAGCGTGAAAAAGACAGCAGTAGCAAAGAGGAGGCTTCCACAAGACGTAAACGTCAAACCGAATGCGCCTGGTCGCAAGTCGCTTAATCGCCCTGTCAGCAAAAGTCTTACACAGAATGCCCGTGCGCAACGGGATGCGGCCCGACTGCGTGGTGCAGGCGCTGAAGATATTCGGATCAACCAACAACAGGTGAACGCTGCTGGTAAGCGAGTGGGCATCAACAGGCCTGATCTGCAATATACGAATCCGGTGACAAAGCAACGAGTTTACATAGAATATGAAAGTCCCGGTTCGATGAGGGGAGTTGTTCACCGGTTGAGGATTCAGTTGAATGATCCTCGCGGAAAGGTTTTTATTCGCGCAAATGCGAAATAGGAGTAAAAATGAATAGTTCCCAAGAAACCGAAAAGACCCTGCTCCATGGAAGGTACCGCCCCGTAACCGGCACGATCGGCTTTCTGGAGTGTCCAGCGAAGCATGCCGCCAAGATGTTCTATAAGTGGCGATACAGAACCTATACTCGGGATGGCAGAGAACTGCACATTGAGCCGTTACGGACCCCGAACATGGGAACCGCTCTCGATGCATTGCTCCCGCTTATGACTTATTCCAACCGCTGGCTATTCCTGGAGACTACGTCTCAGTGGTGCGCATTTTTCGGGAATCGGTGGCAGGGGACGGATTCGTCGCCGATTGGTCCTCTTGCGGGGCATCGGTGTGGCTGCCGCGGCGTAAGGGCAACCAGTGTTCCGAACATTCCTATGAAGAAGATTGGTGAGGAATGGTTCGGAAGCTATGGGGCAGAGATATTGGAGGTATATCGACCTGAATGGACTGAGATGGGCAATACTGAACGGTCGATTTGTGCCATGAATGACGGCGGCCCATGGTGTTTCGAGACGTATGGGGAACCCTACGGTTTCGAGGACACTGAGGCATATAGTGCGAGGCGGAAACGAGATAGATTCACTCACGACATGCTGGAGTCGTATCTTCAGCATCTTGGCATTGAAGCTTACGATGAGGCGTTCTACCGCCCTGGGGGTCAGTGCAGCGGATTTCTGGTCAGCGTGCAGGGCGACCCCTTTCCCGATCAGCATGAGTACACCCTTGACGATCTGAACAAACAATCTCCGTGATCAGCGGCGACGCCGAGGGCAATCGTACGCGGCGTACTACTATCGCTACCGGCGAGACGGTGGAATATAGTTGGGATCATCGCAATCGTTTGACGGCCGTGGTGTTTAGGGACGGCCAGGATGTTGTTGTCAAGCGGGTGCGGTATACTTATGATGTCAATGATATGCGTA
>JAIORC010000391.1 GCA_021108335.1 Phycisphaerae bacterium
TTACGAATCCTTGCCGCCTGTGCCGCTTTTGCGTAGGAGGTCTACTTCCTGCGGCAGCAGTTGGCGGACGTGACCGATTTTTAAACCGCGATCGGTAATCGGGCCAATGGCAATCCGCCTGAGCCTGCGGACTTTGTGCCCTAATCGCAGCAATATCCGCCGGATTTCGCGGTTGCGCCCTTCGCGAAGTGAGATTTCCAGAACCGTGCTCGTGGCGCTGCGGCTGGCGATTTTCACCCACGCACCCTGCGTCCGCGTACCGTCGAGATACACGCCCCGCTTGAGCTTGTCGATGCTGTCCGCGTCGAGCCGCCCGTCCACGGTAACCACATACGTCTTGGGAACCTCATGGCTGGGATGGGTCATGTGCTGCGTCAACTCGCCATCGTTGGTCAGCAGCAGCAGGCCGGTGCTGTCCACGTCCAGCCGCCCGACGCAATAGACCCGCCGGCCAATCGGCCCGACCATATCCACCGCCCGCTTTCGGCCTTGCGGATCGCTGGCGGTGCAGACCACGCCCTTGGGCTTGTTCACCAGATAATACACATGCCTGACCCGCCGCGTCTTAACCCGCACGCCCTCGACGTGAATTACGTCAGTCTGCGGATTCACGAAGCACGGCAGCTTCCTGACAACCTTGTCGTTGACGGCGATCAAACCCTGCTCGATCATCTCCTCGACAGCCCGCCGGCTTGCTATGCCTATTTCGGCAAGGTGCTTCTGGATGCGGACGGTTCCTTCCGGCGCGGTGGATTTAGCGGGCCGCCGGCGACGGCTGGTCTTTCGAGGCGCGCGCTTTTTGACAGCCGTCAGCTCCGACTTCGACCGGGCTGCGGAAGTTTTCGATTTCGCCTTCGGCTTTGCCTTCGCTTTGACCACTGCCTTAGGTTTCGGTTTTGCTTTCGGTTTTTTTGCTTTCGGTTTTTGCTTAGCCATGTAATTTACTCGTCCGGTAGTGTAATTTCCAGCCAGCTCGCCCCTGCTGAGGCGGTCAGTTTGGCGTCGTTCAGCCCAGCCGGCAGCAGAACGGTATCGCCGGCGGATATCGGCGTATCCGTCTCGACGGCTCCGGCGTGGCTGATGGCCCCTGCCCCGCCGAGCAGCATTATCGCGGAGCATCGGCCTTGCGGTAGCGCCCGGACATCGCCGGCTTCGACGGTACGCCTGGCGACGGTGAAGAAATCCGTTACCAGCAGCACCTCGCCGTTGGCTCCGGGCGACGTGTCGTCGGCGGGCGTGAAGTGTATGCACTCCATCGACTTATCGACGTGAATCTCCCTGCCTCTGCCCCAGTCGGTTACGCGATACGTGGTGTCCGAGGCAGTCTGCACCTCCGCGACAACCAGCCCCGCACAGAGAGTGTGAACCATACCGGCAGGGATATAATGAAAATCGCCGGTGGCACAGTCGATGCGGCGGGTGAATTGCTCTGCCTTGTCGGCTTCGATGGCCTCGCGGAACTGCTCGGGCGTCGTGCCGGGCATAATGCCCTTGTAGATCGCACCGTCGCGGCTTTCCAGCATGTACCAACATTCGGTTTTGAGTGCGGCGTCGCCGCCGATTTTCTTCACCGCCGCGGCATCGGGGTGCACCTGTAGCGAGAGGATATCGTTGGCGTCGAGAAGTTTCAGCAGCAGCGGAAATCGCCCGTCAGCCATCGGCTTGGCGCTACCGAGCAGGTCTCGGCCCATATGTTTTACCATGTGGGTCAGTGTTCTGCCGGCCTGCGGGCCATTGTCTACGATGCTGACGCCTTCGGACAGGTCAGCCAGCTCCCAGCTTTCGCCGATGGGCGAGCTGTCCGGCAGCGAGCGGCCGAACAGACGTTCGAGGTTTCGCCCGCCCCAAATCTTCTTTTTGTAAATCGGTGTAAACTTCAGCGGATACACGTCCATGCAATTACTCCTTCGATGGTTCTTATATGTCCGGGATAATCGAACCATTATAATTGCCCGGAGCGGTTTTCGCCAGCAGGTTATTCCGCCGGGAAGAGCGAC
>JAIORC010000346.1 GCA_021108335.1 Phycisphaerae bacterium
TGTTAATCGGAAGAGATTAACGGATATATGGAGGGCTTAACCGATCACCAATGAACAACTGTTTTATCTCTGGTTTTACTCCAAATATTTCCGTTCCAAGAGTTGATGCAAAAGTTGCACTTACAATAGAGAAAAGTGCTTCGGTTGCAACTAGAATCCAGTCGTAAAAGGTGTAGGTTTTCCCAATCGTTAGCGGGGCTAGAAAAGCTACAAGAGAATGGAATAAACCATATATTATCATTATAAGTGGTGCCCCTAAGAATAGTCCGGCGATAAAATGAATAGGGATCGAGATGCTGTTCCTACAGAGTATCCTAATGAATGTATTGAAATCGGGAGAAAATTCTGCTGCCCCCTTAGCTCCTGTCTGCTCTATTAAAGAACCCCATTCTCCCCACAATCCGAGCATGGTATTGGGAAATAGTTGGACTAGAAGGAATGTTACAATAAAGACACCTATAAAACATAAACTGTTGATTTTAAGCCATTTAAGGAATATTTGTTTGTTCATTTTCGTTCTCCTATCATAATTGTTTAGTATTTTTAAATATTCTTATTTTAGTATCCCGAAGCCGATCCCTGAAGCACCGAACACGGCAAACTTGTTAATACCCAGCGCATCAGCCAGCGCCACGATATCGTATGGATAGTCCGCGACACCGCGACCGGGCAGATAGAAGTCCGAGAGGCTGTACCCAGGCCGGTCCGGCGCGATGAGGTGCAGGCCAGGCAGGAAGAGGCAGTCAGGCATAAGTCCGTATAAGAGCCGGGAATTGGGAATGCCGTGAAAGAGGATGACCGGCTTGCCGTTGGAGTCACCGTATTCGGCGTAACAGAGTTTCCGACCATCAAGTAGCCGAAGAATGTTGGTATCCTTCAGACTGTTTTTCATTTTTCACCTCCCGCTCACTTTTACCGTGAACTGCCGTTAGAGGATACCAGTGTATTCAGAATCTCCTCGACGTAGTTGGGCAAGAGAGAGAAATGGCCCTCGCCAGGAATGAACCTGGCTTGGCAGTTCGGGATAGCTTGGGCCAGATAACGCCCCATCGCCGGCGGTACCACGGTATCGTCTTCTCCGTGCCAGAGATATACTTCTATTTGTATGTCCTCCAACCTGAAGCCCCATGGTTTCATATTAAGGGCGTAATCTAGTGCAACTCCACGGGTACCCGAGCGAAAAGCTTCCTGAATAGTGTCTAGGTACTGCTGTTTTACACCTGGCTGATTAAATGCTTTCTTATCCGGCTCGGGCAATTCTTTGAACATTTTGGACAAAGCTCGATCAGGATTTCGGCGCATCACCCGAGCAACCGCTTTCATAGCCAGACTCCCTATCCAGATAGGACCATTCCGGCCGAGGAAAACCTGTATGCGCCTGGACCGACTCCATCCAGCCGTAGCGCCCGGAGCACCGAGAGGGCGCGGTCCGAAGAGAACGCCAACAGAGGTTAGGCGTTCGGGAATCTTATAGGCACACGCCAGTGTGGAAGGTACACCGCCAGAGCCGCCAACTATGGGGAAACGATCAATCCCCAATGCATTAGCAAGCTCAATCACATCATCTGGCCAGTCCAGCAGTTTTCGGTTGGGCTTGAAATCGGAAAGTCCCATGCCAGGGCGGTCTATTCCGATTACGCGAATATCAAGTCGTCGGGCGGCTTCATCGAACAGGATGCTCCCAAGTCTTGAAGATGGATTGCCATGAAACTCGAAAATTGGCTTACCTTTTGGATCACCACATTCGGCATAGCCAAGCCGCCGGCCATCGGGCAATAGGAGAATGTTGTCATCGCGTAGATTTCTCATATTGCTTGCCTCCTTTGTGATTTAGACCTCCATTTCATCCCCATGTTTCATAATAACACATTCTATGCCCAATTTCTCAACTTCACGTTTGAGCAGTTGATTATCAGTCGGGCACATTTATTACTTCCCTAAGAACAGTACACAAATGTTCAATGTGCCAAAGATGACCGGCATTTGGT
>JAIORC010000220.1 GCA_021108335.1 Phycisphaerae bacterium
GGCACCTCTACCAGCAGATGGCAACAATGCAGTACGACAAATAGATAGCGTAAAACCCGCGAACCGTAGGGTGGGTGCTTGCACCCACGCGGTTTCTGAACATCCAGCGCGGTGGCCTTCCCAGGCCACCGCGTTACAGAGTAAACAAAAAAAACCACGGCAATATTTGCCGTGGCTTTTTTTATTGTTTCGCCGAGTCGGATAAACGAAAAAATCCAGGGTGGCATGGCTTGCTTGCAAGCCATGTGTTTTTCCCGCACGTGTCCCACGCGGCAGCCTGGGAAGGCCGCCGCGCAATGTTTCAAACAACGCATCACACGCTGGGTACCGTGGCGGGAGCGAAGCGACAGCCACGATGCTTGTAACCTGTGCAAATTCCCACGATGTCGGGTGGCATGGTTAGCCCGCGTTTTTTGCGGGATAGCCATGAAAGATAGATACACAATTTCTACGCCACCTTTTATCAAAACCACTCAACATACCATTCGCCGTCGTATATCTATCTTTCATGGCCATCGGCTATCGCCGCTGACCATGCCACCCGATATTCTTTTCTGGGCCGCTCTTCATGGCGACCCCTACGGTGTCGCCATGCCACCCACCTAGTTAGCTTCCACTTTTATCTTAGGATATATCCAAGCACTCCCCAGACCCGCAGTGAATTTTAGAAACTGTGAAGATTTGTTGATGTCTTCGAGGCTAACGCCTTTCACGTTTTTCAGAACCAACCGCGTAAAGTGTACGTACGCTTTTTCCAAGAACTCGAAATAACCTTCAACCATTTTCCCTAATGTCGAGATCAGATTATTCTCTATATAATAGCCCGATTCGTTTATAAGAGAAGCATTGAAGGAAACATTTTCGCCTGTACTCAGTGATGTATAGCCCAACTGGTAGACGCCACGATCATGAACAAGGCGGTCACGAAGACCTTGTCCCCTGCTGTTACCTGCAAGCATGTCAAACCACTCTGTGTTTTCAGACAGTATCTTTGTGTAGTCAGGGTCAAACTCAGTCTTGATAAACCATTTGATTTGCCCTCGAAAACTATCCCTGGATATCGATTGACGTTTTCCTTCTTCACCATAGAAATTCGGTATAATGTTAGCTAGGCAATCTGCTTGGATCCGTAAATAAAATAGGAGTGAGTCGAGGAATATAGGTATGTCCATCATCGCTTTTGAAAAATGGTCGTATTGATTCTTCTCGCGACTATCCTTATTTCTCATAAACAATTCTATGCTTTGGGATAGATATCGAGATACCGTGTGGAATTTCATAAATGTATCTTTGATTTTATCGGCTGCACCACAGAACTTTCCGTCTATCCATTTTTCAGGCCATTCTGCCGATTCCTCTGGTTTGAATGTTGGGAAGCAGAATTCGGCGTAGAGAATCTCTATGAAACGTAACATGCCAACACGGAGAATGCCGCTCGTTTTCTCTTCGTCATCATATTCTATACCGTGAAATTTCATTTTTGTTCTTAAACTAACAGTTGATTGAACGGAATTCCGTTGGGACACAACACTTCTCGCGTGGTGGCCTTCCTATGCCGCCACGTTACAATGCTAACATAAAAAAAACCACGGCAAAAACTGCCGTGGCCTTTTTTTTATATTCAAATCCGATTTACTACTTGATGTAGAAATCGACCATTTCCTTGCAGGTGCAGGGCTTGATTTTCCCGGCCTGGCCGGCTTGGCCAAAGGCTACCATGCGGGCGATGCAGACTTCCTTCATTGCTTCGCGGGCCGGCTTGAGGTAGTCGCGCGGGTCGAACTTCTCGGGCGTTTCGGCGAGTACCTTGCGGATCGCGCCGGTGATGGCCATCCGGTTGTCGGTATCGACATTGATCTTGCGGACGCCGTTCTTAATGCCGCGCTGGATTTCCTCGACGGGCACGCCGTAAGTCTGGGACATGTTGCCGCCGTACTTGTTGATGATGTCCTGCA
>JAIORC010000104.1 GCA_021108335.1 Phycisphaerae bacterium
CCGAAGTTCCGGCGGTAGACAACGCGCAAGTCTTGTCGGCGACCGAGGTTGGGGGTCGGAGGCGCTTCCGGAGACTGACTACACGCCCAGCAGGCTCAAGACGCGGGCGTGCAATTGCGTGGGCTGGGTGTCTTGCGTGAAGGTGTTTCCCGACGGATCAGCTTGGATCCGGCAACGGTTGCGGCAGAGGGTACCAAGGTCTTCCAGTAGGGTATGGAAGCTGTGCACCATGAGGCCATCGCACGTAATCCGTTGCGTTTTCTTACGCTGCACTGACGCCGATGGCTTGGCCTTGGCCACCGGGTCGCGGGTTTTGCGCTTCGTGGTCAGTTCCTCGTCGTCAAACAGAACCGAACCCAACGCCCGGCGCATGTGCCACTCGACATAATAAGCCAGTAAACACAGAAACACGTGTGCCCGAACGCGCGGGTCCGTGGAATGGTGAATTGGACGCACACGGATGTCGATCCCCTTGAAACAACGAAACACCTGTTCGACTTGCCCCAGGTTTTTGTACGATCGCACCGTGTCTTCGGCCGAGAGCCGCTTCTTCGGCTCGGAAGTGCGAATCACATAGATACCGTCCAGGGCCGCTTCCTGCTCAATGGAGGCCTCATGGCGCTCCCAGCGAAACACACCGTCTTCAATGTGCAGGCGGAAGTGTTTCCCCACCTTGTGCCGGTTGATGACTTTCCCCACCTTCAGAGCGATTTCGTCCGTCAGTAAGGGTGTCTTCGTTCGCCGAGCCACTTCGCGGGCAATTCTTTGCAGCTTCTCCTCCGTGGCTAAGAGCAGGTCCTTACGCTTGCGAGCCCGCTCGTCGGCCAACAACGGGTTGAAGCAGGCCACCAGTCGTTCGCCGGGGAATTCATCTGAACGGATCTCAGCCAGGTCTTGCTGGTCAAACAGCGAGAGCTGCAATTCCTGGTTCTCGACCAGCTTGCGAATCGATCCACTGCGCAGCGCCGAGATCCACCCTAATTGTGGATAGGCCTTCAGCTTCTCGATCTGCGTTTGCGTGAGCATCCCACGATCACCAACCAACACGACACGCGAGAGGCCGAACCGCTCACGCAGCCTGTTCACCTGATCGGTGACCGTGGAGGGATCTCCCGTGTTCCCGGGATACACCTGCACCGACACGGGGCGTCCGTCGCGATCGGTCAGTACACCGTAGACGATGATAAGCCGGCCCTTCTTGCCGTCACGGTTATGTCCACGCCGGGCCAAGGGGCAGGTACGGCCCTCGTAGTAACTGCTGCTGACGTCGTAGAACACCTGGGCCCCTTCGCCGAGATGCCGAGCAGCCAGCTTCTTCTCGATCCGCTCCTGCCCGTCAAGAAGCCAATCCATCGCTTCATAGAGTTCATCCACGTCGGCGTCTTGAACGGACAGTTCCTCAGCCAGCGTGGTGGTGTGCCACAATCGGGTGCTGGCCAGCTTGGAGCCGCCGTGCAGCAGGCGTTCGACAATCATCGCCACGACCAAGTCGCGCTGTCGCGATCGCCTGGACGCAATGATCGTATCAAGCCCAATCTTGCGAATCGTTCCCAGGACCGCCTTGACGTGGCCGTGGGGGATGGATCGTTCAATGGCAAAGGCTTGGTCAGAGGGAACCAGCTTTTCTCCCCGCAGCGCTCGTTTGAGTGTCTCGATAGCTTCTGGGGGAAGACGGGTGAGATTGGCGAGAGTCCGCTTGCGTACCCTCTTGCCTTCGCGATAGGATTGGCGCAACAGGATGGTGGGGTGTGATCCTCGGTTTGGGACGGCCTCTATGTGCATGACCACAGTATACCCCATAATCACGCATTGTCAATAGTGCACTACGAGATTCTCGCCCTTTCATACATGACTACGTTTGCGGTGTGGAGCCCCACGCGAAATGCTCGTTTCTCCCGTCGCCGCGGCGGTTTCAAACGCTAAACGGCTTTTTCGATCGACGGAACTTCGG
>JAIORC010000320.1 GCA_021108335.1 Phycisphaerae bacterium
GGCTACCCCGCAAAAAACGCGGGGTTTCCATGCCACCCGACATCGTGGGAAATTGCACAGGTTACAAACCCATTGCCACTCATCACCATGCCGCCCGGCACACTTCGGATTTCGATATTTGAATTTCGAATTTGTTTTTGTTTGGGTGGCATGGTCCCCTGGGAGCCATGTGTTTTTCGTCCCGCCCGCGCGTTTTCTAGCGGATGCGGGCGAGGACTTGCAGTGCCCATTCGATTTGATCAGCCGGCGCGGCCACCGGCGGGAAGGTCTCGTTGATCGGCACGAGGTGGACGTTGTCGCCGGCGGGATGGTAGAGCTTGCACGTTACGCCGATGGCCCCGGCGATCTGCACCACGGCAGCCCGGCCGGCCACCGCGGGCTTGCCCGGCGAAAGAATCACCAGGTCGCCGTGGAGTATCTCCGGCGACATCGACTCGCCGTCAATCCGCACAGCGAACGCGTCGGGATACCTCGCCTTGATAGCCTCGGCGGCGACGAACTCGGTAGGCCCCTGCTCGTCAGTCGGCTGGCGAAGCGAGATAATCTGCACAGGCTCATCGGCGGCGGGGCTGTCCACCTGGCAAGCCGGACGGACGGCGAGATCGGCCTGGCTGGTATTGGCGTAGCGGTCGATCAGGTCAGCCAGCGTGGTCAGGCCGCCGGTGTCATCCCCAACAGCCCAGAAGGCAGGCACGCCGGCGGCACTGCGCCCAAGAATGGGTATCCACCGACTGGCAGGATCGGCAGGGGGATTGGGTGGCACAGCGCCGGATGATTGCGCCGCGCCGGGCGATTGACTACCCTCCGCGGCGTGATAAACTGTCGCTTCGCCAGCCTGCGATTTATCGCCCGCAACAGACGACTGCGATTCCTTCGCACTGGGTGGCATGGTCCCCTGGGGACCATGTATTTTGCCGTGAGAAGTCCCAAGCATCGTGGCTGTCGCTTCGCTTCCCGCCACGGCACCCGATCGCAGCGCGGAATCGTGGGATAAATGTTCCTGCCCGACGACAGCCGCGCCGGGTGACACAGCCCCCAGGGAGCCGTGTTCTGCGTCTGTCACGCTGGGTGACATGGCTTGCTCGCAAGCCATGTTCGCGTCTGCCGGAGTAGCGGCGCCGAGTGGTTGCGAGGTGCCGGGTGTCGCGACTTCGGCGGCGGGGAATTTCATCGTCGCAGCCAGGATATCGAGAAAGGCTGCCAAGGGCTTTGCCGCCTCGGGATGCCTGCCCAGAAGCTCCGCCGCCCGCTGGATGATGGGCAGATTCTCGCTCGTCGCCACCGCCGGACCTGCCGCCGACTCGCCAGTCAACAGCCAGCGGAGGTCAATTCCCGCAATCTCGGTAATTCGCACAAGTACCTCCGCCGGCGGCACACGATTGGCCTCGTAGTAGTCATACGTGCTCGGCGAAAGCCCTAACTGCTTGGCAAAGCTGGACTTGCCACGAGGCCCAGCCACCTCCAGGCGCACCTGGGCAATACGGGCACAAATATCATTTTGCGAAGATTCTGGCATAATTATTCGCTTTTGCGAATTTTCGTCTTGATTCTGCCGCCATCGCGGCATACAATCGTCTCAAGTTCCTGTTAATGCGTATGACATAATAAGGCCTCCGACGGGCCGGGGCAAGAAAAAACGAGGTAAGGACAAATGGGACAAGAAAAAATGGGGATACGACAATGACGGCAAAAAAAATCTCTGCCCGGAAACACGGAAAAAAGCCAACCAAAAAAATCGCCGGAGACCCCGCCCAAAAACCGGCTGGAGAACCCTCCCCAACACCGACCGGAAAAACCACCCGCAGGCCAACCCGCAAGCCAGCCGCGAAACCCGCCCCGAAACCAGCCGCGGAAACCATCCGCAAGTCAACCCGTAAACCGACCGGGAAAACCACTCCAAAACCGACTGGGGAAATCGCCCCGAAAACAACCGCGAAAACCACTCC
>JAIORC010000385.1 GCA_021108335.1 Phycisphaerae bacterium
ACTTTGCCGCGATTGCATGAAGTTCGTGCTCGGGGAAGCTGCTGCCGTAAACCGAGGCTATTGCCAACCTCCCTGTGTCGGTGAAGTGCTTTACGTCCCGCTGGATTATTTCTGGACAGGCGTAAAGAATCGCCGTCGGGTGCGCGCTTTTTATCCCAGCATTTTCTCCCCAACCGAACATTGAGAAAATGTGCGAAAACTTTTTCAGCGCCGGCGTGTACTCCTTCGGATTCCAGCAGTAGTCGCCTGCCGGCGGAGAAGAATGCTTGCATCCCCAGACAATGTCATCCGGCAGGCGGTCCTTGTATTTCTCGTGTTCATGCAGGAGGAACCTTGTCTGACCCCACAGCCTTACAATCATAACCGCCTTCGGATTGACCTCCTTCATCGCCTTATGTACGGTATTTAGCGCCCTGATGGCAGCGTCTTTTTCCCACTCGTCGTATCCGCCTGGGAACTTGTCGTGTTTGTGCGCCGGGCTGTGGCAGGCTACGCTTCCGCCGTTGTCGCCGATCACAATCACCACGGCGTTAATTTCCGGGATCGCTCGCATCGGTTCCTGTATCTGGGCTTTGAGTATTTTCATCGCCAAGGGATGATCCGGGCAGAGATAAGGGGACGCCTTCGCTATTTTCTTTTGCTTTTTATGTTCTTTTATACCGGCAAGGCGAGGGCGACTGTAAACGGGATGGGCTTCAGGATGTGCCTCGAAAAAGTTCTTCGACGCCCACTTGGGAACGTGAATGATATTCCTGGCTATCATACGAAGTTCCACGCCGTCCTTTTTCGCCTTGACCATCTTTGCACGGAGCGTCTGCTGGTTGGCCTTTATCATCTCCTTGATCTTTTTCTCGTACGCGGGGTCGCCGCCGTACACGCCCGGAATGTTTTCCAGCGTAGCCAGGTATGGCGTCGGCAGCCAACTGGTAAACATACTTGCATTGTCCCCAAGGCGGTATTTAATCGCAGCCTTGCCTTCCTTCCTCACGAGATGGAGCGGGATTTTATATTCCCCCGTGCCATCGTATTTCAGGTATTTCACCGCATTGTGGTACCGTGGGGGCAGTTTCGATTTCCAGTATTCATCCGAGCCGATAGGATTCTGGACGACGGGTTTCTCCGGCTTGGCGGCGGGGTTCCCCGCGTTCAACTTTTTCTGACAACCCGTACTCAGACAAAACACCAGGGCAACCATCAATCCGCAAACAGTAATTTTATTATTCAACATATCGAACCTTTCTAATCCAAATAAAACAGGGGGGATTCAATTAGAATTTCACAACGTATCGATTAAATGAGTATATTGTTCCGCAACGGGGAATTCTAAATAAAGTCCATTTTACGTCGAATTCACAGTAGCTTATGCCCATCGGGGCGATTTGACACTATATCAACAGTACTACTCGTAGATTGATTCCATATGTACTCACACGACAATCACGATTCATACGTATGACCTATTGGTAATATACCGCATCCCTCCAATTCGTCAAGGAATACTTCTTTGCCTGGAGGGGATTTTTCAGTCATTCTCTTTATCTTTCCCGTTTTTGTCTTTTTTTCATCTCTTTTTTCAACAATCCCATTCGCTTTCGGCAGATTTGTCGTAGCACGTCTCACTTACTCGTGGCCTAAAATGCCTCACTTATCCCCAACCTGTTCTATAGTACTATAATAGCATTACGCGAAATCCTTCTTTTGCCAAGCCCTTTTGTTTCGCGGTTATTATCGTGCCTTTTGAGAATTTTTACGTGAATTTCTGCGAAACAGGGGTTGACAAGGCTTGGTACTTGTGTTCTACTATCCTATAACGATAAATGGTTGTCGTTATAGTACATCGATATGATATCGAGTATGAGAGACTCTCATGGACGCAGATTTGGCCAAGCATCTTCCGAAGAGCATACGGATTAGCCAGGAGTTTAAGCGCCGTATCCTGA
>JAIORC010000382.1 GCA_021108335.1 Phycisphaerae bacterium
GTGCCCCCCAAGGGGCTTTCTCGCAATAGTTACGTCGTGGCTGAAAGCTTCGCTTCCCGCCACGGCACCCATTATTTTTTCTGGGACGGAGCACTAGCCCGGCTGAAGCGGAATTTCGGCGGGCATGTTGTTTGATATGGACACGGCTGGCTCGAAGGGAGGCGGGTAATCATGGCTGATATCGTACCTCAAAATTCGGGCGGCGAGTTTCTGCTCTACCAAACCGAGGACGGCCAAACACACATCCAATGCCGCCTCCAGGGCGAAACACTCTGGCTGACGCAGCAGCAGATGGCGGAGATGTTCCAGACGAGCAAACAGAATGTAAGTCTTCATCTCAAAAACATTTACAAAGAAGTCGAGCTTGCCGAAAATCGAGTTGTCAAGGAATACTTGACTACTGCTTCCGACGGAAAACAGTATCAAGTAAAGCATTACAATCTCGATGCAATTATCTCGGTTGGTTATCGGGTTAACAGTCTGCGGGGCACGCAATTTCGCATTTGGGCTACGCAGCGGCTTCGTGAGTATCTCGTCAAGGGTTTCGCCATGGACGACGAGCGGCTCAAGGCTGCCGGAAGTGGGAACTATTTCGACGAACTGCTGGCGCGGATTCGGGATATTCGCTCGTCGGAAAAGGTCTTCTGGCGGAAAGTGCTGGATATCTACGCCACGAGCATCGACTACGACTCGAAGGCGGAGACGTCGCGGGAGTTCTTCAAGGTTGTGCAGAACAAGATGCACTGGGCGTCGCACGGGCATACGGCTGCGGAGATTATCGATCAGCGTGCCAATGCCGATAAGCCGAACATGGGCATGACGAATTGGCCGGGCGGAACGATTCGCAAAGCCGACACGGGCGTGGCGAAAAATTACCTCCAGAAGGGGGAACTGGACGTCCTTAACCGCATGGTAACGGCATATCTGGAGCTGGCGGAGTTGCAGGCATTGAATCGGCATCCCATGTACATGAAGGATTGGACGCAGCGGCTGGACGATTTCCTGCGGATGACCGGCCGGGAGGCTCTGACACACGCCGGAACAGTCAGCCATCAGCAGGCGTTGGACAAGGCCCGCGAAGAATACGAGAAATATCACCAGCGCAGTTTGAATGAACCCTCGCCCGTTGAAAAGCATTTCATCGAGGCTGTCGAGGAAGTAAAACAGATTGAAGACCAGCGTAGCGCCGATTCTTGACCTGCCGCTATCACTTTCTTGAGAATCAAGGCCCGTTGCCGTACAATGTTCCTCGATACAACAAGATCAGTCGGTTGCACGGGGTTTAACAGAAAGGATGCTATGTCTGATTCAAGAATGATTCACGCGGGATCGTCTATCGCGTTTGTGGGGAACTATTTGCCGCGTCGATGTGGTATCGCTACGTTTACCCACGACCTCTGCGAGGCTGTCGCTTTGCAGGCGAAGGACAATTACGACGTATTTACGGTAGCCATCAACGACAAGCCCGAAGGCTATCCATATCCGCCGCGCGTGCGGTTCGAGATTCGCCAGAACACGCAGGCCGATTATCGGTTGGCTGCGGAATTCCTGAACATGAACCAGGTTTCGGCGGTTTGCCTGCAGCACGAATACGGCATTTTCGGGGGCACGTATGGTTCGCATCTGTTGTCGATGCTCCGGCGGCTGCGTCGGCCGTTGGTAACGACGTTTCATACCATCCTGAAAGACCCCCTCGACGAACAGAAGCTCATCCTGCAGGAAATCGCCCGCCTGTCCGGGCGGGTGGTGGTGATGGCTGACATCGCCAGGGACTTCCTCAAAGACATTTACGGCGTCCCGGATGAGAAAATCGCCGTTATTCCCCACGGCATTCCGGACGTGCCGTTTGTGGATCCGCATTTCTTCAAGGATCAATTCGG
>JAIORC010000234.1 GCA_021108335.1 Phycisphaerae bacterium
CTTCCAGCGGATGAGTTTGCCGAGCTTGATCGGCTGAGGCATCAGCCCCCGGTCGCGCAGCCGCCATACCGTTCGGGCTGAACAATTCAGCCGATAGGCAATGTCGGCAACCGACATCATCCGGCTGGCTTCAATAGAGTTTGTCATTATCAGTCTCCTTCAATTAAAAAGGTATCTCGTCATCGTCATCAATCCATGTGTGGGGATCGTCGGGCTGGTCGTTTTCGCGTTCTTCGCTGCCGTCCAGACGCGGCGGGATTGCTCCCAGGTCATAGCGGATGATTTCGGGGAAAGTTTTCCCCAGCGTCTTGCGGACTACGATCCGGTCGGGTTCGGCCAGTACGCCGGAGTTGGCCAGCTCGATTGCCTCAGCCGTCGTATTCGGCATGGGTTCGCTGCTACGCTTACGCCACCAGTTCTCCGCCTTGTCGCGAGCGAAGCCGGTATGCTCGATGCAAACCCATTCCCGCTTGTAATCGCCAAGGCCGACTTGATACTCCACCCGCATCGTCGTCGGGGCTTCCGGCGGGGCGTTGAGCTTGTGGTGAACGTAATATTGCACACCCTCAACGGCATAGCTGGTGTCGGTCGTGTCCGGGCTTAAAATCTCTTTCGTCGTGGCCTTCCGGTCGTGGCGAGGCGATTCCTCTATAGGGAAAACGTACCCGCAATCGGGACAGACCTTGCAGGCGGCGTGAACGATTTCCTGACACTCGGGACATTCCTTCTGCGGGGCCGCCTGCCCGGTTGGGCCGATGGTGTCCTTGATTTCCAAAGCGTCGATAGGCCCGTGGCGAAGGATATTGCTGCCGTAATCCAGCACGAGGCAGTCTTGCTTGTCGGGGTGCAGGCGAAAGCCTCTCCCGACCATCTGATAATAAAGCCCCACCGAATTCGTCGGGCGAAGCAACGCGACGGTATCGACGTTTGGAGCGTCGAAACCGGTTGTCAGTACGTTGACGTTAGCCAGGTATTTCAGATTACCGTTTTTGAAACGTTGAATCGTAAGTTCTCGCTGGAGCGGCGGTGTCTCGCCGTAGACAAAACCGCACTCCTGATCGGCAATCCGCTGAATGGTACGGGAAACATGTTGCCCGTGAGCCACGCCGGCGGTGAAAAGCAGAACAGAATGGCGGTCGGGAGTTTGCTCGACGATCTCCTGGCAGGCTTCCTCGACGAGCTGGTAGTTGTCCATGGCTGCCTCGACTTCAGACGCGATGAATTCACCACCGCGAATATGCAGGTTGTCCAGATTCGCCTTGGCCTTGCCGGCCTTGCTTCGCAACGGACAGAGATACCCGTCGTCAATCAGTTTCCGCACGCCGACCTCGTGACAGATCGAATTGAGAAAATGGTCCGGCCTGCAAATCACGCCGCCCTTGAGCCGATACGGCGTCGCCGTCAGACCGATGACCCGGATATGAGGATTCAGCTTGCGGGCGTCTTCCAGGAATGTCCGGTACATTCCCTCGCCGGAAAATGGGATCAAATGACTTTCATCGACGAGTACCAGGTCAAACGGATCGAATTTGTGGGCTCGCCGATAGATGCTCTGGATACCGGCCACGATGATCGGCTGGTGGGTATCCCTGGCGTTAAGCCCAGCGGAGTAGACCCCGACGTTCAAGTCGGGGGCCACTCGCTGCAGCATCTGGGCGGTCTGTTCGAGCAGTTCCTTGACGTGCGCCAAAATCAACACCCGGCCTTGCCATTTCTGAACCGCGTCCCGGCAAATTGTCGCCATCACGGGTGTTTTTCCCGAACCGGTCGGCAGGACGATACACGGGTTGTCATCCCGAAAACGCAGGTGGTTATACACGCTCTGAACCGCCTCGGCCTGGTAATCCCGCAACGTCAGACCGGACGCTA
>JAIORC010000209.1 GCA_021108335.1 Phycisphaerae bacterium
GGCGTTTCACATCAGAAGGCAGGAGCAGGTCATCAAAGCGGGCCTGTGGTATGGTGTGCTGGACGTAGGACAGAAGCCGTATATCGATTTCATCAGAGTCGAGCATGTAGTTCACTATCCGGTCATCCACTTTGAGGTATCTACCCAGCAATGGCGGATTCTGGTGTGATGGGTCGTCGAAAAGATGAAGCAGATGATGCCTGAGCAAGGGGGCGTCTGATTCAAAACGAGGGCGTGCTCTCAACTTCGCCTCGAAAGATGAGCACAGCAGGTTCATGACAAGGTCCACACTGGGTCGCTTTTTTGTCACGTCGTCCTGTAGATAAGCATAGAGACGCTCGTAGCGCAGATCGAGTTCAGGAGCCAGGCAGATGAGCAAGACGTCAATGTCGAATGGGGTGAGTTGAAAAAGGCGTGCCAATTCTTTAAGGCGGAGGATGATATCTAGTCTGGTGCTTTCTGCCTTGCGACGGGAAATTTCTCCAGCCAGCCGATCAAGCGCTGTCCGGACTTCAAGAGGCAAGGAAGCAAGGACAGTCGCCCAGCGTGGCATGCCAAGGGGCTGCGCCAGGAGTGCATCTACCTCTTGTTCCGGGATGTAGAGCCCCTGGAATTCAGCATCGCTTGCCTGCATCTGCCGTGCTCGCCCGATCTGAACCCGAACAAGAAGGTCAAGACGTTCCAGTTCTGCCAAAATGTGCTGAAGTGAAGTAGCGTAGTGTTCCATTGTCCCTTGGTGTTAAAACCTTGAAAGGCTACCGAAAAACTTGCTCAAAGAAATTGGGCTGTGACCCTAAAGTTACTTTTAGGTTTAACAGAAGATCGATTTGTAATGGAAACACTTTCTAATTTATATTCTGGAGGAGAACCGGCTCAAAGTCAAGGGAAAGTGACAAAAATTGTCTCCTCCCTAGGATTAGTCACATAGCAGTGGTATTTTCCCTCAAAAGACAAGCGTATCCCTGACAGCTTTGTCATTCTCTTTGGATAACCCCGAAGGTCTGTTCATACCGCTCGATGGACTCACGGAGTGTTTCCAACAGCGCCTTTGCATAAATAGGACTGGAAATGATCCGGGTATGCGGCTGTGCTGTTTCACCGTCATCATACAACTGGCCTGCGTCGAGCACGAACTCAAAGGCGTTATGCCCTACCTTGAAATAGTTGGCGTATCGCCCCTCAAGTTTTCCGGCCTCACCGGAGTGTTCACGTTTATGGTTCATTCATGCTTCTTTTATTTCAGACAGGATTTACTGGATTTGTTGGATTTCATTGTTTTTGCTTTTCTTCCAGAAGGGTAAAAACGCCAATCCGCCTTCGGCGGAAACGAGACACGTTTTGGTCGATCCGCTTGCCGGGTAAACGTTGAATTGTGCTAAGGTACGTCCCGGCCCGCAAGGACTCACAAGTTGACCAGCAAATGTTCCCCCAATTTCTGTCAGCTTATCAAGATTTCTCCCTTCGGTCGAAATGACATGGGGCTATATAGTGTCAGCGATTACACTGAGCAAGATGGGTGCCAGGAGTTACTCGTCATGGGGTTTCATCCGCAAATGCTGATAGGACAAGGGTTTTGGCCGGATGCGGTCATTTGGGCATGAGCTCGTTATTAGGGAAGTGTAACAGAGTGATGTTACACATTTCAGGTTAACTAGGGCGAAAATAGGGAGTGCGAAGGCACAAAGGGATAGGGTGAAATGTTAATAAAGCACGGGAAATCGCTGGGTTAAGCGGAACAGAAGGACGCGAGGAAACGGGGGCTGGGGTGTCACACCATTATGTCACAGCCAAGGGTTACAATGTTACACTATTCTGCTGATAAGATAATGAGTGTCTGAACGAAAAGGCCGTTCAG
>JAIORC010000352.1 GCA_021108335.1 Phycisphaerae bacterium
CTTCCCGTACCCGGTGGACATTATCGACGCGATACACGAGCACATTCTGCCGCTGGCGGGCTACACGCCGTCAAGGCCCTGTGACAACGACGACCTGATGCGACGAAGCACGCAAGGCCTGTAAGGTCGTTGGGTGGCATGGCTTGCTTGCAAGCCATGTGTTTTTCGCACAGTTAGGTAGCACAGGCTTGCCTCAAAGGGGTTTGCAACCTCCTTTGGGGCAAGCCCTGTGCAATTTCTCACGATGTCGGGTGGCATGGAAACCCCGCGTTTTTTGCGGGGTAGCCATGAAAGATAGACACACAATTTCTTTTCGTTACAATAACTTCATGCACGGGAAGCGATTTAATATTGACGAACATGCTCGTTTTCTGACATTTTCCTGCTTTAAGAATCGATCTTTTTTGAGTTCGCAGCAGGCGGGTGTCTGGTTCGCCAATTCGCTGATGGTTGCCCGAAAAAAGTATGGCTTTGACCTGTGGGCTTACGTTTTAATGCCGGATCATGTTCATTTATTACTGCTTCCCAGGCATGGCGGAGATGTGCCGAATATATTAACGCTCTGCAAACGCAGTGTTACGGATGTCGCAACGAGTTGGCTTAAGAAAAACAATCCCGTTGGATTACAAAAGATGTTGGACGTACAACCGAACGGGAAAAAATCTTTTCGATTCTGGCAACGTGGCGGTGGGTATGATCGAAATATTTTTTCTGCTATAGAGGCTCACGAAAAAATCCAGTATATTCATGCGAATCCCGTACGGGCGGGGCTTATTGATTCGCCCGGTAAATGGAAGTGGTCTAGCTTTCAGGCTTGGGAAACGGACATTGACGATCCAATTTCCATTGATCGAGATAGCTTGCCATTAATTGAAAAATAAAAAACCATGGACATTGTGTGTCTATCTTTCATGGCCATCGGCTGCGCCGCTGACCATGCCACCCGATACCGTGGGAAATTGCATAGGCTTCCCCAGGCAGAAACATGCCACCCAACCATTTAGTAAATGAAAATCCAGGCGGCAATTTTGTTCTTGACCAAATCCGCAATTCTCCGTATCTTTCGGCTGATTTTTGATAACTCTCTAACCTCATTACTCTTACCTCCGCGGAGATTGAGAATCGCATGAATGCAATGGATATGATCTTCGGGACTGTCGGCGGGCTGGCCTTGTTCCTTTACGGTATGGGCCTGCTGTCAGATGGCCTGAAACTCGCCGCCGGCGACAGTCTGCGGTCGATGCTGGAAAAAGTTACCCGTTTCCGACTGACCGCACTTCTGACCGGTGCGGGCGTTACCTGTCTTATCCAATCCAGTTCGGCGACAACCGTTATGGTAGTCGGTCTTATCAACGCCGGACTTTTGAGCCTTTCCCAGGCGATATCCGTTATTCTTGGGGCGAATATCGGTACGACGATTACCGGCTGGCTCGTGGCGGCGGTGGCCGGTCTGAAGGCGTTCAAAATCAGCATTTACGCTCTGCCGTTCATCGCTATCGGATTTGGAATGTCCTCTTTCGGCAAGAGGCAACGCGCCAAAACCATCGGCCAGATTGTCCTTGGTCTGGGCCTCCTGTTTATCGGGCTTAGCTTCATGAAAGACGCTTTCGGCGACCTGGGCGACAAAAACAGTTCCCCGCTGATCGGCATACTGCAAATGATCGGCGATCAGCCCATCCTGGCGGTTCTTGCCGGGACGCTGTTTACCATGATCATCCAGAGTTCGTCGGCCTCCATCGCCATGGTCATCGTGCTGGCGGCCAACGGTGGTTTCGGCTCGGACAATTGGTCTGAGGCGTTCCGCATCGCGATTCCCTTTGTGCTGGGCGACAATATCG
>JAIORC010000296.1 GCA_021108335.1 Phycisphaerae bacterium
TTCGCGCGTTGGCGCACAGCCCGGCGATACTCTTCGCCGACGAACCGACCGGCAACCTCGACAGCGAAAACGGCGTAAGCCTGCTGGAACTGTTCCGGCGGATAAATCAGCAAAACGGGCAGACTATTGTTATGATAACCCACGATGCCGCCGCAGCCGCCTGCGCGGATCGCATACTGCACATGAAAGATGGACGAATCGACCATACAACCTGATACCGCCGAAGCCGCCTACCACGACTCACGCGGGCGGGACGGCATTTCCGTGCTGCGATGGTTCGGTGTGTTCACACTGCTTTTGACCATCGCGGGCGCAGTGCTGGTCGTGCTGTTGCAGCAAAAGCCCCTTATCTGGACCGGCTGGAAAGATTATCAGGCCTCCGTCGCCGCCGCTGAGCCGGCTATCAAACTCATAATCTTCGGGATGTACCTGTCGTTCTGCTGCACGTTCCTGCCGCTGAATACCAAGTGGATAGTCTCAGCCATGGCGATGCAGTCCACAGCCGTTACCGGCGAGCTGTGGTCAACGGTGCTGGTGGTCAGCATTGTCGGCGCATTGGCCTCGACGCTGGCGAACCTCAACGATTATCACTTGTTTACCCTGCTGCTGCGATCCCGGCGGATCGCGAAAATCCGACACATGCGGGCCTACAAAGCTGCGGAAAACTGGTTCGCCCGCTCGCCGTTCGGCATATTGCTGTTTTTCAACGTCGCACCCATTCCGGTAGACGTCTCCCGCGTGCTGGCGGCGACGCACCGCTACCCGCGGATACCGTTTGCCGCAGCCAATTGCATCGGGCGATTCCTGCAATATGCGATTATTGCTTTTGTTACCTTCCAGCTCGGCAAGCAGGGCTGGATTGCCACGGTTTCCCTGTTGGGCCTGGCGGTAGTGATGGCTGTCGGACGAGCGATTCTCAAAGGCCTGAACAAAACTGTTGAAAAAACGAAACAAAATAACGACGCCAGCGTGAATTTGCGGTAAAATATCTTAGATTCCATGGTGGCACAGGTTTGTAACCTGTGCTGTTTGGGATGTCCAGGGAAACTTGCACAGGTTGAAAACCTGTGCCACCTGCGAAATGGATATTGATAGTCTCCATCGTGGCGACCCCTGCGGTGTCGCCATGCCACCCATGGAATTAATATTGACAGACCAATAGGATAGAAGCATTGAGGCAACTGATTATGAAACATGTAGTTATGCTGTTATTGGCGGTGGTTTTGTGCACGTGCATGATCGCTTGTGGAAAAGACGAGCAATCAAGCCAGACCGGTGGGCAGGCTAACCAGTCCCAGGGTAAGCCCCGGACCGGCGACGATGCGACGGGCGATTCCAGTCGCATTCACGTGCCCCCGCTGCCCAGAGAGGCCCCCAGGCCGGTACGGCAAGCCGCCAAGCCGGAAGAAATTCGCATAAAAACCAAGCCGCCCAAGAAAAATAAAGTACGCACGGTTGATAAAATGGATGCGGGAGCACAAGACGAACAGTAAAGATGGGTGGCCCCCTGGGGGAGGAATGCCCGATGTTTTTTTTCGGGACAAATGACTACCGTTGTTTCCGTGTTTCCGTTTTGAGATGATTGGATTGTAAGAGGAGAATTATCTGTGACACAAAGGTTCTTTTTGCCGGCGGCAGCCCTGCTTTGCATGAGTCTTACCGCCTGCGCGACCACGCCGAGATCGATCAACCCCGACACCGGTTCCGCAAGGGTTCCGGCGAAAAAGGCGCCGGCAAAAACGCCAGCCGCCCCCGCAAAAACTCCCACCACAGCCCCCAAAGCCAGGGAGATTCTGGACAAACTCGAAGCGGCTGGCAAAAAGTACACCACGCTGC
>JAIORC010000073.1 GCA_021108335.1 Phycisphaerae bacterium
TAATTGGCTGTTCCGCTATCCCGGCCGATATAGAATGGCCCGTTTGTATCAACACCACTGTAAGTACCGCTATACGCACCGGTTACGGGAGTCGCATCATCCACGTACAACGCTCCGGTCTTCGTGCCCGTACGCACTGCCGCTATATGATGCCACTGCCCGTCGTTAATCATCGCGGGACCTGTCAACGTCAGAGTAGAAACAGCTTGTCCTGAATCGAACACAAACTGCGGCTTACCTCCTGTCATCTGCAAATAATAACGATCATGGGTACTGCCATTACGGCCTTTATAAATAATCATTCCGCTCGTTGCCGTTGTTTTGACCCAGGCCGAAATCGTAAAAGTTGAACCTCCCGGGTTCAAATCCGACGTATGGGGAACAGACACGGCGGCACTGCCGGTGAGTTTCAGCGAATTGGCTAGACGACCGGCGAGCCAGGAAGAACCTGAACCCTGCACCGTGCCGTTATGCCCTTTTGCAGTATCCGTAGCGTTAGTGCCGCTGGTCTCGTTCAACTGCCAATGACCATTCAACTGCGACATGTTGAGGGCGGCGACTGTGTCGGCTGAGATTGCGCGGTTGTAGATACGAACATCATCTATCAGGCCTTTGAAGGCCTGATTTGCCGCGAAACCTCCACCAAAAGAATCCTGTTCCTGGCCAAGTATTAAATTGGCCGGATTAATTGTACTCCCCTGCTTTAACGTGCCGGAATAAACAACATCGCCGTCCTTGTAAAGTTTGACCTGGCCGTCTGAACTTCGCCAGGTTACGGTAATATGATGCCAGTTACCGTCATTGGCGGAAATGTTAGTGGTTACATGACCGCCGTCGATCCAAATACTAAAATTCTGATAGTTGTAGATCAGAAACTCATTATGCTGAGTAGCTCCATCCGAACAGGAAATCGGCGTGCCAAGCTTTGACGTGTCACTCGTTTTCATCCAGAAGGAAGCCGTTATCGCATCCAATTCGTAATTGAATGGGGATACTTCGACATAATCATTGCCGCCGGACAGCGACAAGGCTCCGTCGAGACGGCCTGCGGATGTCCAGGAATATCCCGACCCGTTGAGCGTACCATCGTTCCCGCCGACACTATCGTGAACGGTACGATTTGTAATCGTCAGTGTCGGCTCAGCCAGCGTGGAGTGTTCTTTGGACGCAAAGTCCACAGAATTATTTTCAGAGTTGCCCTTATAAAGGATAAGGGTAACCTTGCCGTTGGTATCGTTGTTAAGGAAATCCAGGTTAGTGAACGCCAACGAAGCGGTCGTACCATCCCAACTGAAATTGCCCAGATACGTCACGTAATTTGAATCTATTGCGGCATTCCCATCAGTGCCCGGCGCATTGGAAGCCTTGAGGCCGTTCACACCGTTCTCTATCCACGACTCATCAAGCTTGCCACTACCGTAGTTGCTGCTTTCCTTCAGGGCGTAGACCTTGATGGTTGTGGGAGATGCCGCTCCTCCAGCCTTTTTCAAGGACAGCGTAGCCGAAGCGGCATTAAAATTCATATTCGAGATATCAAACCGCAAATATGCCGTACGAGTAAAGGTAGCGTCTCTCAGTTTTACGGGCAGACTGGCACTACCGCCGTAATTGTCGTCTTGATAACTACCACCACGGATGAACGTATCGGCACCTGTTCCGTCGCTGGTCGTAACCGACAGTTCCCCGTAGGGGCCGTCATCCATCTGCCAATGCCCACACAATCCACCACTTAGCGGTGAATACGTAACAGCAGAGGCTTCGGTAAGCAGCGTGGCGATTTCCTGGCGGGCGATTTCGAGGTTGTAGCCCGTGGTGGTCCTGTCGAAATCGATCAGG
>JAIORC010000127.1 GCA_021108335.1 Phycisphaerae bacterium
CGACGTCGCGAAATTTTTTGTTGACATCAACATCGCGGCAGCATGAGAATATGTGAAAATCGTGTTATATCTTATTATGTTCGAGGACACGCTATGAATGATGCGAATAATACGATGGTTATGCTAATCATGCACGGGGCGGTATCAATTTTCCTTGTAATGGGGGGGCTTTATGCATTGAAACTGGGTCTCAAGCTGATCTTGAAGGGTAAAGGCAAGGACAAGACAAAGACCACGGTTGAAGCATTTAGAATAAAGGTCACCGTGGGCACAATCGGTTCAACCGTCATGCTTACGGCTGCCGCATGGGGTTGGGCAGCAGTTGCCGTACTCCCCAACTACGACTATGAGTATAAGGATAAAAATAAGAACCTATCTATCAAAATTGCCAGAGTCGAAACACAGTTGCAGGAAATCTCTCAGCAGATGAACGAGAAAACGGCAAAGTTAGCGGCCACGGAGGAACATCTGCGCGTATTAAGATCACAAGCCCGCTTGCTACTCAATTTGGAGGAGAAACTGGCGCAAATAGAAGGGTCTGACATGCGTAAGATCGCGATGCTTAAGACAGAGATCGCCTCCTTCAGAAACATAGTTCAAACCATCGAGAAAAAGACTGCGCATACGTTAAAATACGTCGGGAACGAAAATCGCGAGGGTATGGTATGGCTACCAGCTTACTACAAGCACCCAATTCCACGAGAAGGAGACAATAAGCCCGAACAACCAGACAAATGAAAGCTGTCGGGTGCCATGCTTCTGCTTGCAGAAGCATGTTGTTACGAATTCCATCCCCCAGGCCTGCCCCAAGGGGGGGGGCTACCCGACACGAATTTCTGCTGCTGGAATTTTAGAAACCGCGTGGGTGCAAGCACCCACCCTACAATCAAGCGGAATTCTTTATTGGCATCAGCATCGCGGTAGCATAGAATCAGCATAAATCGTGTTATATATTATGTTGTGCTTATGCCTACAAGGAGAAGTAGTGCCCATACCACCAGAGAAAAGGATAACGTTCTTCGTATTCGTTGTGGAATCTCCTTCTGCGGTGGATCTATACCATAGGCGAAGCGAAGCGGAGATTATCCAGCAAGCGGTTAATCTTAATCAGATTCCATGTATAGTACGCACAGCAGTTAATCTGGAAGCATTTGAAGCCTCTCTGAAGATTGGGCTCCCGGGAGAAATGAAGCAGTATGAAGGACATATCCCTATCCTTCATATCAGCGCACATGGAGATAGCGAAGGCATACAGATTTCTGATGGCACAGTGATACCCTGGGCCGACCTTAGGCAACTTCTTGCTCCTATCAATATTGCATTAGATAATAAATTGCTCGTCTGTTTGTCTTGTTGTGAGGGTTTGGCAGGCACACGGATGGCTATGTTCATAGAAGACGAAGGTTATCCATTCTACGCAATAGTGGCTAACGCCGGAAAACCTCTTTGGTCAGACACAGCAGTTGCATATTCGACTTTTTATCATTTGCTTTCAAAAGGCGAAGTCATAGTTGATGCAGTCGAGGCAATGCGAGCAGCATCGGGAGAAAAAACTTTCTTTGTAGAAACTGCAGAGCAATCAAGACAAAGTTATTTGGACTATATTAGAAGTGTCGACGTTCCAGCAGCCCAAGAACAACTTGAGGAAAAATTGTCGCAGGAAGAATCAAGCCATCTTGCCAAATTACGCAAGGTTGGAGAGAAGAAAAAGCCATAACAAACACATCCACACTACGCACTTGGCGCAGGACGCCACCCAGCTTATTGCGAAGACAGCGGGATAATGGTATAAAAACATGATGGATCGACATCTC
>JAIORC010000235.1 GCA_021108335.1 Phycisphaerae bacterium
CCGCCGACTGCGAAATATTCAACAACACCATCGCCAACTGCCACTCAGCCCTGGAGTTCACCGCAAAAGCCAAAGTCGTCTGCCGGAACAATATTTTCTACAAAAACACCACGCCGATTCGTGTCGACAAACGACACGGCGGCAGCTACGCGGGCAGCACCTTCGAGCACAATTGCTGGTTCCCGAACTGGTCCGGCAAAGGCGATACGGATATCTCCGTGAATCCCGGATTCGTCGGGCCAATCAAGCCGCTCAAGTTCAATCCCTACAATCCCGGCGGAAGGCGTAAAGGTGGTCGGAACGACCGTTCCGGCAGACCCAAGCCGACAGGGCCGATCAAGCTCACTGCTTACGTGCCGACATTCGTCGCGGACTTCAAGCGGGCAAATGCCTACCGGCTCAAAAAAGGCAGCCCGTGCATCAGCCGAGGCGTTGACGTAAAATTACCATTCGTCGGCAAAGCACCGGATATCGGCGCATTCGAATATGGCGCAAAAAGATAGCCGGGAAATCGTCGGCTGTCCGGGGAAAATTGTTGGGTGCCATGCTTCTGCTTGCAGAAGCATGTATGGATGGCGGGGCGTTTGGTGGCACAGGGTTCGCAGGACGAAAAACACATGGCTTGCAAGCAAGCCATGCCACCCAAACATACCATCCGCCATCGTGGATCTATCTTTCGTGGCTGTCGCTTCGCTTCCCGCCACGGCACCCGACGCGTTTTTTTGCCGCATGCTTCTGCAAGCAGAAGCATGGCACCCGATGCGTTGTTTTTAGACATTGGGCATTGGACATTTATGTGCCGTCCATCATGGCGACCCCTACGGTGTCGCCATGCCACCCAACATTGGTAATTTCTGCATCATCCCCCATTGGTTTGTAGGGTGGGTGCTCCCGCCCACACGGTTTCTTTGTGCGCCGCGTATTACTTGCCTTTGAGGAAGGCGTCGTCTTCTTTTGTGAAGACGATTGGTTTGTCGGGAATGCGATTGGGGTCGAAGCGTTGGAGTAGTTCGTCTAGGTCGATTTCTTCGCGGCGGCTGATTGTGCCGGACCAGAATCCCAGCAGGCCCAACATACGATTTACACTCGTGCCGCGCTGGATGTAGGCAGCCAATCTCGTGTCGCCGTGCCGCTTGGCCAGCCGCCTGCCGTCCGGGCCTGTTACCAACGGCAGATGATAATACGCCACTTCGCCGCTGAGCCCCAGGATGCGTTGGAGGTGAATCTGCCGGCTTGTCGATTCCAGCAGGTCGTCGCCACGGACGATTTGGTTCACGCCGGCCTGCGCGTCGTCCACCACCACCGCCAGTTGATAAGACGCGATTCCCTCGTTGCGGAAGACGACGAAGTCGCCGCAGGTTTGTCGCATGTCGAAAGACTGCGGGCCTGCTATGGCGTCGGTGAAGGTTACGGGGGCGGCTGGGTGTCTTGCCCGCCATGCAACCGGCCTGCCGGTTTGCTGTTGGGCGTCGGTGGCGGAGGCGAATTTTCCCCGGCAGGTGCCCGGATAGGCTGGGCCGTTGTCTTCGGCGTGCGGGGCGCTGGCGGCAGCGGCGACGTCCGAACGGCTGCACACGCACGGATACGCACAGCCGGCTTCGATCAGCGCCTCCAACGCCGAGCGATAAGCCTGGAAGCGATCCGACTGCTGGACGACAGGCCCGTCCCACGTCAGCCCCAGCCATCGCAGTTCGTCGATGGCTTGGTCGGCAGCCCCGGTTTTGGTGCGCGGCGTGTCGAGGTCTTCCATGCGGAAGACCACCCGCCAGCCGTTCTGCCGGGCAAGCAGCCAGTTCAGCAGAAACGTACGGG
>JAIORC010000152.1 GCA_021108335.1 Phycisphaerae bacterium
GAAAGAGATGTCGCAGAAATTGTGAATCGATCTTTCATGGCTATCCCGCAAAAAAACGCGGGCTAACCATGCCACCCGATATCGTGGGAAGTTGAAATTTTCACAGTTTTGGTGATTGGATCGCCATGTGCTGCGATACGGCATGCTTCTGCGAGCAGAAGTACGCCACCCGACAACCTGTAGTCAGGATGACAAAATGACTTGCGATAACCGATACAATCGAGTGCTGCTGAAATTATCGGGCGAGGCTTTGTGCAGCCCCGGCGGCAGCGGTATCGACGCTACCGCCGTCGATTCGATTGTCAGCCAAATCGTCCCGGTCGTTGAATCCGGCGTGCAGATGGGTATTGTCGTCGGTGCGGGCAACTGGGTCCGAGGCCGTCAGCTTGCCGACGCGGAACACATCCACAACACCACCGCCGACTACATGGGCATGCTGGGTACGGTGATGAACGCCCTTGCCCTGCGGGACACGCTGCAAGGCCACGGCGTCAAAGCCGTCGTGATGAGCGCCATCCCCATGCCGCTGGTGTGTCAGTCCTATTTCAGGCCGGCTGCGATGGAGCATCTCGCCGACGGCCACGTGTTGATCTTCGCCGGCGGCACGAGCCATCCGGGCGTAACGACGGATATGTGCGCCGCCATCCGGGCTGCCGAAATCGAGGCGGACATCCTGCTGAAGGCGACGAAGGTTGACGGCGTGTTCGACAGCGACCCGGAAAAGAACCCCGACGCGAAGAAATATGACCGCCTGAGCTACCAGAAAGCCCTAGCCGACAAACTGGGCATAATGGACTTGCCGGCGATGGCGTTCTGTATGGAACGGGCTATGCGGATTATGGTATTCAACATGTACAAAAGCGGCAACCTGGCCGCGGTTGTCGGCGGCGCCGAAATCGGCACTGTCGTAAGCAGTGAATAAAGAGAGTCCCTAAAGGGAGGCAGCATGGACGAAATTCTGATGGAAGTCGAAGAGAAGATGGAATCGGCTGTGGATTATCTCCGCAAGGAATACCGCGGCATCCGCACCGGCCGTGCGTCGGCTGGTCTTGTCGAGCATATCAAGGTGGAGTATTACGGCTCGCCGACCGACCTGCGACAGTTGGCCTCGATTTCGGTGCAGGAGGCTACCACGCTGGTAATTAAACCCTTCGACCCGTCCGGCCTGAAGGACATCGAGAAGGCAATCCAGGCATCGGAGCTGGGCATTACCCCCAACGCCGACGGCAAGGTAATCCGCCTGTCCGTCCCGCCGCTGTCAATCGAGCGGCGAAACCAACTAGCCGGCGCGATAAAAAAGATGGCTGAAGCCGCACGGGTAACCCTCCGAAACGCCCGCCGGGACGGCAACAAGGAAGCCGACAAACAACAAAAAGCCTCCGACCTCACCGAAGACGAGTGCAAAAAAGGCAAAGACAGCATCCAGAAACTCACCGACCAGTACGAAAAAAAGATTACCGAAATCCTGGACGACAAAACAAAAGAAATTCAGGAAACCTGATCGGCCGAACGCCCGATTGATTGGGCGTCATGCTTCTGTTTTGGGTGCCATGCTTCTGCTTGGGGAAGCATGGTATTTCCAGAAAAAATCCAAGGTAAAATCTCCTGAAAATGTCGGGTGCCGTGGCGGGAGCGAAGCGACAGCCACGATCTTTGCCCGCAATCTTCATTCGCCGCGAAATTTTTCATAGATTCGGGAGGCATAAACGATATAATGTCCCATCCCTATCTGGGGGAGTAGCTCAATTGGCAGAGCAACGCCCTTTTAAGGCGTAGGTTCTGGGTTCGAGTCCCAGCTCCCTCATT
>JAIORC010000108.1 GCA_021108335.1 Phycisphaerae bacterium
AAAACAATTATTTTAACAATGTTGGTCGCGATGGTCGGCCTGTTGGCTTCGTCGGTCATGGCTGCGGAAATTACCATCCAGCCCGATGCGGTTGCCGGCAAAGATGCATATGTGAGTAGTACCAGCTCGGGCACTAACTACGGCACCAGTATCGCGCTTTGCCAGGCAGATTACTCGGGGACACGGGACAGCTATTTGCAGTTTGACCTTTCCTCGATAGGGTCTGGCAAGACGATCACTGGGGCCACGCTTATGTTATACCGCTATGGCGGTGGTCACTGGGACACTAAGACACCAGGCCTCCGCATCAATGCCTACCAGGTAACCTCGTCGTGGACCGAGGGCGGTGTAACTTGGGACAATCAGCCTACCCACGCCAGTAGTTACGAACACAGGACAGAGGTGTGGTACTCCACTACTCCTCAATGGGAAAGCTGGACCCTTACCGACCTGGTCGGAGAATGGTATGCCGGCACATCCACCAATTACGGTGTGTGGATGGACTCCGAGTCCAGGGGTACCAACATGTCGCTTTTCTTCTACAGCAGCGACTATGCAGACGATGCTTCGTTGCGTCCCAAGCTCGTAGTTACATATACTCCCGAGCCGGCGACGATGGCGTTGCTGGGTATGGGCGGTATCGGCCTGCTGATTCGCCGCAGGCGACGTGCGTAAGTGTTATCGCCCTTCGCTAAAGTGTAAGGATTAATCGGTTTGCACGGCGTGGTGTTTCCATACGGGGGCACCACGCCGTCAAGCAAAAATCAGGCGACTTATTGCGGCGAATTACGATTCGTATGCCCGCGGTTACATTTGGTTTTGATATTTGTTGATATTTTTCAATGTTTGAAGGAGTAGCCAGAATGCTGAAGCGGATTTGTCAATTTCTCATGCCGGCGATGTTTGCAATTGTAGTCTTGTTTTCGACAGGCATCGCCAGTGCCGCCAATTGCAACGTACTGACGCAAAAGGATACAAGCACCATTCAAGTGTCCAACGAGGCGGACTTCTTTGCGGCGATTAACCTAAAGCCAGCCGGTATGGAAGCGGTCAAAAAAGCAGTCAAAGCCCGCGATTGGCCGGCGGCGAAGAAGGCGTTGCTCGCCCACATGCGCAGCCGCAAAAACCCGCGATTCTTCATTGATCGGTGGAAAAAAGACGAATACGTCGCCCTGGCGCGAAGCAAATTTCCCGGGGATATCAAGAAATCAGCCCTGTCTGCGGACAGGATTTGCAATCACGATTTCACCTTCGAGGGATTCCATCTTCGTTTCAAAGGCGATGTAATCTGGGATAAAAGCAAAAGCGGGGCGCCCTTTGCTTACGGTTGCTGGCTGAGCCGCATGTGGTATCTCGGGGAGCTTGGGCAGGCGTGGTGGCTGACGGGTGATCGCAAATACGCCCGCGCCGCCCGCGACCTGGTGAGCAGTTTTATCAAGTCCTGCCCCATGCCTCCGGAAATAAGACGCAACTGGGCTAATCTGAGGCAAAAAGCGCCGAGTACGATGTGCCTGATGGGCAATCCGTGGGGCCAGTCGCTCGAGGTGGCGGAGCGGCTTGGCAGTTGGACGGCGTTTAACGAGTTTTTCGTGGATAGTGACGAAATTACGCCGGAGTTCTATTATCGCTTCCTGGTAAGCCTGCTGGAGCAATCACGATATATCTACGCTATCGAGATGAAGGGTTTTTGTGGCGGCAATTGGCCGATTGTCGAATGCAGCGGCCTGGCGCGTGTGGCGATAATGTTCCCGGAGTTCAAGGAGTCGGCTGACTGGTGGAAGCAGATCAAAAAACTTTTTGCGA
>JAIORC010000190.1 GCA_021108335.1 Phycisphaerae bacterium
TGAAGGTTTTTTCGAACGTGTTGCCCATCCAGCGAGTCAGGCTGGCCATGTCGCGTGAATAGTTATTCCAGTTGCCTTTGTATTCGAGTTTGTTGAACACGACCGGGTATTTTCCTCGGAGCAGGAATAGCAGGGCGTAGGCGGTTTGATGTACCTGGCCCCCCCAGCGACCATCTTTTCTCTGTGCGCCGAGTATTGCTTTTGCTCCAGCCTTGTACCAGTTGGATTTGCCGAAGTATTTATACCCGCTGGCCAGGCCGATTCGCTCCACGCCGTAAAGGTAGTAGTAGAAACGGGTGCCTTTTGCTTTCATGGTTTTCGGAAAGTTTTTGTCAAACCAATTCAACCCCCTTTGGATAGGTTTATAATCAATAATGCCGCCGCGATGCTGGTTGGGATTCATGGCAAGAATATTATCCATACAGACAAACAGGCTGGCCAGGCCGGCTGTGGACATGGTTGCACTGGAGATATGATGCCATCGTGGTTGTTTCTTCTTATCCTTGTTCGGCTTGGTGCCGTAGGGATACAGGGATTTAACGTATGCCCAGCCGCCATTCTTGCCCTGGCTTCTGACCCAATGGGCCAGCACTTGCTGCCAATATTTCCTGGGAATTTCCAGGCCGGCTTGTTTTATCGCCCAGACGCCAAGCACTCCGTACTGGCTGGTAGAGTTGTCATAATGTTTTTCGGGTCTGCCGTTGCAATGATAGTGGTAATGCCCTTTATAAGACGATCTTAGAAGCAGTTTCCGGTCTTTGTTGAGCTGTTTCCTGTATTTGCCGCCGGCTCTCCGGTTTGCGATTTTCCAGACATTGGCGCGGAATCCCATCGAGTAAGTCATTTTGTCGTTATGTGTTTCCAGCCAGTCCAGAACCTTTTTCATCCTGGGATCCATCGGGCTTACGCCGCTTTCCAACAGGGCGTATGCCGCGATGGATGTAGGCCCCGTGGGATAATAGTTTCCCTTCTTGGGGTTACCGTGAGCATTCCATACACCGTGTTTGTTTCGTTGCTTCCAAAGTGCTTCTACGCCTCTGTCGATGGTTTTCATTACAGCATCGTGGGAAAATTTAAAGGGCTTAGGTTTGGGTTTGGGCTTAGGCTTGGGAGCCGCTGTTTTTTTCTTCTGTGGCGCAGCATTGGTAACAGGACAAAAACCGCCGGAAAACAATAGTATAATAACAAGACACCACGAATATTTTTTTGCCATGAATTTCATTTAAGCACTCCTTGGACGTTATTATAACTGAATCATGTACCTTGGCAAGTGTCCCGCGAGCAGAACTGCGTCCCGAAAACCGTGATTAAAAATTATTCTGCCAGCCTCGGATGAAATGCCTTGCCGAACCGTGAATTTTCGTTAATATATGGGAGTTGTTTGATTGGCCACTTTTCGGCTGTTCTTTTTGGCTGGACAAGGGATGAAACTGCCGTGTTATTTCTTCGCAGTGGTTCCCCTTTGTCCGGAAACCACTGCAAATCGAAGCGCACAAAATGTGCGCGCAACGCAAGAGCCGATTATGCAAGCTGCTCTAAGGAGCGATAATATGTCAAAGCGTTCATGGGCTGAGCCGTGGAAAATCAAAATGGTCGAGCTTATCAAAATGACCAGCCCCGCCGACAGGCTTAAGGCGATTCGCCAAGCCGGCTACAACACCTTCCTGCTGCGCAGCGATGACGTCTACATCGACCTGTTGACGGATTCCGGTACGGGGGCGATGTCCGACCGGCAGTGGTCGGGGATGATGATGGGCGACGAAGCCT
>JAIORC010000085.1 GCA_021108335.1 Phycisphaerae bacterium
TTCTGATCGACTGTGAAAATGGTGCCGGTGCCGTGCCTGGTTTGACGCGCACGCCATACCTGCAAACCTGGCTGGAGATGCGTAAGTGGCTGGTCGAGATCGCCACCACGCCGCCGGACGGTATTTCGGCGGTAGCCATCGACACTATCGACTGGATGGTGCAGCGAATCGTCGAACACGTGGTGCTTGACCTCGATAACAAATCGCCAAATGACATCACCAACACCCTCGGCTCCGCGTACGGCGGTTACTTCAAAGCCCGCGAGATCGTGCAGAACATCGTCTATCGCGAGCTGCTGCCGATGTTTAACGCTATCGCCGAAAGCGGCGTGGCAATCATCCTGCTGGCTCACGCAGCCAACACCAAGATGACCTCGCCGGAAGGGTACGATTTCCAGATGGCTGCGCCGGACCTGCCCAATTGGATATCGCCGCCCTTCATCGAATGGGCCGATGCCGTCATGTACGCAACTTGCAAAGGCGAAGAACGCAACCTCCTGACCCAAGGCACGAACGTTGTCCTGGCCAAAAATCGTTACTCCCTGCCGGCGGAATTCCCTCTGGACTGGCAGGCACTCATGTACGCAATGACCGGAGGGAACGTTCAATGACGGCGAATCCTCTTTACGAGAAATACGGCAAGCCCGGTTCGCCGATAACGTGCAGCCGTTACGTCCGGGCATACTGTCCCGTATGCGGCGAACCCGTGCGGGTTTCCATCGCCCTTTTTAAGAAATGTGCTATCCAGCCTTGTTTCGGCTGTGACGGCCACTGTCGGCCTGGCGGGTATGCGGGGCCTACGGAAGATTGCAATCCATCCCAAAGTAACGCCATCCGCTGCATGGAAGGCGACTAATCACACTCAACCATAACCCCAAAGTAAAGGAAACGAACAATGGCTAATCTGAATGGATTTAACGCAAACGAAGTTGAACCGACAACCGCTTTCGAACCGCTGCCGGCGGGCAAGTACATCGCCGCCCTTACCGCCTCGGAAATGAAGCCCACGAAGAAGGCCGACGGCAGTTATCTGGAACTGGTATTCACCGTTCTGGAAGGCGACTGCCAGGGTCGAAAAGTCTGGGATCGGTTGTGCATCAATCATCCCAAAGACCTGACGCAGAAGATCGCTCGCGGCAGTCTGTCGGCAATCTGTCGCGCCGTCGGCGTGCTTCAGCCGGGCGATTCTGTTGAGCTGCACAACCTGCCGCTGGAGATCAACGTCAAGTGTAAGAAACGCAAGGATAACGGCGATATCACCAACGAGATCAAGGGTTACGCCGCAAAGCCACACCCGCAATCTCAATCCCAGCAAGCTCCGGCGGGCCAATCCCAGCAGACTCCGGCGGACGCATCGCAGGCCCCGGCAGGCGTAAACCCGCCTTCGCCCTCGCAAGCCGCCGCGTCAAGCACTCCGCCGTGGCAGCGATAAGGGGAAAGTTATGAGAATGACTCTTCCTTTTCCGCCGACGGTCAACAGCTACTGGCGGCATGTGGGGCCACGCACGTTGATCAGTCGCAAAGGCCGGGAGTACCGCAGAGCAATCTGCGGACTCCTGGCCGGCGGCAACAAAAAACCACCACGCACCGGCCGGATAGCGTTGTGCATGGACGCATTCCCGCCGGATCGACGCCGTCGTGACCTGGATAATTTACCAAAAGCCGTCCTTGACAGTCTCGCTCACGCGGGCGTCTACGAGGACGATAGCCATTATGCGGAACTCCGGATTATGCGGAGCGAAAAGGGATTTTGCTGTAACG
>JAIORC010000323.1 GCA_021108335.1 Phycisphaerae bacterium
TTACTATCGGAGACAACAGCGGCCAGTGGAAATGCCGTAACAAGGAGCATAAGCATTATAAGGAGTATCTCCAACGCAAGAAGGAGGGGAAAATAAGCGGACCCAAAAAGCATTTAGCTGGAGCGGTAGAGCGATCTTACTACGATATGGAGTATGCTGAAAAAGCGATACTGAACATCATCAAGTGGACCTATACGGGCATGAAGAAACACCGGAAGAAGCCGCTGCTTATGTTGCGGGCATGGAGTGGGCCAGGGCTTTTCCTTATGAGCGACAGTCGTCGCGATGCATTTGTCGAAAAAATTTATAAGATTGTTCCAAAGGAAGATTTTTTCGTCGTCTCCAAACATTCGGCTCCCCCGTCATGGGATTACTGCTGGAGGCCGGCGGCTTACTCCCCGATATTCAACCAGAAATCAGTTCAGAAATTCGCGATACTGGGATGGGGCGAGAGCCAAGGCTCCAAGAGTATCGTACCGGTGTCGATATGGTACGATTGTCCAGACATTATCCAGCGTGACATCAAAAAGCTCGCTGCCCTCGGAATGACGGTGGCCAATGGGATAGGTTTCGGCGACAGCTACCCGGAGCAGGAGCTTACCCACGTAGCCGGAGGATGCCTCCTGCGCGACCCGGATCTCAACCTCGATGCCCTGAAAAAACGCTGGGCAAAATACAGGTACGGGGAAAAGGCCGGCGCTCACGTACTGGCGGCTATCCAATACGGGCCGAAAATACTCGACAAACATACTCTCTATCACGAAGGCAGGGAGCAGATGGATTCGCTCCATTTCCTCTCTGTCAGCGGCAAGACGTACTACCGCCAACAACGTGCGGTACCGCCGTGGCTGAAGACGGTGAACAAGGGAAATTACGACAAGCTCCGACAACGCCTGGACGCGACAGCCGACGCTGAGGCCATGCTGAAAGAGATTAAGGCTGCACAAAAGTTGCGGCCCAACGACGAGATGATCGAAATCTGCGCTCGAAAGGCCCAGGCGACGCTACACCTGGCAAAATGGTTCCGTGATTTTCACCATGCGTATCTGCATCGCAGGATGTATCTCGAGTTGAAGGATAAGGACCGCGATGCCGCTTTGACGCACGTCCGGGAAGGGCTGAAACTTTACAAATCCGCCTTTGTCGAACTTGATAAGTACGCCTGCACCGCGCCGCCGTTCGGTATGCTCGGAGACTTCTACAATAAGATGCTCAAGGCAACCAAGGGCTGGCAAAAAAAATTGCAGGACATAGCATCTAAAGAGGCTAATGGGCAATAACAAATGCCCCGAATCCCGATCCGCATAAGTCTCGAATGGCCTGATCATTCTTCTGCAACGCAGAAGAATGGCGCACGGCTTAATCTTTCCATTTGCTTAGTAGGCGTAGTTTTGGAGCCGGGACTTTTTCCCAGTGTTTGCCGATTGGCGTAAACAGAATCGCCAGGCGTATCGGCTTGGTTTTGCTGCCGGTCGGCTTGACGAAAACAGACAGCATGGCCAGATTCTTCGGGTGGGCACGTTCCCCCTTGCCTGGTGTGGGAGGAGTAACAATCTTGAATTTAGCGCCGGCGGGGGAAAGTATCTCGGCTTGTAAGGTCTTGCCGTTTTGCGTAAGCGTAGCCTTTGCTCCGTCGAGCCTGATCTTCGCTTGCGTGAGCATACCCCATCGAACTTCAGCGACGGGATTTGTGATTTCATCCTGGATAAGCACCGCTTTGCGCCCCGGCATGGTAACGC
>JAIORC010000368.1 GCA_021108335.1 Phycisphaerae bacterium
TTTCCCACTTCCAACAAGACGCACCGCCATGCCCGACATGCGGATCGATCACCGTTCGAAACGGAAGCTGTTACAAATGCTTCAACTGCGGCGCCTCGCTGGGCTGCAGTTAGCGCATTTTAAGAAATAATGAGCGACATTCAGCCATTTAATGTCATGTGCAAGCCTGTTTGCGGGATGTGCAATCTTGATTGTGCTTACTGCTACTACACCTCCAAGCCGCGGGAACTTTACCCGGATGTCGAGGCGTTTCAGATGTCTGATGAGGTTCTGGAGAGTTACACGCGGCAGTATCTTCAGGCGATGCCGGTTCAGTGCGACTTCGGCTGGCAGGGCGGCGAGCCGACGCTGGCGGGGCTGGACTTTTTCCGCAAAGCCGTCGAGTTACAGAACCGCTACAAAGTCGAGGGACAGACCGTCAACAACGGCCTGCAGACCAACGGCACGTTGCTGACCGACGAGTTCTGCGAATTCTTTGCCGAGAATAATTTTCTCGTCGGCATAAGTCTGGACGGCCCTGCCCAATGGCATGACAAATTCCGCTACGACCACGCGGGCAACCCCACGTTCCACCGCGCTTGGGCCGGCTTGGAATTGATGCGAAAACACGGCGTGGAGTTCAACGTCCTGGTAACGCTCAACAGCACCAACGCCTCGCATGCCGGCAATATCTACCGATACTTCGTCAATCGCGGCATCAAGTATCTGCAATTCATCCCGATTCTCGAACGAATGCCCGACGGCAGCCCTACGCCGTTTTCGTGTACCGGCGAACAGTTCGGCAGGTTCATGCTGGACGTGTTCGACATCTGGGCCAACCGCGACGTCGGGCAGGTATCCGAGCGGTTTATCGACAGCGTGATACATACGATTATCTACGGCTGTGCGTCCACCTGCTGCACCAGCCGGCGATGCGCCAACGCTTACGTGCTGGAATTCAACGGCGACCTGTACGCCTGCGACCACTTCGTTTACCCGGAATGGCGCATCGGCAACATCATGGACACGCCGCTCGTCGAGCTGCTGAAAGACCCGAAGCTCGAGGACTTCGCCCGGCTGAAGACTGATCTGCCGGCGGCGTGTCATGGTTGCGAATTTCTGAATTTTTGCTGGGGCGGCTGCCCGAAGCACCACATGCCCATCGGCCATGATTCCGCACGGGTGAATTATTTCTGCGAAGGCTATAAGATGTTCTTCCGCCACGCGTTAGGGGATTTGACGCGAATCGCCGGGGACGTCAAGCAAGGCCGCCAGCCATCACCGAAAACGCCCGCAAACACCGAAGCGACGAAACTCCCTGCGCCCGGGATCGCAAAAAGCGGCGGTGGCGCAAGGCCCGGCAGAAACGACCCATGCCCATGCGGCTCCGGACGAAAATACAAAAGTTGCTGCGGCCGGAAGTAGTCAGTATGTTATCGTAATAGTATCTACTTGGAGATAATCGAAAATGACCAGAGAGAAAAAAAGAGTTATTATTGAGGTCTTGGTAGTTATTGCGGTCGTAGTGTTTCTTAATATAATTTCCCGCTACAAATTTGCGTGGGGCCCTATCCCCGAGCTATCTGATGAAGAGGTTAGTGCAATATTAGATGCGTATCAACTTCCTGCGATACCGATTGTGGCAATCCATGTTGTATTTTCTTGTGATGATGGCATAGATATGGCTGCTCGCATACGAATAAATCGGTCTCAATTGAATAAGGTTGTTCAAGAAAGCTGGATGAA
>JAIORC010000019.1 GCA_021108335.1 Phycisphaerae bacterium
CGGCTGCACTACTATCGCCAAAGAAGGCCTTGCCGCCGGTATGGGGCCAAAGGGAGAATTGGGTGTCACTCAACCTGTTCGTGGCTCTCTGCGAGCATACCAAAATTTTGAAGTGGGGGTAATCAAGGACGACTTCGGGCGAACTCCAAGAGAATTCATGACGGCAATCGCTCCTGAAATACGAAAAGAACTTCGGGAAGAGGGTTTCCCTGTAAACAAGCCCGGCAAAACATGTGTAATTACCGGTTACGTTTTCTATTTCAAAAAAGCCAGTACACTCGGCAGTGTGGAAGTAGCGGTAACGAAAATGAAACTGGTTGACAAAGCAACCAACCAAACTCTGGGCGAGGCTGTCTGCGTCGGGCGATCGACTCATTACTCCAATCGCGGGATCAAGAAAAAGGCTACCGGCGTCGCCAAGGCCATCGCGGAATGGATTGGCAAACACTACCCCAAACCGAAAAAGAAATAACCCGGCATTTCGTGTTTCGCACATTCAGCGCGGTGGTCTGGGAAGGCCACCGCGCTGGACGCGAAAACACGGTTTGCAAGCAAGCTGTACTGGAAATGACTTCACGGAATGGCGACCATGGGAATTGGCGTTCCAGAAGCAGTTCCAAGACGCGGTCGATCGGGCCACGGCAAAAAAATAATGGGAGACATCCATTATGCTAGTATCGTGCAACAGGTGTTATTGGCAGTGCGTCGTATTTATCGCCGCCATGCCCATGCTTCTTGGAGGTTGTAATAATGGGTCGCCGGGCAAGGATTCGAAGCCATCGAATACTGAGGTGTCCAAGGTGAATTCGGATGAGCATGGACAGGCAAGTGAACAAGACCATAGTGCGGATTCACTACGTCGTATAGAAATGCCGACAAGAAAGGGCCTGCGTCTCCAATACCGTAGCAATATTGTTACCTTCAATGTACTCGGAGTTACAACCCTGGCCCCTCTCACCCCCAAGGAGGTATGGGAGTACCACCTTGGGGAGTCCTCGCGAGCGGTGGTCATCGTAGATGAACTAACAACTGGCGTTGCCATCGTCCTCGTCTATGAAGCTTTTGATGATGGGAGGAAGCAGTTTGCTCTGGACGGTAAGGGCGATGAGAAACAAGCCAATGGCTGGCTCCTGCGAGGCAGCCTTGGTGAGCCAATAAGTGAGAAACAAGTGCAGAAGTTCCTGGCAAAGGGGGAAGATTCGCCGAAAGCCTTCAGGCTGAAAGGCCAGGTTTGGGTAACTTTGCGGGACGGATTTGCCCACGAAGTGTCTCTTGCGGATATATCGACTGAAGCTCCAGTGCCACCAGATGATTCAGATATTCGCTCCCGAGTGGACTTCTGGAAGCACCGACTGAGCGAACTGACCAAAAAGTCTGCAGCCAAACCTGGCGATGAACTTCTCAAGTGGGGAGTTCAACAGGCGGAAGACAGTATTCGTCATCTCGAACGCCTGCGGCTCGGTGCAGAGCCCCAATTGCCAGCAGGGCTAACGAATGGTCGTATTACTGCTGAGTGGGTACGAAGCAAGCCAATGTTCAGGATTGTACTACCGTAGTGCTTGCCAGTTGTCCCTGACGAAAACCGCGCTGGACGCAAAAACCCGGTTCCCCGCCCCCGTTTCTCCCCGTTTTTGCCCTGTTTTGCCAAAAATTCAAGATTTACCCATCGCTGGGCCGATATAGATATCAGACCGCAGGCAAGGATGTCTGCCGGCTGGGAAT
>JAIORC010000330.1 GCA_021108335.1 Phycisphaerae bacterium
TCACGACCAGATTTCGCTTCTTCAATCACGAGGTCTGGTAATCACCGACGTTCAGGATGCCATCGATTTCCTTCGGCACGTCAAAGATTCGCCGGCTATTCGCTCCAGCCGCTCCAGGGTGGGCTGAGTTTAAATCTCGAAGAAGACAATATCTGGGGTGACACCCAGCAAAGCAACATCACTTTGCCCTTCGCCGAATATAAGTAAACAAGTGTAATCCACGCTCAGATTAAAGTCCGCCGCTCAGGCCAGATTATTTTGGCCAGCAATGATTGTCTCCTGAATCGCTTTCGAGATTAGTTCCCGATACTCGGAGACAACATGATAGTTATTCTTTGTCTCCCCGTGCTCGCCACTCGTCTCAAACTCAACTGCTTGCCTTAGGTGCGGATTGGACTTCTTGGTTAGGAGTTGGGAGATGTTGCTGAGGTACCGACCCGCTTGGCCGAGGTCATTGCCAATTCCAGCTTTATACAGTTCCTGCTTGACCTCTTCTCGGTCATAGACGCGGTCCTCTTGGTTGATGATTTCGAGGAAGGTTCGGAAACGAGGTGTGAGATCACTTGACCGGGTTAAGGACTGGACTATCCGCATTTTGAGTTCATCTGGCTTGATGTTTGACTTTTCAAGGGAGAACGACGAGCTCTTGCCGTGCTGTCTCTGCTCTTTTTGCTTCGTCTCCTTCTTCTGGATGTAGTCTTTGGCTTCAGGCAGTGGGATGATTATATCGGAGCTGATAAAGAGAGTGCCGGTCTTATCTGAGTAGGGCGTTAACCGAACGCACTCGATGTCGATTTCTGATTCACGCAACCAGAGCACAGCCGAGATCACTTCCGAATGGTAGTTCTTGGACACCAATATGATCCTCTGTTGCTGGTTCAGGTCTTCCAGCTCGCAGTCAACGAAGTCCTCAATCTTGGCTTTGGCGTCATCGTCACTGGTTTTCAGATAGTTCGCGAAGTGGTTGTATATCTCGTCCTGTGTGAAGCTCGAACAATAGGAGGCATACTTGATGGCCTGCCAATCAACATCTTTACCGGAATCGTCCCGCTTCAGCTCGATTACCACCAAAGCTGCCTGCTTATCGATCGCGAGAAGGTCGAGCCTCTTGCCGGAAGGGAGGATAAGTTCCTTGGCGATGATCAGCAACGGCTCTCCCAGTAGCTGTGGTGTTCCGTCGATCCACTCCTGGATGTCGAAGCGTTCTCTCAGGCCTCGTTCGGTGAATGAGGTTACGGGTACTTCGATTAACTTCTTGTTATCGATGTCAACGCGGTACATTTTTGTTCTCCGGAGTTGGTGTAGTCATCCGCTAGCGGGTGGTCCACTGTGGGATGACTCTTATACATGCTTCTCCAAGCAGAAGCATGGCACCCGACATGCGGTTATTGTAATGAAATCATATCATATGTCCATCTTTCATGGTTACCGTCTTTGCCGCTGATCGTACCACCCATGATCGCAATTGCGTAGGTCATGCAACTTGTTGCATGGCAATTTTCCGGTGAATCTCCCCGTAATTCCCGTTATGCTGGTTTGCTCCGGTTCTTTGATCCAGTTGTTATGAGAGAATCATTGCTTTGTCTTTCTTTCCGCTGCCAGGCTGCCAGGCGTTAAACTACCTGGCGGTTTTCTTCTTCGTGGTTGCCGTGCTGGGCCTGGGTGCGGTTTTCGTCCTGGCGTTTGTGGTTGATGCCGAGTTTTTGTTCGTACAGGCGAT
>JAIORC010000120.1 GCA_021108335.1 Phycisphaerae bacterium
GACTTCCCGTGCTGGTCGCGATGGCAATACATTACCTTCAGCCTGCGACACCACGTTCTGTTCATCGCCGTGCCGATATGCCTGATAATCCTTGGCGTGGATATCATCAAATTGTACATTTTTCCACTGCTGGGCAATGGCGAGGGGGCGAAGTGGGCGGCGGCCTGCATGATATTATGCGTTGTCGGCGGCGTGTTTCTCATCGCTCCGCTGTTGGTGGTGAAAGTCTGGAAAACCCGTCCTCTGCCGGCTGGGGCGACACGCCAGTCGTTGGAGGAAATGTGCCGCCGGATGGGTGTGCGATATCGTAATATCCTCGTCTGGATTTCCGGCGGAGTTCTCGCCAACGCCGGGGCGATGGGCCTTATCAGCCCCGTGCGATATCTGCTGCTGAGCGATGCGCTGCTGTCGAACAGTTCGCCGGAACATATCCGGGCGATTTTCGCCCACGAGGTAGCCCATATCCGCCAGCACCATATTTTCTACTCGGCGATGTTTGCCGTTTCTTCGATTCTGCTTTGTTCATTCGCGGCATGGGGGCTGATATCGCTGTGCGGGCTGTTGCCGTGGCCGATTCCGCCGGTAGTTGCCGAAACCGCCGAAGCGACACTGATGATGGTATTGCTGGCTGGGACATGGGCGTGGGGGTTCGGCTTTATATCGAAGCGTTTCGAGCGACAGAGCGACGTTATCGGCGCATGGACGTCGGGGCTTGGCCGTCCGCCGTCCGATGCCGCCGATACGAGTATCGACCCCGCAGGTGCCGAACAATTCGCCGGCGCACTGGAGCAGGTCGCCCGGCTCAACGGCATACCGCTGCGGCAGCGTAACTGGCGGCATGGGCGCATGGCCGACCGGATCGACTATATCCGATCTCTCGGAAACGGCGGTTCGCGTGAACCGATCGATCGCCTGGTTCGGCGAATCAAGATTCTGCTGTGGGCCGGGCTGATTCTGGGTGTCGCCTTGACGGTATGGGAAATTCTGGCAAGGCCCGCCGTATGAGACGCGGCTATCAATTATAGAACGGTTTAGTTGGCGAAAAATTCCCGCCCAGCGATGAAAAATCCGCTTCCGCCCGGTGAGCCGTTGCAAAAAATCCGCCGGAGGTGTACGATAACCGGCATGGCTGGCGAAAATAAAAAATCCGTAACATACAAGCAAGCCGGTGTCGATATCGACGCGGGCGAGGCTATGGTCGATCTGATCAAGCCGATGGTGCAGGCGACTCATACCCCGCGGGTGCTGGATAATTTCGGCAGCTTCGCCGGGCTGTTCAGCCTGGACTTCGGCGAGAAGCTCTTCAAGCGGCAATACAAGGATCCCGTCTTGGCTGCCTGCACCGACGGCGTGGGCACGAAGCTGAAAATCGCCTTCATGACGGACAAGCTCGACACGGTCGGCATAGACCTGGTCGCTATGAGCGTAAACGATTTAATCTGCGGCGGGGCTGAGCCGCTGTTCTTTCTGGACTACCTCGCCGTGGGCAAACTCCTGCCCAGGCGAATGGCGGAAATCGTCAAGGGCATCGCCGACGGCTGCAAGCAGTCCGGCTGCGCGCTGCTGGGCGGCGAGACCGCCGAAATGCCCAGCTTCTACAAGGCCAAGGAATTCGACATGGCCGGCTTCGCAGTAGGCGTCGCCGAACGCAGCCGCATTATCGACGGCAGCGACGCCAAGCCCGGCGACGTAGC
>JAIORC010000013.1 GCA_021108335.1 Phycisphaerae bacterium
ACGTCAGGCCGAGCAATACCGAACCGCTCCTGCGGCTGAGCCTCGAAGCCGAAACACCGGAAATGCTACAGGAGAAAATCGAAACGCTGACAAAAATGCTCGGCAAACCGGTAGACCATTAAAGAAGTATCATGAAACCTTTGCATCCCGCGAAAACGCAGGTATCGGTATGAGTATCATCAATGTCTATTGTGATGAGAGTTGTCACTTGGAACATGACTGGGAGCAGGCAATGGTTCTCGGCGCGGTGTGGTGCATGAAAGCCAGGGCTGCGGAATTGAACCGGCAGATCGCTGACCTGAAGGCCAAGCATGGGCTATCTCGTTTCTTCGAGATTAAGTGGAGCAAGGTGTCTTCCTCCAAGCTGGCATTTTACGAAGCCTTGGTGGAGTTGTTCTTCAACACGCCGGTATTGCATTTTAGAGGATGGGTCATTCCAGATAAGTCGATCTTGCGGCATGACGAATTCGCCCAAACCCATGATGTATGGTACTACAAGATGTACTTTAACATGCTTAAGATCATCATCCGAAGAGGTAAAGTCTATCATGTGTATCTGGACATCAAGGATACCCGGGGGCAAAAGAAACTGCAGAAACTCCATGACGTTCTGGCTAATGCTAATTACGACTTTCAGCGAGAAATAATCGCAAAAATGCAGCACGTCCATTCGCACGACATCGGCCTGCTGCAATTAGCGGATCTTTTGATTGGTGCGGTTTCTTACCATGCTCGCGGCCTGGCGTCCAGCCCAGCGAAATGTCGGATCGTCGAGATGATCCAACAACATTCCGGTTTCACGTTGGATAAAAACACGCTCCCGTCGGAGACGAAGTTCAATCTATGCATCTGGCAGCCGAGCGAAGGGGGTATTCATGTATAGTAAACCGCAATGGTTGCCAGGGATGGTTCAGGTTAATCCGTGGACCGCTGACACCCACGAAACGCTCTACGCAATCTTCCGCAGAGATTTCGTTGATTCGCGACCGCGCTATCGCAGAGGCGAGGTTTGGCTCTTTCCCCAAAAGGAAAACGGCAAGGAGGTGATCTTCTGGCATCTGACCAGCCGGGAGGTCAAACCTAAGCCCATCCCGCGTCGAAAGCGAAAGTTTGCGACGACTATCGCACAGCCAGCACAACGGTATCCGGACCCACAACGGTCCGAACGGCTGCCTTGGGTTCGACCGATAATCGAGAATCCGGACAAGCCTGAAGTATTGGCTTGGGATTATAAAGAAGGCGGAGGAACAATCAAGACGTATGTCTGGCTGAAGGACTATGACTTCGTCGTTATAATGAAGAAATATCGGAGCGGCACCCGGCGACTGATCACGTCCTTTTGCGTGGACAAGAGTTATAAGAGGCGGGACTTTGAACGGAAGTATACCAACAGGATTACATAAGAAAAAGAAGACCCGCTCAATGGCGGGCCCATCTCCTTCAGCTCTTACGCCGTTACCGACTGGCCGATGAGTAGAGGCTATTCTACTCGCATATTCGGATTCTGTCAAGGTATATCGGCAACATCTACCCAAAGCTTGAGTTAAAAGATGTACATCTTTTTCCCGATTTCATGCCGGCGTCTTTACATGCCGTCGACGACTGCCTTTATCGCGGCGATGTGAGCGGGCGTCGTTCCGCAGCAGCCTCCGACGATATTCGCCCCAGCCGCGATCAACG
>JAIORC010000251.1 GCA_021108335.1 Phycisphaerae bacterium
TCCATAGCAATACCATAAACCCGGAAACCACCACGTCAAACACAAAACCAGTATTATGTTCCAAGATTATTAGATCACTTCTAGGGAGAACATAAGATGGCTAAATGTCGTATCCAGATGCCCGTCATTGCAGCGATAGGTTCTCGTTTTTCCATCGTCAGATACTTCGAGGTGCATACCCGCACCCATAAGTTGCGAAGTGGATTGCCCGTCTCCAATATCCCAGATGTTATAGACATTTATTACTCCTTGGGGAGCCGAGAATGCTATCTCGACCTCTGACGGAGATGTGTCCTCCCACAGCATCATTCCTGGGGCTGTCTGACCGGCGACGGTGAGCCGCAAATCAGTCTTGGGAGACATATCCCCCAGTCGTATTCCTTGACGCCATTCAGAGGCAACTCCATGGAATCGCAAGAGGAGGTTGCCCCGTTTGGGGACATAGATCACATCGTACAAAACCACTGTCTTTCCATCGTACGTTATTGAGGGACTCTTGGCTTTCCTGAATTCGTCAGTGAGCATTTTTGCACTCCATTTCTGTCTATGGCCGAGGGCCGTTGTAGTACCGGAACGGGTCAATGTCCGCATGTTCCCACGGCCACACTTCCATTAGGTTGGACGGGTCATGTGGATTCGGTATGTTGCGACCGTCGATGTGGTGCAGTTCCTTAGGGACATCTACGATGGGATGCCTGGGAGCTACCGGACTCCCAGTCCTCTGCTTCCAGTAATGAGCTCTGGCCGTCGGCCAACTCCCGCCAGCACCGTCGGCTCTCGACATTACCTGCCATCGTAGCGGACCTGTTCCACCCTTTGATGGCAACAATGCAGTGGTCTTATCTGCAGTTATCCTGACCTTTGTATGAGTACCAATAAGTTCATCTGGGAACGTTCCACCTTTTGGTGCAGCAAATCCTTTCAGCATTCCCAGATTTGGCCGGAAGGATTGCATTCCTGGTGCATATGTAGAGCCAAGCATAATGAAACTTGTGGCCGTCTGAGTAGCTCCAAATAGCGTCCGTCGGGCAGCTTCCTTCTCTGATAACGGCTGGCCGGAAGCAATATCCGCATGAGACAAGCCGTCGAACAGCGTCGTATAGCCAAATATGCAGCCGAAGGCATAGCTTGTGCCTTCGACTATTGCCACTGACTCCGGTACACCGTCCTCAATCATCCGCTTGGCCATAAATTCAGTCGTCTTCTCAGTGGTCTGTTCATACCACTTTGGAGCGGTTTTCAGCGGTGAGGCATGAATCAACCGTGCCGTTGTAGAATCGAAGAGTCTGTCCTCCTGAGCGACATACGGATCTGTATCCCATGCGACCTGAAAATACGCAACCATGTCATCCCATGTACGCTGAGCCCACGATCTGTTGTCCGCAACCAAATTTCCGTATGGGTTTGGGAACGGCGGCGGGACATACGGCTGCTGGCCCATATAATATTCCTCCGGACTCCACCCGTATGGTAATGCCCCGAATTGCTCCTCATGCGCAAGCCACTTCATCTTATTATCCCAAGTATCCATCAATGCAGGATCATAGAACTCTTGGCCGAGTTCGTCATACCACGCCAAATCTTCCCCGCATAGGCCGCTGGGGTCGGTGTAGTCCAGGGGGTCGTTGTTTACGTAGCGGTAGAGGT
>JAIORC010000243.1 GCA_021108335.1 Phycisphaerae bacterium
GTTTCTTGTTTTGTCGCTGAAGAACAACCAACTGCTGCCGCAGAGCCAGATTCTCAGCGAATACCCCAGCGTAACCATGAAGCAGTATCCAAATCGTAACCAAGCACAAACAAACAAATTCCATAATCCAGATTCTCCCGATGCATAGAAAATCCTGAATTTTACAGGAAACTATTGAGGTATGTATTTCTAAATTGCAAGCCGACCTGTTCGCTTGACCAAGATTTCAGCAAAACGCAGGCGAAGCTCGCCGCTAAGGGCGGATTGATCTATCTGACGGTGAAACTCGCTTTGAAGGTTCAGCAGTTGAGCGATCCTCCGCTTGGCAAATCCGGCGGGCATCTGCAGGTATTCGGCGAAGGCAAGGAAATCCCGGCGGGTCAGGCGGTTTTGTCGGCCATTGAGTGACAGGGCCAATTCGTCGGATTCGTCCGGAATCACCAGACGCGAAGAAACCAAGTCGTACGCCGGCGAAAGAGCCACGGTTTTTCCATCCGTCAGCAACGAGAAGTTCTTCTTGTGAGCATCGCCGTTTCCGATGACGAAGTTAAACAGCGTCAATTCAAACAGCCGTTGCCGTTCCAACGGAGCGAACGTACAAAATCGGTCGATAGCCCTGGCGATCTGCTCATGGCTACCAGTGTATTTATCGCCGCCTAGAATCTGGTTCATGTCTTCACAGGGAATCTTCTCGATTCGTTTCCCATGCTTTCGGCGGTCGAATCGCTTGACCAGGTAGGCTGGCGAGTCGTCGGCCAATTCAAGTAGAATGTTCTCCGCTGTTTTCACACCAAACAGGCGACCCATTTGCATACAGACGTATTCGTTCTGCGGCAGTTCGCTGAAGGTTTGCGTTTGCGGTTTGAGTATGTACTGTCCGCTGGTTTCGACGGGAAGAAGTTTTTCGTCACGCAGGGCTACCGATAGTTTCGGCTGAATGCCGGAAATGCTCAATCTGCCAGCCAGCTTCTGCGCCTGCTGCGAAACATCCGCCAATGACATCGCAATAGTTGGCCAGATAGGTTTTCCGAACATGGCCCGGAGCGTTTTGGCGGAATAATCAAGCTTCATCGCTTACCTCCCGGACGTTGACAGCCCCGATGCAATCGCCGCAGGTTTTCAGCAGCAGGCCGAACTTGTCGGTTGGGTCGATCTTGAGTGTGCGAGAAACGATCTCCAGATACCACCCTTCCGGCAGCAGCCCTTCAAAAAACGAAAATAGTGCATTCGCCTCGAACGGCTCGGCCTGAAGCGGCAGAGTCAGCGAAATCGGCTCGCCACCGTCCATGTAGTCATCATCGTAGATGAATCGATAACCGGCGTCGGTTTCACTGAGCCGACCAGCCAGGCGGTCGCAGTAGTAAATGTCAGACTGTCGCTTGATCATCGCGTTTGATCTCCAATGCCCGGGCCTCGTAACCAAATAACGCCAGTACCTGGTTGACCTTGTCAAGCCGGACGGTAGGCTTACCCTGTTCCAAATCTCGAACAAACCGCAAGCCAACACCCGACCGCTCAGCCAACCCCATCTGCGTAAGCCCAGCCTGTTTCCGAAGTCGCTTGATGTCTTTTGCCACGCTAATCATAAAAGACCCTTTCGGGTATAATATCGCCCAATTCTCAATAAAACTATAGCTAAA
>JAIORC010000322.1 GCA_021108335.1 Phycisphaerae bacterium
TTATTCCCACTCGATTGTCGCCGGGGGTTTGGAGCTTATGTCGTAGACTACGCGATTGACGCCGCGGACTTCGTTGATGATGCGGTTGGAAATCGTCGCCAGCACGTCGTACGGAATTCGCGACCAGTCTGCCGTCATGAAATCGCTGGTGTCCACCGAACGGATGGCTACGACGTTTTCGTATGTTCTGCCGTCGCCCATCACGCCGACCGACCGGACCGGCAGCAGCACGGCGAATGTTTGTGCGGTTTTGCGGTACAGGTCGGCAGCGGTGATTTCTTCCAGCAGGATATTGTCCGCTTTTCGCAGTACGTCCAGGCGGTCTTTGGTGATTTCGCCGAGGCATCGCACAGCCAGGCCAGGCCCGGGGAACGGGTGTCGCCAGACCAGGTGCTCCGGCAGGCCGAGCAACTCACCCACGCGGCGGACTTCGTCTTTGAACAAGTCCCGCAGCGGCTCGATTAAGTCGAAGCCGAGCTGTTCGGGCAGGCCGCCGACGTTGTGGTGCAGTTTGATGTTCGCCGCCTCGCCGGCAAGGGAATGGCCGGACTCGATCACGTCGGGATAAAGCGTGCCCTGGGCGAGGTATTTCGCATTGGGAATTTTCTTTGCGGCGTCCTTAAACGCGTCGATAAACGTATGGCCGATGATTTTGCGTTTTTCCTGCGGCTCGGTTACGCCCGCGAGCTTGCCGAGGAAATCGTCGGCTGCGTGGATAGTCGTGAGGTTGATCTTGAAATGCTCGCCGAATGTCCGTTCGACCAGCTCCACTTCGTTGAGTCGCAGGCAGCCGTTATCCACGAAAATGCACGCCAGCCTGTCGCCGATGGCCTTGTGCAGTATGGCAGCTACGACCGAGGAATCCACCCCGCCGGAAAGCCCGCAGATGACCTGCTCGTCCGGGCCTACTTTTTCCCGCACGTCGGCGATTATCGAGTCGATAAGCGAGCTCATCTGCCACAGGCCGGAACAGCCGCAGATGTCGTACAGGAAATTGTCGAAAATCTCGCTGCCGTGCGGCGTGTGCGTAACCTCCGGGTGGAACTGCAGGCCGTAGAATTTTTTCGTCTTATGCTTGATGGCTGCGTACGGGCAGGTCGGCGTCTGGGCCAGTGCGACAAAGTTTTCGCCGATGTTCAGTATCTGGTCGCCGTGGCTCATCCACACGGGCGTTTCGGCGGGGACGTTTTTCAGCAGGCCGTCCGGCTGGGTGATGCTCAGCGAAGCTCTGCCGAATTCGCGCGAGTCTGTGGGCTTGATCTCGGCACCGAGAATCTGGCAGGAAATCTGCATGCCGTAGCATATCCCCAATATCGGGATGTCCAGGTCGAAGAGTTCCGGCAGACAGCGGGGTGCGCCATTGTCGTACACGCTGGAAGGCCCGCCGGTGAAGATCAGCCCCTTGGGGTTCAATTGGCGGATTTCCTCCAGCGTAACGTCAGGCCGGGCCAGCACGCTGTAGACGTTCTTCTCCCGTACCCTGCGGGCGATCAACTGGGCGTACTGCGAACCGAAGTCCAGAATAACGATAGTCTCAGATTGTCCTGCCGATGCGTTCATGATTAAACCTCAAATGCAACAAATGCGTCAAAATCAAACCGCATAT
>JAIORC010000210.1 GCA_021108335.1 Phycisphaerae bacterium
ATTCTTTCCATGACCATCACGCGAACTTTCGGCGATTGGTTCTGGGGGGTCGGGTCGCTGGCGTCCATCACGCCGCAGGGCATCGTGATCGCGGTGTCGCCGCTGATACTGTTGTCCTTCCTGGAAAACGCCCGCCGGCCTCGCCTGGTGCTGACATTCATGGCGATAGGCTTATGCGGCAACCTGCATCTGATATCGGCGGTCAACCTGGGCCTGGTGCTGCTTATCGTGCATCTTGGGCGGAATCGTTTCCGTTGGCAGGCGATTCTTAAAGGCACCGGCTGCGTGGTGTTTTTCCTGCTGGGCGTACTGCCGTACCTGCTGTACTTCCTGGTAATGAAGCATAACATCACCGCCGACATGCCAGCCGGCGCGAGCGAATCCGCCGAAGCCGTCCTCGACGCGCTACGCCTCAGCGACCTGGCTGTGCTCTATCCCGAAATGCTCAAAAGCCTGCTCCAATGGGCATTGTATCTCAGCGTGCTGGTATTGCTTTCGGGCATCATGTTGTGGAAGTCCGACCGGTTCACGTCCCGCGACGTGGGCGTGTGGGTCTGGATGATGGCTGCCGGCTGCGTGGTGGCGTTGGGCTTCCACGGAATCAGCCAGGGGTTGGGAATGCTGCTGGGCGAAGCGCCGCCGTTCATCGATTTTCCGCAGGCTGCCTGCTGGGTGATGCTGGCGGCGTATGTATTGTTCGCACAGGCGTTGACGCTGCTGTTCCGCATGATTCGGAGCGACAAAAACAAACGATATCTGCGCTGGGCGTGTGCGATGTTTCTGCTGATCTGGATGCTGCCATCCGACAACCTCCGTGTCTTCCGCCACATGACGTACCGCCTGGCGATCCTCGACGACCGTGCGCAGGAATTGGCTGACGATGCCGCCGAACAGGCGGAACTTGTTGCCATCGCCGACTGGGCAAAGCAGAACAGTGACATCGACGCAGTATTCCTGACCGACCAGGAGCAATTCCGCTGCCTGGCCAAGCGGGCGATATTCGTCAACCGGGACGACATCCGACACTTCTACTACCTGACGCCGTGGATGCTGGGCCAATGGACGGACCAGTTGCGAAAGCAGAGCCAATGGCTGGGCGACCCGATCAACGCCGACGAAATCATAAGCGGCGTTGGCGGGCTACGGTCGCAGGAAAGCTACCGGGGCGTACCGCAGTGGTATGTATTGCTGTCGGCCCAGGCACGCCTGGAAAATCCAGGCCGCCTCGAGGAACAAACCTCGCCAGCATGGCGGCATCACTGGCGGATATTCAAAATTCCTCCGCCATAGAGCGTTTTATAAAGAATTGACTGTTTTTGCCGTGCCGAATGTTGGGTGCCGTGGCGGGGAGCGAAGCGACAGCCACGACGTTTGTCTCTACCATAAAAGAATCGACTGTTTTTGCTTTGCGCGAAAAATCAAAGCGGTTACAATATTGGGAGTTTTAGGGAATTTCTGTTTATGGACGCTTTTATGAAAGAAAGGATGGTCCCATGAAAAATGCAAAGATTATTCTGGTGTTGTTGGCTGCAGGATCCATGTTGGGCGGCTGCACTACTATCGCCAAAGAAGGCCTTGCCGCCGGTATGGGGCCAAAGGGA
>JAIORC010000285.1 GCA_021108335.1 Phycisphaerae bacterium
TGGCCGGCCTTCGCTCCACGGAAGACAAAGACCTCCTGCCGCTGTTCGCCTCGCTGATGCAAAGCTCCGACAAGCGTGTCCGCCTGGTGGCCACCGCGATGGTCGCCCGCGTCGGAGGCAAAGACGCTGCCGGGCCGCTGCTGGAGCGACTCCGCAAAGACCCCAGCATGGTCGTCCGCTCCAAGGCGTTGGTCGAACTGGACCTGCTGAAGGCAATCTCCGTCGAGCAGCTCATCGAGGCCACCCGTATGCCGGACGAGGAAATCCAGATTCTCGCCGCCCGTGCCCTTGCCCGCGGGGGCCAGGGCAAAAAGGCCTCGGCCGTGCTGAAAAAGCTCGTCGAATCGCGTGACAAAACCACCGCCACTTTCGCACGCATGACCTTGCTCGGTATCGGCGACCGCCCCCAGATCGGCCACTTGCGAAAGGTACTTCTCGACCCCAAAACCACGCAGCAACTACTGGTGTTCATGCTCAACCAGATCCGCGAGGAAAAAATCCTTGCCGCCCTGCCGGTAGCCGAATTCCTCGCCAAGCCCGACCAGCTTATGCCCGTTCGCATACGGGCGTACATGACGATCAACGAATTAAGCCCCAAGGCTGCGTTCGTGTTGGCTCAGGCGATCCGTTTGAGCAAGAACACCATGTTCCGCATCAACTTGATGCGTCTACTCAGCGAACGGAAGGACGCCCACGCGACCCTCGAAACTTTCGCGAAGGGCGACGATATCCTCGCAGCCGTCGCCCGGTTTGAATTGGCCAGGCCCGCCGGAGGCAAAGCCGCCACGCAGACCGTCTCTAAACTGTTGGATATGGGACACCCCATCCTCATCGAATATGTCCTGAACCGGATGCGGAAAGATATCGCCGCCGACAAAACCAAGGCTGATTTTTACACCGCGCCCGTCTTGAAGCTCATCCGCTCGACGAAGCTGGACCCGCAGCGGATGACGGCTACGCATGACAAGATAGCCCTGGCGGTGGAATTGCTGAGCAACCTCGGCTCGTCGGAAGCGATCAAGGGTATCTGGGATATTTTGTCCAATGCCAAGTCGCTGGCGACGCGCAGCCTGACGGCTGGGGCGCTATACCGCAGTACGAACAAAGCCGTTGGCGACCTCGTCCGCCCGCTGCTGAAAAGTGGATACCCGGAACTCAAAACCTACGCTGCACTCCTGCTGGCCCGACAGGGAGACCAGGCTGCCGTCCCCGTGCTCCTGGAAATACAGGAAACCGCCAAAACCCAAAAGGACGACGTGCTGACGCTGGCGAACTGGTATCTGCTGAAGCTCTCCGGCCAATCCGAAAAAACGCTGAAAGCCATGGCAAAAACCCTCCGCTGATACCTCATGGCGACCGATGTGTGTTTTTACCGCCCCCTGGGGAGCACCCGGCGTTTTGTGGTAGATTGCAATTTCCCACGATATCGGGTGGCATGGAAATCCCGCGTTTTTTTGCGGGATAGCCATGAAAGATCGATACGCAATTTCTGCGATATCCCTTTCTCAAAACCACCCAAACATACCATCCGCCGTCGTGTATCTATCTTTCATGGCCATCGGCTTCGCCGCTGACCATGCCACCCGACA
>JAIORC010000213.1 GCA_021108335.1 Phycisphaerae bacterium
CTTCGCAAGGGCCACTTGCTCCGGATTCGTCGCGGCCTCTATGCCGTAGTCCCGCTTGGAAGCGAATCGGAAACCTGCCCGGTCGATCCATACCTCATAGCGGGTAAGCTTGCGGATGACGCAGTGCTCGCTTATCACACCGCTCTGGAATTTTACGGAAAAGGACATTCGGTATTTGAGCGGTACTACTTCCAGAGCAGGAAATCTGTTCGGCCGACGACGTTCCGGTCGTATCGCTTCGAAAGGGTTCCCTTCCAAAAGTCGCTGCGAAGCAAGGGCAAGGAACACTTCGCCACAAAGACGGTGGAGCGGTCGGGAATAGATGTTCGCCTTGCGAGCCTTGAACGGACATTGGTGGATTTGCTTGATCGGCCGAAACTCGGCGGCGGTTGGGAAGAAATATGGCGATGCCTCGAATCGGTCGAATACTTCGACCTGGACCTTGTCATTGAATACACGCAGCTTCTCGACAACGCTACGATAGCGGCCAGGGTTGGTTATTACCTGGAGCAACACAGCGAATCTTTGATGGTCGAGGAGCGACACCTGAAACCGTTGCGTAAACTGCGTCCGAAACAGCCGCATTACCTGGAACGGGGCAAGAGTGGAAAACTGGTGAGTAACTGGAATCTCGTGGTGCCCACGTCTATAATCGAGCGGACATGGGAGGAGATAGCATGAAGATTTCTAATGAAAAACTTGCTGCCGAGGCTCAGGTTACCGGGTTCCGTCCCGAGGTACTGGAAAAAGTGGCCCACCTGCTGAATCTGCTGGAGAGGTTCCAGAGCCATCCGTTTCTTAAAGGACACCTGGTTCTGAAAGGTGGAACTGCGCTTAACCTGTTTCTCCTCGATATCCCGCGATTATCCTTGGATATTGACCTCAACTACATCGGTGCGGTAGACCGTGAGAAAATGCTTGGGGAGCGGCCCAAGGTGGAACAAGCCGTGCAGGCGGTTTGCTCCCGCGAGGACATGAACATTACTCGTATGCCGACCGACCACGCCGGGGGCAAATGGCAGCTGCGGTATGACAGTTCGTCAGGTCAGAGCGGTAACCTTGAAGTCGATCTCAACTTCATGTTTCGTGTCCCTCTCTGGCCGGTTGAAACCCGGGATTCCAAGCGAGTCGGTTCGTATTTGGCTCAACAGATTCCTGTTCTCGATTTACATGAACTGGCGGCGGGTAAACTCGCGGCGATGTTTGCACGGCATGCCAGTAGAGACCTGTTCGACGTGCACCAGTTGCTTACACAAGGCAATCTCAACAAGGAAAAGCTACGGCTGGGCTTTGTCCTCTACGGCGCGATGAACCGGAAAGATTGGAGGACAGTCAGTCTCGACAATATTGGATACGATGCTCGCGAAATCGAAAACCAGCTTGTGCCGGTTATCCGCAACGAATTCCTGGCGAAACGGGAGGTCGGGAATTGGGCAAAACGCATGATTGACCAATGTCGCGAGGGGCTTGGCGTAGTATTACCGATGTCCGATACCGAAATCGAGTTCCTTGATCGTATCCTCGACCACGGCGAAATAAAGCCGGAACTTCTGACAGCCGATGCTGAGATGAT
>JAIORC010000314.1 GCA_021108335.1 Phycisphaerae bacterium
ACGACCGGGCCTAACAGCATAAATCCCGAAACGGCCAGCCCTTACGCCGCCGACTTCCCCGACATCACCATCGCCGACATCGTGCAGGTCCAACGCATGCTCGTCGAGCATCTGGGCATTGAGAAGCTGCTGGCTGTGGTCGGCGGGTCGATGGGCGGGCATCAGGCCTTGGCGTGGGGTACGCAGCACAGCGACAGTGTTTGCGGCGTGGTGCTGCTGGCGACTTCGCCGCGGCTGTCCAGCCAGTCGCTGGCTTTCGACATCGTGGGCCGAAACGCTATCCGGCAGGATCCAAATTTCCGCAACGGGCAGTATTACGACGAAGGCCCAGGCCCGGACACCGGCTTGGCCTTGGCGAGAATGCTGGGGCATATCACGTATCTTTCGCCATCGGCGATGAGCAGGAAATTCGGGCCGACCCGCGATCAGCCGCGCGACGTGGAGACGGATTTCGAGAAGGATTTTTCCGTCGGGTCGTACCTTGCCTACAAAGGCCAGCAGTTTACGCAGCGGTTTGACGCCAATAGTTACGTTACGTTGTCGATGGCGATGGATCAGTTCGATATCGGCGACACGCCGGGCGAGCTTATCGAGGCGTTTTCGGGTAGCACAGCCCGTTGGCTTGTGATCAGTTATTCCAGTGATTGGCTGTTCCCGTCGGCCCAGTCGCGGCAGATGGTCGACGCGCTTATCCAGGTGTCCCGCCCGGTGAGTTACTGCGACGTTACCAGCCATTGCGGGCACGACGCGTTTCTGCTGGAGGATACTCTCGCGACCTATGGCGAGTTGACGCGGGCGTTTCTGGCGAACTTATGTGGCGAGCCTCTGGAGACGAACGGCACCCAGACCGGCCATCATCCCACGAGCATTTTCCATCACGCCCGGCGGCTTGATTACGACCGCATTGTCGAGTTGATTCCGCCGACGGATTCGGTGTTGGACCTGGGTTGCGGCGAGGGCGGCCTGTTGGCCAATCTCAAGCAGCGCGGCCATGGTTTGCTTCGCGGCGTGGAACTGGACGAGAAAAACATTTTGGCCTGCGTGAGGCGCGGGCTGGACGTCGTCCAGGAAGACCTCAACAACGGGCTGAAATGCTTCAGCGACAATCAGTTCGATTTCGTGGTGCTCTCGCAGACGCTCCAGGCGGTTTACGACGTGGAGGGCGTCATCGACGAGATGCTCCGCGTCGGGCGGCGGGGGATTGTCTCCGTGCCGAACTTCGCATACTACAAATTGCAGGATATTCTCCGCGAGCAGGGCAGGACGCCCGAAGCCGGCCTGCTGCACTTCAAGTGGTACAACACGCCGAACATCCGCGTCCTGACGCTCAAAGACTTCGAGGAATTCTGCCGGCAAAAAGGCATTCGCATTCACAAGCGCGTTGCTCTGGACACCGAAGCCGGCTTGGAAATCCGAGACGACAAAGACCCAAACCGCAACGCAGATATGGCAATATTCGTAGTCAGCCGATAACGAAAAACGGGGAAAAACCGGGAACCAGGAACTGGGAACCGGGAAAAACAGGAAAAACGAAAAACGGGAAAAACCGGGAACCAGGAACTGGGAACCGGG
>JAIORC010000052.1 GCA_021108335.1 Phycisphaerae bacterium
TGAGCACGACATACGCCTGGCCGCTGGCTTTGTGATGGCGCAGCTTGGGCACACGCTGATTTTTGTGTGTGGGGCTTTTGCGGCAGGGGGATTGCGGGATGGCGATCATGGCCGTATCCTTTCGTTTTGAGAGTAGACTACTCTCTTGCTACGGGTTACGGCCGCTCCGCCTGATTTGGCGGTATTCGTAACTTACGAATTCGGCGCTATTTACGAACCTCCCCGAGTAGGGCTCGAACCTACGACCTAGCGGTTAACAGCCGCTCGCTCTACCAATTGAGCTATCGGGGAATAATTTAATAATCTAATATTTCCTTATCATATGCAATTCGACGGCGGCAGGCAACACCAATGACAAAATCAACGGTAAAACCTGTCGTTGGCCCCGGTGGGGCGGCTACGTGAGCGACCTGCTTTTCTGGAACCTTTCGCAACAGCCGCGTTTTTCACATCCACAATTTATATGGCGGCACAAAACATCGTGGCTGTCGCTTCGCTCCCGCCACGGCACCCAGCTTCGCGTTTTGCACAAACTGCTGCCGGCAATTGTCTGCATTGCATTTTCAAAAAGCAACTGCCAGCCTTTACGCCGACAGTGAACCGCCTACTTTATTGATTCCGCCGAAAATGTCAAGCCCCAGATATAACTACCGGGAAGAATTCTGAATAATTTATTCGCGGGTCTATACAAAAAAATGCAACCCCTTGCGGAAGCAAGAGGTTGCATCGGACACCTACGGGGACTCGAACAAGTATCGTTTCCCCCGTGAAAAACGAAGATTCTGAAAAAGGCGACGCAGAATCCGACGCACTTGATGCCGAATTTGCCCGGATTGCTACAGCGTGGCCTTCCTTGCCTACACTTCTCAAGCGTCAAATCCTCGATATCCTTCCTCCCAATCGTGGTTCTCCCACTGATTCATAGTATCCCCCCCCCCCTTTGCCCTCTCTGTTGCGCGGATGACATTAGCGCAGCAACGCGACCAGCATGACAGATGCCCGCAGGGCAAGCGGAGCGGTCTGGCGGGTTGGTTGCCTTGCGGAGCGGTCAAGCAGGCGATAGCCCTATCCAAGAGCTTTCTTTCCCCCTTCATAAACCAAGGGGGGAAAAAGCGGACGTACAAGAAGGAAAGACTTTCGAATGAAGGCATATGCATTGAAGACAATTCGCGAAGCGGCTACGTCCGGCGGGTGGACTGTGCAGACGGTCTGCCGTTCCTCTCGGTCGTGGTATGTCAAGTTGAGGCATGATCGACGGCCAAAGCTTTGTGTTCGGATATCAGACCACGGTTCGGGGTGCTTTCGGCCAGACGGTAGCCGGGCGTGGTCATTACGAATCAATCGAAAGAAGTTTGAAAAGAATCTTGATGCGTTGGTACGGAAGCTGACGCACTCGAAAAGGTAAAAAAAACGCCGCATCGGGATTTCTTTGAGGAGACTTCCGAAGCGGCGAGAAAGACCAACGAAATGAACAATACAGATGCAAGGACGCATAAGCAAGGTGAGCGACCGGATTTTCTGGCTGGGGATTATGCGGCACGTTGTTGGTCCCAAT
>JAIORC010000327.1 GCA_021108335.1 Phycisphaerae bacterium
AATACACCGAATGGGCAAAAATTGACGCAAAATCAAGGGCGTGTCAAGTTCATCAGGTAAACAGCAGTCTATTGGGAGAATCACTATGAATCCGATTAAACTCATTCGCAAACTCGGTAAGGCTCTGCGCGGTGGTGCAACGTTCCGCGATATGTTCCTGGGTATTTTTCTCGGTTTCGCCATCGGAATGATTCCCGGGGTGAACCTGACGCTGATCCTGTTGATCATACTGTTACTGTTCCTGAACACCAACGGTGCACTGGCAAGTCTGGCGTTCCTGCTGGGCAAAGCTCTTTGCCTGGTTTTGGCGCCGTTTACATTCCACATCGGTTATATGATGATTCACGATATTGGCATGATCGGGCTTGTTCGCAGCGCCGCCGACACCCCTGTCGTGGCGTTGCTGGACCTGCATATATACTGCCTCTTCGGCGCGCTACCGCTGATAATAGTAATCGGCGGATTGTTGGCGTGGTTTGTGCCGAAGTCCATTATCAAGGCGCGTGCGGCAGCCGCCGCCGTGACGGGTGGAAGCGAGAAAGCCCAAAAGGTTGCCTCCAGTAAACTCGTAAGGTTCCTCATGCGGGTCGCATTCGGCAAGCAGAAGGAGACGATGGCGGAGATGGCCGACAAAAAGTCGCCGCTCATCCGTAAAGGCCGAGTCGTTGCGGCGATGGTAATCCTGGCGGCAATCATCGTTGTTCAGATGATCTATCTCGACTCGCTGGTCAAGCACAGCCTGGAGACCTCCCTCGGCTTGGTCAATGGTGCGGAAGTCAACATCGACAATACCGACCTCTCGCTGAGCAACGGGCGACTCGTCATCAAGGGCATCATGGTAACCGACGCAGCCAAGCCGACGCACAACCTCGCCAAGGCCGAGCGATTCGTTACGGATGTCAGCATCGCAGACCTCCTGAAACGGCGATTCGTCGTGGATCGCCTTGAGTGCGAGGCGCTGCAAATGGACAACCAGCGCGAGACGCCGGGCGAGGTTTATCGCAAGCCTGTCGAAGAGAAAAAGCCCTCCGCGGCTCTGGGCGACATGGTTAAAAAGCACCTGGGCAAAAGCGCTGAGTATTATGAAGAGATCAAGAAGTTCAACGAACGGCTGGAGAAACTTCAAGAGTATCTCAAGTCAAATGACCCCGGCGACCAGCCGGACACGGCCAAACCGGATAAGGACGCCCTCGCCAGGAAAGCAAAGGCTCTCGGATATTTAAAACTCTCGGCGCAAGACTATCTGGCCAAGTCCCCGACATGGGTTATCCGTGAACTCAAAATAAGCCGGATTACACTTCGGCCGGGCCTGCCCACCTTCATTGTCGAGGGAAAAAATCTATCCAGCCATCCGTCGCTGTATCCTGAAAAACCGGAATTGACCGCCAATCCTGACGACGAAGCACTGAAAAATGCCATCGCCAACCCCCTTAAGGCCGAAGGCATAAAAGGCAAGCTGCTGGATGTGCTTCCGGGCGGCAAGAAAGACCAGAAGTCCAAGGACGATCAAAAGAAAAAG
>JAIORC010000077.1 GCA_021108335.1 Phycisphaerae bacterium
GCAGCTTCTTGTATTTAACGGCATCTTCATTACTGAAGACAAACTTCCCAATCGGACAAAGTCCCATCAATGGTTTTTTTGGTTGCATGATTATTCCTATCCAGAATCAGTCTGATTTCAGTGAGTCAAGCGTCTCGAGAACAATGGGGACGGTTTTCCGCCAATCCGGCGGGATATCTTCGCTTATCATCAGGCAGAACCTTTTCGGGCCGGCTTGATGGGCGACTCTGGTGATATTCTCCACCAATTGACGCTCCGGCATTTGATACCAGCGCAGGTTCGGGTGCACCCAGAGGAACTTGTCCGGCCAGGCCTCCCGAGCCTCCGCCACTGACATATTCCCCTCCGGCGGCTCGGTAAATGAATCGATGCCGTCGATATCAAGGGCGGCAATATCTTGCGAAACAGCCTTAAGCTGACCATCATAATGAACACACAATCGCTTGCCCGCCGAGTTCATTATTTCGAGAATCTGTTTGTACAATGGTACCTGATGCCGCCCATAATAAACCGGGCCGAGCGTTTCGATGGAGAGGTTTTCCCAAAGTTTGATCTGGGCAACGGGGGTCTTGACGGCCTGGCGGATTTCTTCCAGCTTAATTTCGTTCATTACCTCAAGAAGCTCGGAAAGTTCAGGCAACTCATATGCGAGATCCATGGAAAATCTCTCCAGCCCAACCCAGTCTATCTGTAGTACCATCAACGGCGTGCGGCCCATACCCAAACCGCGTATTTGCCCTATGGTAATCCCACCATCACCAACCGCCAGCTCCGAATCCTTGAAAGGTTTCTCATCCGGCATAATTCGGACACCTTCCAACGCTCTTACCATAACTTTATAATCTTCCGGCGTCTTTATAAAATGCTCCTGCTGCCATTCGCCCAGATACCATTCGTGCAACTCGCCCTTGTCGGTAACCAGACGAACATCTCGACGGGTCTGGCCTTCATGCTCTGACGTGGTTTCTACAAGCTCGAAATTTGGATGCTCGTGCCTGATAAGATTGGCGTGATTGACCTGGCCAAGTCCCAGATCAAAGAGAGACTCCCAGTCGACAGCGGGCCGATTCTTTACAAACCAGTCATAGACCGCGTAGACCGGATGCTCAACAACTTCGCCCGCTAACGCACGTTCAAATCGTTTCCTTATGTTTTTTGATGCCATGTTTTGATATACCCTTGTTATTCCGTAAATCCGTGCTGTTTCCATATTTTCCGTGCGTATTTGATGCCCTGTTGCGTTGGCTTGACGTCCCCGAGAATACTCGGCCAGGGATCGCCCTTCTTTCGTTGGGCCGGGTCAGGACTCCAGTGATCGTTGCGATACCGCTTCCTCACCGATTTCTTGCGAAAATCGGGAATTTCCACGGTGTTTGAATCATCGACGGCTGAGCGATATGCCTGGATTCCGACTATTGACATCGCCACTCCACGATAGACGTCCAGGAAAGGTTGTTTTCCGGTCCTGATGGCCTGGGCGAAGTGATAGTTCATGAAGAAATCTCCAC
>JAIORC010000292.1 GCA_021108335.1 Phycisphaerae bacterium
GGGTGAGCGGCCGCTTCAGCCGATTCAGAGGCCGCGTTCGCCCACGCAACTGGGCAGTAATGTCCGTATCGCAACGGCAAGCCTGGGAGCGGCAGGTCATCGCCGAGCAGGAACAGAGTGCGACAATTACCGCTGCCGCCGCCGCAAGCCGCAAGGCCAACCTGAAAATATGGAAACAGGTCGCCACCACCATCAAGGAAAAAGGCGAAGTGCAGGGCATTATCGAGAATTTCTTCCTGGAGAAGGGAATCAAGCTGATGGACCAGGCTGCCGTCAAAAAAACCAACAAACGCGACCTCATGCTCGCATCTGCCGACGACGACCTTGCCGCCGTTGCAGCCCTCGGCGCGAAATTCAACGCCGACGTAATCATCCTCGGCACCGCCGCCGCCAAGCCCGGCAACGAAATCACCGTCGCCGGCGTTACGATGTACAAGTATCCGACCAAGCTGGTCGTCCGGGTCATCCGCACGGACTCCGGCCAACTGATGGCCTCGAAGGTCTACAGCGAAACCAAAACCTCCACGCTGAAATCCGGCGGCGAAGCCAAGGCGCTGGACAAACTCGCCCGCCAGGCAGCCCCCAAGCTGCTAGCCGCCGTCGTCGAGGCATGGCGGAAACAGGTCAACGTTACGCGCGACATCAACCTGCAGATTGCCGGCATGACCTTCGCCGAGTGGAAAACGTTCCGCAAGACCGTCGAAGCGTTGCGTGGCGTAAAGGCTTTGCGTCTGCGGGAAATCACCGCCGGAGTCGCAAACATAGACGCGGAATACGAATTCACCACCCAAAGCCTAGCCGACGAAATGACCGAACTGAAAACCCCAAAACTAGAAGTAACAGAATTCAACCCAAACCGCCTGAAAATGAAAGTGGTGAAATAGCCATAAGGTATTCCCAATAATTTGTTGGGTGCCATGCTTCTGCTTGCAGAAGCATGCGGTACGAAAACGCATTGGGTGGCATGGTCAGCGGCGAAGCCGATGGCCATGAAAGATGGATACACGATGGCGAATGGATGGTTTGGGTGGCATGGTCCCCAGGGGACCATGTGTTTTTCGTCGTCGATTATCGTGGCTGTCGCTTCGCTCCCGCCACGGCACCCGACAGTTTGAATTGTAGGGTGGGTGCTTGCACCCACGTGTTTTTCGCTGCGACTGACCCGAATGGGACGAATTTGTTGCATGTGCCATGCAATTGCCGGGTCAAGACCCGGCCTACAAAAAACTGTTCGCTTCGCGGAAGTCTGTGGTAAAAGAATCCGTAACGAACATGCTTCTGCAAGCAGAAGCATGGCACCCAACACCATTTTGTATAACCCTATCATCTATATTATTGCAGGGATAATAGCCCGACAATTACATTTTTCGGCTGCGCTCTAGTACGTCTTTTAAGTTATCGCAGAGGGTGTTGACTTGTTTGTCTTTGAGGTCGAGGATGTCTCGTAGGGCTTCGCCGATTGTGGGGATGTATTTTTCGATGTAGTTGCGTTTTTTGAGTT
>JAIORC010000312.1 GCA_021108335.1 Phycisphaerae bacterium
CTGGCGGATTATCTCCGCCCGCCGAATACCTCGCTGGCAATGCTGCTGCCGCTGCTGTTTACAAACAAGCGAATCGTCCCAAAATTCGCCCATGCCCTGCTGCTGGGAGAAGATATCTAGGGGTTCCCAAAATATGTGAATAAATCAGTTCTTTTTAAAGGAATTTCGCTTGACATAAAAAAAAAGCCGTATACCATGCAGCGTATTATCGCTAATATGATAATATAAAGAAAACGCAGGTGTTTTTTTTAGTGGAAACGATGGTTGTCGGCGGCGGGATGACCGGCGTAAATTGTTGAGTTAAAAGGCGTTATATCTTCAGGTAATTTGAAAGAGAAAGGTTCTTCCAGGCATGAAAAAAATAGGAATTGGTTTTGTCGGTGCGGGATGGATGGGCAGCGTTCAGTTGAAGCGTCTGACGGAGCGGGACGACGTGGAGGTGCTGGCCTTGCTGGAACCCAACGCCGATCGCGGCCGAGAGGTTCTTACCGAAGTCGGTCTGCCCGCTGAACTGCTGGTAGATGATTACGACAAAATCGTGAGTAATCCCGCGATAGACGCTGTCTGGCTGGTAAGCCCGAACAGTTTCCACGGCCGCCAAGCCATTGCGGCGATGCAGGCTGGTAAGCACGTGTTCTGCGAGAAGCCGGCAGCTACGGACTTCGACGACTTCTGCAAGGAAATCGAGTTGGAGCGGGCGAATCCCGACCTGATTACTTTTGTCGATTACATTCTCTACTTCGACACGATGGAAAGCCATCTGCAAGAGATGATCTCCGACGGCAAGTTCGGGCAGATTACCCAGATACAGGTCAATTACCGGCATCCGGTCAATATCGCCGGCGACAAGGTCTGGAAGCTGCGTAAGGACATCATGGGCGACGCGATCGGCATGGGTATCAACCATTCGATATCGGTCATAGTAAACCTGATGTCTCCCCAGGCCAAGCCGGTCGGCGTATATGCCACTTCCATGCCGGCGAAGGTTCGCGGTTTCGAAGCCGACCCGGTATGGAATATTCTGGTGAAATTCGACAACGGCGCGACGGGCTTCTGCTTTGGCAATATCGATAACGGCAACGGCTACGACGCATATCATAACCTGTTCGGAACCGAAGGCGGATTTGTGTTTGAGTCGCAACTGGATCGTGCTCAAAAAGTGCGTTACTGGTCGGCGGAATCCACCGACGGCAAGTGGGTCTACCCCCTGGACGTCGAACGCTGCAAGCAGGAAGGCGCCGAGGCGCTGATATGGCCGGCTGATACGACCACGCCCGACAGCGGCAACGTGATCGAGCACCAGACCGGCGAATGCGTGGGACATTTCATCGAATGCGTCAAAAGCGGCGAGAAATCGCCTTTGAGCTTCGTAAATTCAATAACGATAGCGGAAATCGGCTGGGCTGCACAAATTTCCGCCGCAACCGGCAATGAAGTAGCCTTGCCCCTGGACTGGGACAAGGCAAAGCAATTTTTCA
>JAIORC010000288.1 GCA_021108335.1 Phycisphaerae bacterium
ATTGACTTATATTTTCAAAAATGTTATCGTCATTCCTGATATTTATGCGTCTAATAGCAATAGAGTTTTTTAGTACATTGTGATCAGACAGCAGAAGGAGAAACCCATGAGAGCAAGAACGATCTTTTTATGGGCGCTGGCATGGATGCTGGTAGCAACGGTGTCGCCGGCCCTGGCGGATGCTCCGTACCAGGCCGAGGTCATAACGAACGACGTCTACGTCCGGTCCGGTCCTAATATGGAGTCCTATCCCTGCACCAAGCTCAACAAGGGCGATAAGGTAATCGTCGTGGCGAAGCGGTCGGATGATTGGCTGATGATCAAGCCCCCGCCGCTTAAGCCGAAGAGCGGTTGCTTTAGTGTCATAGTTCAGGAATATGTCAAGGTTGTCGCGACTAACGCAAAAGGCCAGCCCTCAGCCGGCAAGGTTACAGGCGACACCGTGCGCATCAAAGCCGCCGGCGACCTGCGACAAAAAGGTTTTTATGCCCCGCAAGGAACCTTAAGCAAAGGCACAACGGTTAAAATTATAGGCCGAACCACGGACATCGATGGGAAAATATATTACGTCATCAAGCCGCCCGAAAAGGTGCGATTTTTCATCGCCGCCCGCTCCGTCAAACCTGTTGCCCTCAAATCCGAACCGGTAAAAGTCGAACCGGTGAAGGTTGAACCGCTGAAGGTCGCTCCTGCCAAGCCCGTTACAACCAAACCAGGCCCGGCAAAGGCCAAGCCGGCAAAAACATCCGCCGAAGCCGGAATGTCCGTCGGCGGAGAACGTACGACCCTCAAAGCCGTCCGCGCACTGGAAAAAGAACTGGTCGCCGAAACAAAAAAGCCCTTCAAGAAACAGGATTTTCCGGCGATTCTTGCCCGGGCGAAAAAACTCAATGTGCCCCCGACCAGCCGATTCCGCCAAATATACGATTCGTTGATTATCTTCGCCGAAGATGAGATCAAATTGGCGAAACATCGCAAAGCCGCCGACCTGCTGGTGGCAAAGGCGCTGGGCAAACCGACGGCTGTCGTTGCCGCCGCTAAACCTGAGGCTGCCGCGGAGAAACAGTACGATATCCAGGGCATACTCGGCCTAAGCGTTCTGTACAATACCGGAGCCGGCCCCAAACGCTACATCCTCCGAAATCCGGAAACTACAAAAATCGTCGGCTATGTGCAGTCCAAGGCGGGCATAGTGAACCTCGATGCCTTCGTGGGCAAACATGTCGGCATCCGCGGCAAGGCGACATTCGATAAAACGCACTCGCTTCGTGTCCACGAAGCCGACAAGGTCGCCCTGATTCAACCGGGCGGCATACAGGTGGCCAAGGTCAAACCGCCAATTCCGCCAACCAAGCCAGCACCTGCCGCGCCGAAACCCGTACCGGCTGAGCCGACCAAGCCCGCACCTGTCGCGCCAAAACCCGT
>JAIORC010000364.1 GCA_021108335.1 Phycisphaerae bacterium
AAGTTGCAGCAAGGACACAAAAAGCGGCACAACTTCGGAATATTCACGCAGCAAATCGCGTGAAACCGGCCTTAAACAGGACAATCACGCGAACCAATGGGCAACTCGTTCAAGATATTGGTACGCGAGCAGAAGCTTGGGGCGCGAGGAAAGGACTAACGGGAACCCCGCAGAATCTTGGCATAGCTAAGCATGGGTACGCTGACCGCTTACTGACGCGATATCAGCGCATGTTTGGAGACCGGGGGCTGACGCCGGAGGTCCGCTATCTCAACGGCCGTCCATGGCAGAGAGGTGATTCGCTCAATGGGTCCATCCGTCTTGATGTTGTCGAAGGGCCGCTAAATAATCCAACGGCCGTGTGGGATTACAAGTTCGGAAAATCGTCCTTCGGACCGACTCGCATCAATCAGATTCGCAACGGCGCTGGGCTGGGTCCGATGGTTCCTGTTGAGCCTGTGAGGGTGCCATAATGGGTATCCTACAGCCAATAACGAAGAAGCAGTTAAGGGAGATAGTCCAGTGCTATGCGGCGGTTCTCCCCGAGTGGGAGATAGTGGGCGGGGACAGTATGGTGCGATCTGAAGGTCCGGTGACGCAGCAGATAGGCTTCGAATCACTCCGTTCGGGAGCCTATCGCCCCGCGATGGGCATACGAGCGTTGCCGTTGCCAACCGTTGCCATGCTCCACCAGTTCCTCGACATCAAGCATCGTGAGACATTTCTTCGCGAGCACCCTTCAAGATGGGAGAACGTAGCTACTGCGATGGAACAGCAGTTCCGCCCGTCGATCCGAAAGCCTCTTGATCTGCGGGAGGTCAAAATCCTCTGCGAGCAAGAGGCCGGGGAATCGACAAATGATCTGTGCATGCTGGCGATACTCAGTGCCTATTTGGGTGACAGTGAAGAGGCTTTGTCTTATTGCGATCGAATGCAAGCCTTGTCGCCGCCAGCTCTGGCCCCTCAGTTGGAATGGGAGCAGCGACACAAAGAATTCGGTCGCCAATTGCGTGAAGCGATCCAGGCTGGGAATGAGCGGCAGTTCTTGGACACTGTCTCAGACTAGCCGATTGCGATGACCGATGATGCCATCTAATCTGGCAACACAATACTGGTTTTGTGTTTGATGGGTGGTATAGCTTTGATAATCTGGGGACACAATACTGGTTTTGTGTTTGATGGGTGGCGTTGCCAGCGGCGACGCCGAGGGCAATCGCACGCGGCGTAGTACTATCGCTACCGGCGAGGCGGTGGAATATGGTTGGGATCATCGCAATCGTTTGACGGATGTGGTGTTTAAGGACGGGCAGGATGTTGTTGTCAAGCGGGTGCGGTATACTTATGATGTCAATGATATGCGTA
>JAIORC010000313.1 GCA_021108335.1 Phycisphaerae bacterium
CCGAGCGGAGCCGGGCATAAAAACCCGACTCCGCCCATGTATAGCGTTTTTACTTTTTACGCCGTCGCAGCAACGCCAAGCCGCCGCCAATGCCCAACAAGCACATCGTCGCCGGTTCGGGAACCATAGTATCCATTGCGAAATAGGCTGGGGTGTTCATGCCCCACGCACCGTTATCCGTACTGGTCAAGGTAAATTCCAGCGACGTAACCGCACCGAGGCCGCTGAGGTCAACCTGCGTCCACTCGTCGACGATGTAGTCCAGGTCGTTATCCGCGAAACGATAATCGGCAAGGTAAAATTCTACGGTACCGGTAGTTGCAGCGCCATTTTTGCCGGTGATAGTCAAAAGGAACCAGTCTTCATCGTTGCCGCTGCTGCCACCGAATTGCTTGGCGAAAGCGTCGCCATCTCGCATCGACAAGGCTGCGTAGGTGGTATTGGTGATATATGCAGAGTTTACAATCATCGCGGCTGGCAACGTTGCGGTGGGAGGTACAGCCCCGCCCGTATACGCTACGCCATAGTTGCTGCTACCACCCTGCCCGCCACCGGTGTAGGCGCTGTACTGGTTAGTGTATCCCGGCGTGGTCGTGTCGGTCGTATTTGAATATGACCAGCCGTCCCAAGAAGCCCATGCGGCATTGTAGTTATTGTTGAAGTCCACTACTCCGCTGGTGAAACCACCCGATTCGTCGCTGCCGTTCCAGTAACTTTCGGACGCAAGCGTCAGATCGTCGAAGTTAGCGGCGTCCGCAGCCATTACGCTGCCGGCCAATAGTAGAACTACCGCACAAGCCAGCACTTTTCCCAACATGTTTTCTTTTCCCAACATTGTGTAACTCCTTAATTGCTTTTGAGCAATTTACGCCTACCTGAAATCTTTACAGCCGCAATCTGGCGCGGACCGGGCCGAATGTGATCTGGTAAGTGGAGTGCAGAGAGATTGCGCGATAAGCTCATTCTCATGAGCAAACTTTTGAGCAAGCTTTATCCAAAAGCCATTGTTTTCTCGCGTAAACAATAGAGCATCACCAAGCCGACGCGAGGGAAGGGAAAAAAGAAGGCTGCGTTACTCCTGACAATCCGCAGACGTTCTGGTTATCTCCGATCGCGAAGACCTTTTACCAGGTCTGTTGCAGGCAGGTTTTCTGGCTCCCGGTTTCATTTCAAACGGCGATCATGGCGGCGAGTGAGCGTTATTCGCCTAACCAATCCTTTCGCGGTAGTGTTTGAAAAACCTCTCGCTACGCCTTCCCGTTCCGCAACGCACGGATACAGTGGCTTCATGCAGCGATCGTTACCGGTTACAGCGGCGCGTCCGCGGCCGATTCTCACGGCCTTCCCT
>JAIORC010000107.1 GCA_021108335.1 Phycisphaerae bacterium
TGCGTTCATGATTAAACCTCAAATGCAACAAATGCGTCAAAATCAAACCGCATATAATACCGCCGACAGAGCAGAAAAACAAGAAACAGGAGCCGGGGAAAAACGGGAACCAGGAACCGGGAACAGCAAAAACAAAAAACGGGGGAAAACAGGAACCTCCTATGGACAAGCCGGGAATTGTAGGGTGGGTGCTTGCACCCACGCGGTGGGCAAAAAAACACATGGTCCCCTGGGGACCATGCCACCCAATTGGTATTGTTGTCGGGTGCCGTGGCGGGAGCGAAGCGACAGCCACGATCGTCAACGTGTACTACGACAATCCGGCGATCTACGTGTGTACTACGACAATCACTTGACTTCGGCGACGATGTCGTCCTTGTCTTCTGCCGGGTTGTCTATCCCGCCGTCGTCGCGTTGGTTTTTCCCTACGCTGTACAGGAGATAACCCTGTTTTGTCGGCTGATAGATAAGCGGGTTCTGGCTGAAGCAATCCGCGGGAACCGCCGGCAGATATTTCGGAACCAACTCCCCCAACCCATCCGGCCAATGGCCCTTATCACCATGAAACCACGCCAGGGCAATGGCAAGTTTTTCGATCTCGAAATTCATTCGCGCGGCGTCCTGTACGTCAACCGAACGGCTTACCGAAGGCACCAAGTACAGCAATAACTCTGTAAACATTTGAGTATAGATTTTTCTGGAAAGCCGACCGCCCAGCATTACAAGAAATCTCTTCTTCGCGAGAGAATTTTTGCTCACCATGGGCTCCGATTCCTGAAAGCAAGCCTCTAATGCTTCCTTTCTGCCCTGAAATCTCGGTAGCCGCAAAGGTTCAACTATCCGGTCATACCAACCGTTCGCTTCCCGCAACATCTTGTTCCAGTCGAGATCCAAATCCGTTGGCTTGTTTACGCCCACTGGGCCACTCTGCCCGCGAGACAGCATCATGATTATGTCAAGCATCATGAAACGTTCGGAATTGTCGATGCTATTTACAACATCCCCTACCGGCTGAAGCGTAGCGACATTCTGTAACATTAACCTGGCTTTTTGCGGCGTAAGTTGCCCGCTGGTTGCCAGCGTTATGCCGCCCTCAGCCGCCAGGTTTTCAATTGCGAGGGCAACAAGTTGCCGGATAATCGTCGGCCCATGTTGTACCAGCCGGGCGAGCCGATGTGTGGTAAGAATGTCCTGCCATGCGCCATCCACGTCGCCTTTGTGAAATTTCAGCATCGCGCGGGTATACAGTGCTCTGGCAACATCTATGTAACAATTAATTTCTGGAACTAACACGTCGATTACCTGTGGCGGGTTCGAGTTCGAAACAGACGGCATGTAGTGTAG
>JAIORC010000090.1 GCA_021108335.1 Phycisphaerae bacterium
GCGGGTTCACGGATCTGCACACACACAGCTATCGCGAAATCCTCGCCGGCAACGGATTCAGGATGGCCGACGCGAGAACAGCTATTCAAATCGTCTCGGATATCCGGGACGCCAAGCCGGTCGGCCTGTCCGATGACTGCCACCCCTTGCTGCGAAATTACGAACCGACGGAGACAAAAAATGGCCGATGATAAGAGCTATTTCGTACACGAGAGCGCCTACGTTGACGAGGGCGCCGAGATCGGCGAGGGCACGAAGGTCTGGCATTTCTGTCACATTATGAAGGGCGCGAAGATCGGCCGGCGGTGCATTTTCGGGCAAAACGACAACATCGACGGCGGCGTGGTCATCGGCGACAACGTGAAGGTGCAGAACAACGTCTCGATTTACACAGGGACGGTTATCGAGGACGACGTGTTCCTCGGCCCCAGTTGCGTACTGACGAACGTAACCAACCCGCGCAGCCAGGTCAAACGCCACAGCCTGTACGAAAAAACCGTCCTCCGCCGCGGCGCGACCGTCGGGGCAAACGCGACGATTGTCTGCGGGATAGAAATCGGCCGATACGCCTTCGTCGCCGCCGGCGCGGTAGTAGTCAAAAACGTACCGGACTATGCCCTGGTAATGGGCAATCCCGCCCGGCAGAACGGCTGGATGAGCCGGCACGGGCACCGGCTGAAAAATCCCGACGCCGATGGCGTAATGATCTGCCCGGAAAGCAAATTCCGATACAAAGAAACAAGCCCCGGCATGCTGAAGTGTCTCGACCTGGACGAAGACGCTTCCTTACCGACTGAACTTAGCGAAGGAACTGTCGGCTACGACGATTTCAAAATTTCTTAAAATATTTCAAGAGATTTCAAAAAATTAAAATTCAAGGAGATTTACATGAACGTACCCCTTTTGGACCTCAAGGCGCAGTATGCGACACTCAAAGACGAAATGATGCCGGCCCTCGAAGCCGTCATGGAAAGTCAATACTTCATCAACGGCCCGGAAGTCCGGCAGCTCGAAGAGCAGGTAGCCGAGTATAGCGACACGAAGGCGGCAGTGGGCGTTTCCAGCGGCACCGACGCGTTGATCGTGAGCCTGATGAGCCTCGGTATCGGCAGTGGTGACGAGGTAATCACCACGCCGTACACTTTCTTCGCGACGGCTGGCAGCGTATGGAGGCTCGGGGCAAAGCCGGTATTCGTGGACATCGAGCCGGACACCTTCAACATCGACCCGGCGAAAATCGAAGCCGCCATCACCGACAAAACCAAGGCGATTGTCCCCGTCCACCTTTTCGGCCAGGTCGCCGAGATGGACCCGATAATGGAAATCGC
>JAIORC010000067.1 GCA_021108335.1 Phycisphaerae bacterium
AATCTGTAGGGTGGGTGCTTGCACCCACGCGGTTTCCCTGGATTGACCGTTAGAAGTAGAACCCTCCAGCCTACCGCTTCCAGCCTTGCACTCGCGGTTTCCCTGGATTGACTGCTAGAGTGTTTCTTTGCTGATTCTTACTGCGCACCAGTCGCGGCCGCACATTGAGCAGTAGTCTGAACCGTCCTGGCCGGCGGTGTCGTTGCCCTGTTGACGGATTTCCCGGGCGGTTTCGCTGTCGAAGGCCAGGTCGATTTGCTTGTCCCAGTCGAAGGCTGCCCTGGCGTCGGAAATTTTGTCGTCCCAGTCTCGTGCGCCGGGCAAGCCTCGCGCGACATCGGCGGCGTGTGCTGCGATTTTGTACGCGACGCAGCCGGCTCGGACGTCCTCCGGACCGGGCAAGGCCAGGTGCTCGGTGGGCGTAACGTAGCAGAGGAAGGCGGCACCGTGATAGGCCGCCGCTGTGGCGCCTATCGACGAGGTGATATGGTCGTAGCCGGGGAATGCGTCGGTAACGATAGGCCCGAGCACGTAGAACGGGGCGTCGTGGCAGGCGGCTTGCTGCCGCTCCATGTTCATCTGAATCTCGTTGAACGGAACATGGCCGGGGCCTTCCACCATCACCTGCACGCCGGATTCTCGCGCCCGCAGCACTAGTTCGCCCAGTACGTCCAGCTCGGCAAACTGGGCCTCGTCGGACGCGTCGGCGAGACAGCCCGGACGCAATCCGTCGCCGAGCGAATAAGCGATATCATACTCCGCCATGATCGCGCTGATCTCGTCGAACAGTTCGTACATGATATTTTCGCGGTCGTTGTGGACCATCCACTTGGCCAGCAGGCTTCCGCCGCGGCTTACGATGCCCATTTTGCGTTTCTTCGCCAGCGGCAGGTGCTTCCGCAACAGCCCGGCGTGGATGGTGAAAAAGTCCACGCCCTGGGCAGCCTGCTTTTCGAGGGTCTTGAGAATCTGACTCGGCGTGAGTTCCTCTATCGGCTGATCCACGATCATCGAGTATAGCGGCACGGTGCCGATGGGCACGGCGGATCGGGAAATGAGATACTCCCGCGTCTCGTCGAGATCGCCGCCGGTGGACAGGTCCATAACGGCGTCGGCGCCGAACTGCACCGCCCATTGCAGCTTCAGCAATTCCTGCTCCTTGCAACTGCTGACGGGCGACGCGCCGATGTTGGCATTGATCTTGGTGGTTACAGCTCTGCCGATGCCGCACGGGTCGAGCTTCACCGCGTCATGGCCGGTCTCACCGGCAAGGTGAAGCCGATTGGCCGGTATAACCAGCCGCCCGGCGGCGACCTCGG
>JAIORC010000261.1 GCA_021108335.1 Phycisphaerae bacterium
ATCTATCTTTCATGGCCATCGGCTTCGCCGCTGACCATGCCACCCGATATTTTTTCTGGGCCATTCCTCATGGCGACCCCTTCGGTGTCGCCATGCCACCCAATCAGTCCGTATCGCGCAAGTTTACTGTCCCGCCGCCGAATTTACAGATATTTTTCTACCAATACACCCAGATGCGTCCGCGTTGCCGGAGGAATCATCTCCTTATTCGACCAGATTCCCAGTCCCAGGGCGCTGTGGGACGGGGACGGGATGTCGGCAATCTCGCCAAACCGCGAGATAGCTGTTTTTATCAACTCGACGGCATTCTTCGTGGCCTCCATCAGGTTACCGATAATTTCCTTCAGCAATTCGTGGGCATCCATATCCGTCGTCGCCAGCCTCCAGCAGTCATAATCGCTCGGCAAAGCCACCATCGCGTAGGCCAACTCCGCCTCGCGGGCCAGCTTCGCCTCCGGCATAGCGGTCATGCCGATCAGGTCGCCGCCCCACAAACGGTGCATTTCGCTTTCAGCCCGTGTGGAAAACGCAGGGCCTTCCATGCAGACATACGTTCCGCCGTCGTGCACGGTCGTCTCGACCGCCGGGCCACAGCCCAGCAAATGCTTTCGCAGCACCGGGCAGAATGGCGAGGAGAATTCCACGTGGGCGGCAAGGTCGTCGAAGAATGTTCCAACGCGGCGGGTGGTCTTGTCGATTATCTGATCGGGAATGACCAGGTGCTTCGGGGCAATCGGTTCCCGCAGACTTCCGACCGCCCCGGAAGCGATAACGTGTGTACAGCCGATGGCTTTCAACGCGTAGATATTGGCCCGAAAATTCACCATCGACGGCGGAATCATATGCCCCTTCCCATGCCGGCTGAGCAGCGCGATGTCCACGCCCTCCCAGTTCGTCTCGACAATCGCGTCGGACGGTTTGCCGAATGGCGTATCGACCTCCACAGCCCGGCCTTGGGCGTCCTGACAAAGGGCAGCGCCCAGCCCACTGCCTCCGATAATGCCAACTTTAACTTCAGCCATCTTTTTATATCCTTTCGTAATTTTCGTTTATCTTTCCGGCATTGGAGCGGCCAGGCGTCGAATAATCCTTTCGATGCTCCGCAACGAACGCGTTTCCATTTTCGGTTTCTTGAGAGTTCCCGTAACGCGGATCTCCATCAGTTCTTTGCCCAAGGCGTTAAGGATATCGTCGGCCAATTCGCTCAGGCGGGGCAATTTCCCCGGCGGGCCTGTCAGGAACGTCAGTTTCAGTGCGTCGGTTTTCATATTAAGCGTTCCAGACCCGAGAATCGAAATGGTTT
>JAIORC010000138.1 GCA_021108335.1 Phycisphaerae bacterium
CTTCCGGCCAGGCGCCGTCGAGCTTATAGACTGCCATACTGGTGGGTATGGAACGTATGGCATGGGTAATCACGCTCGCAGCCAGCTTCGGTTCGTCCTCGGCGATGGCCAACGCCCCCAACGTCAGGCCGCCATTGCAAACCTGGTTCCAGTTGTTCGGACAGTTAACCCACCAGCCGTGCTTTTTCCTCCCGTGCAGGTAAGCTGCCATGCCGGGTTTAAGGGCCTTGGCAACGATGGCTTTACGAATCGTCGCGCGATCCTTTTCGCTTAATATGTCATACAGCCAGTCATAGCCGATCGCCACGGCACAGCTCATCTCCCCGATGTCCAGAAAGTGGCGAGGGCCCCAGGTCGTAAAAGCCGCCGTCGCGAGCATCTCCTTGCGGGCGCGCTCGGCGAAACGCATATCACCGGTGAGCCGATACGCCATTGACAAGGTCAGGATTCTCGACAGGCAGCAACGGCTTCGGCCCAGCAACATCCTCCGACGCTCATACCCTTTTGGATACTTCTTTTGAATCGCCTGCTCGGTGAGTATTCTCTCGGCGTTTTTCTTGAGCTGAACGATCATCTCAGCCAGAACCGGATTGCTTTTGGCTAACTTTTCGATACGCTGCTGATCGACTTTGGTAAACAGCAGTCGTGGGTGTTCCTTGCGAAGACCGGCCAGCACGTCCGGCTTTGAACGCGGCTTCTGAACCGAAGGCTGCGGCTTGGAAGGCGGCGACTTGACTTTTTCTTCACGTGGGGAGGACGCTTCGGCATCTCCGCCGCTCAAACAACCAGCGAACAATATCAGTGAAAAACAGGCAACCGTTGAAATCATTTTCGTGGGCATGAACATTTTCCTTATATGGTGGGGTGGATGGTAATAACAGCCGCTGCCTCTCGATGGTGGCTGGCTGTATTGTACGCGAGAAAACTATCGTTCGTCAAAAACTTCCCAAAGCTCATCTATCTCATCATTAAACTCGCTTGAAAAAGCACCACTGCCTATCGAGTCAAGAATATCATTGAATTGGCTCGCCTTGATCCAGCGGACCGCACCATCGGCGTAGCTAACGTTAACCCCCTCTTGATGCTTTTGCTCCAGATGAGATCGAGCCGACAGGACGTCGGCAATGAGGGCCTTGTCGCCCAGGTTGACAAAACGAGGGAATTGCGTTGGCAGTGGTGGAGATGTGGGTTTCCATTCCGCTTCCGGCCTGGCGCCGTATCCCGCGCGAGTCGTACTTGCCTCCCCAGGCGGCCAGGGATTCCAATCGTGGTTGAACCACGAGTCTTCCGGGCAGTAAAACA
>JAIORC010000140.1 GCA_021108335.1 Phycisphaerae bacterium
CCGCCAATAACCGATCCGCAAAATTTACAGTTCCGCTCATGTCACTCCTTAAACTTCAAAAGTTGCAAAAAAAATCCGTCGCCATGTTATACACGTCTTTGCCCGCAAAAACAATTCCGGGAAACGGGGGGCATTAGACATTGCTGTTCCCTTTTCGCATTCATGCTTGTATGATACGTGGCATGATTGAATTGGAAGATTTACAGACCGTTATCGAAACCCTCAGTGCCCGGATAATCGCAATCCGGGACTCTCTTTGACTTGCCTACACGCCAACAGAAGATGACTGAGCTTGAGGAGCGGATGGCCTCGCCGGGGTTCTGGGACAATCAGGAATCCGCCCAGATCGTTGTCGCCGAACTGAAGGCTCTCAAGGCCGTCGTCGCCCCGACGCAGGAAATCACCAGGCGGGTCGAAGACCTCGAAGTCCATTACGAACTCGCCGCCGAGGAAGCCGGGAACGGAGACGACAACAAGGAACTCCATGAAGTCGCCCAGGTCGCCGAAAAATTGCAGGCCGACCTGGAACGCCTCGAACTCCGCACGCTGCTGTCCGGCCAGCACGACGCCGGGCCTTGCTACTTCTCCATCCACGCCGGAGCCGGCGGAACCGAAAGCTGCGATTGGGCGTCCATGCTGATGCGGATGTACCTTCGCTACTTCGAGCGGAACGGCTACAAAGCCGAAGAAGTCGACCGTACCGACGGCGAGGAAGCCGGCATCCGCTCGATTACATTCCAGATCAATGGCCCGTATGCCTACGGCTATCTCAGTTGCGAGCGCGGCGTGCACCGGCTGGTGCGGATAAGCCCGTTCGACAGCCAGAACCGCCGCCACACCAGCTTCGCCTCGGTAGACGTGCTGCCGCAACTGGCCGACGTGGAAATCGAAATCGATTGGGACAAGGATGTGCGGGAAGATACCTATCGCGCCAGTGGCGCGGGCGGCCAGCATGTCAACAAGACCGATTCCGCCCTCCGGCTGACGCACAAGCCCACCGGCATTGTCGTGCAGTGTCAAAACGAGCGATCCCAGCACAAAAACCGCGCCGAGGCCCGCAAAATGCTCGCCGCGAAGCTATATCAGCGCGAGCAGGCCCAGCGGGATGCAAACCTGGCGTCGCTGTACGGCGACAAGGGCGAGATCGCATTCGGCAGCCAGATTCGGTCGTATGTGCTGTACCCGTATCAACTTGTGCGCGACGAACGAACCGAACTCAAAAGCCCCCACACCGACAAAATGCTCGACGGAGACATCCAGGAGTTCATCGACTCCTAC
>JAIORC010000133.1 GCA_021108335.1 Phycisphaerae bacterium
CGGTGTATTTCTCCCTTCCATTGTCGGTTTCTTCGTCGTCGGTTTCACCTTCTTCGTAGACCTTGAAGGTGTCGACGTGTGTTGTGCCGTTCCCATCAGGATCCGTGGTCCAGTTTACACCTCCGTCAAACGACCGCCGGACGTGGAAGTCGTACTTGTCATGGGCGTTTCTCGCTGATGCCCAGTTAGGGGTATAACTGTAACCCATGAGGACAAAGTCGCCACGGATGGCGCCTCGATGAGCGCGCGCATCGTCGTATGGATTGGTGTCTGATTTATCGTTCAGGTTCTCCTCTATCTGTTCCCAGCAGACAACCTTGGTGTTATCCCCTTTGGAGTCCGGCTCAGCATCCGGGTTCACCCAGGTTTCAAGAGGTGTGACGCTGCTCATGTTCTGGCAGCCGTCAACACAGACTTCCGTGCCATCGTCGGCCGTAGCCCATGCATCGCACACAAGGTTCGAAAACCTGTACGGGTTGCCTGTCTGCCCTCCTGGCACGACAAAGCGGCGCATCATGATATCCGATTGACGGCCGCTGCCCTCCTGTCCTTCCTTGTAGAGGACGACCATAACCGTCCTCCCTAAGTCTCCTATCGCGCTTTTGCCCTGGATTATGAACCTCGGGCGACGCGCGTTTTCGTATGCCAACTGCTCATTCCCCTGAAAGTCGAGGATATGGACTAATTCGTTGTTCTCATCAAGGAGCGGTATAAAGTCATCGTTATCGTCCCTTAGAGGGACACCGTTGTCGTCCCGCTCGACTTCGTAGAGATAAACCGGGCTGCCATCAGCGTCGCTTTCGGGCAGATTGACTATGTTGCCTGCGCTGACATTGTCCGGGTTTGTGTACTCAAAGCTGTGATAGATGACGTTCTTGCCGTTGTCCGGGAAGTAGCGGTCATCCCCGCCGCCTGATTCTTCATCATCATCAGGTTGCTCCTGCTCACCTGCACCGTATGGCGGCCCTGCGCCAACGCCCTTGGTCTCTTCGTACGCCATGATTGCCCAGGCGCTTTTCGATCCATCGGGCTTGGTAAAGGGTTTCAGGAAGAGGTTTGGACGGGATGCGCCCGTGTCTCCATCCAGCAGCCTGCTGTCATCAGTGACCAGAACACGTTTTGGCACATTCTGGTTGTTTATAAAATCATACCAGTTGGACAGATCAACAAGAGGATCTCCATTTCCATCTATCCAATTGGGCTCTGTTGTCGCATTTCCGCCGTTATCTAATACGGATTGCTTGTACGTATCACACATTTCGGGAAGCATATA
>JAIORC010000005.1 GCA_021108335.1 Phycisphaerae bacterium
TATGAGCTTTTGAAGCCGGAGAAAATCGAGAAGGGCAAAGTCTATCCGCTGGTACTTCTGTTGCACGGCGCGGGCAGTCGCGGCAACAATAACAAACAGTCTCGGTTTGCCGGGGGTATTATCCACAAGGTCATGCTCGCGCCGGAGATGCGAAAAAAGCATCCCTGTTTCATGCTGCTACCCCAATGTCGCAAGGGCAAACAATGGGTCAACGCCCCCTGGACGGCAAAAACCTCCAGCCCCACCGCCGCCAAGCCGTCCGACCAGATGCAGATGGCAATTCTCGCCTTGCAAAAAATCGTGCGGCAAAATCCCATCGACACCAATCGGATTTACCTCACCGGCGTGAGCATGGGCGGATACGGCTCGTGGGAGTTGGCGACACGGTATCCGCAGTGGTTCGCCGCGCTTGTCCCGGTTTGCGGGGGCGGCGACGAAAGGCTCGCCCACCGGCTTCTCGGGATGCCCATCTGGGCGTTCCACGGCAGCAAAGACAGAGCCGTCCCCGTCTGCCGATCGCGGATAATGATCGAAGCCATCCGCAAAGCCGGCGGCAAAGCGAAATACACGGAAATCAAAGGTGCCGGCCATAATGTCTGGACGCCTGCATACACGCGTAACGATGTGTTTTTATGGATGTTCAAGCATAAAAAATCTCCCGCCAAAGACCCCCTGCCGGGACTTACAGCCCTGACAGGCCCAACAAGCCCGCTGCGAAAAAACGAGCGTATCGTCTTCCTCGGCGATTCGATAACCCTGGACGGTGCGGGAGAATCCGGGTTCATCACGCTGATCAAGGACGCCATCCGCACTTACAAGTCGAACCTCGGTGTAAAAATTATCCCCGCCGGCATCTCCGGCCACAAGGTTACCGATCTGCATAAACGTTTCGTCAAAGATGTGATTACCGCAAAGGCCTCGATAGTGTTTATTTACGTCGGGATCAACGACGTGAAGAAACAAACGCCGAAGGACAAATACGAAAAACTGCTGAAGGATATGATTGCTCGTTGCCGGAAACGGGGAATCATCGTAATCCTGGCTACGCCAGGCTTGATCGGCGAAAAAATTGACGGCGGCAACTCGCTGGACGCAACGCTTGATGAATATGCCGCCATCAGCCGAAAGGTTGCCGCCGAAACCGGGGCTGGGCTGTGCGACCTGCGGAAAGAGTTTATCGAGACCCTGAAAATCC
>JAIORC010000404.1 GCA_021108335.1 Phycisphaerae bacterium
TTCAATGGTTTACGCCTTCTTGGCACATGTTCATGTTCGCTCAACATGCCGAATAAGCCAAGGGAATTAAATGCTTTCTGCAAAAGAACTTACGAACATAAACGGCGTAAACATGGCCACTTACGACATGACCGATATTTTTTTCAATAATCTTCCAGAAATAATGCAACCCCTTGCCACAAGGACACTCACATGAGCGAGAATCCCATCAAAACCGGCATCAGAATCACCGCCGTGTCCATCGACGACGCGGCGAAGGTACTGTCGGCTGCTTTGCGACGGAAAATTGACGAAGAGCAAATTCGCGAGATCGCAGAGGCCGGTGATTTACTCCGGGCGGACGGCACGATCAACCTGTTGGAATACATCGCGTTTTTGATCCGGGAGGCGAACCGTGCCAACACCGATTAATCCCCGCAAGCTCAAGCCCACCGAAGCGGTTCGGCTGATAAATCTTGCCGCTGGGCAGGTGACGTTAAACGACCGGCAACTTCGCCGGCATCGCAGCCGGGCCGGGTACATCATCGGCGACGCCAAGACGGTGGACCTGTTCAAATATGCCGCCTGGCTGACGCTGGAATATTTTCAAGCAAAGCTGACCTCCGCCCCGCTGACCTACGAGGAGCAGAAGGCCCGCCAGGCCGAGCGAAACGCCGAGGCTGTCCGGTCGGCGCAGGACATCGGCAAAGTTCCGAAGGTGGTAAACCCGGAGCGAAAGCAGGTTGCCTACGAATCGTTCCGCAAATTCTGCGAGACGTACTTTCCGGAGGTTTTTTATCTGCCATGGTCACCTGACCATGACAAGGTGATTGACAAGATCGAGCGGGCGGTGCTTAACGGCGGGCTGTTCGCCGTGGCTATGCCCCGCGGCTCGGGCAAGACGGTATTGATGCAGATGGCGTGTTTGTGGTCGGCGCTCATCGGGGCCACGCCGTTCGTCTGCCTCATCGCCGCCAGCGCCGAGCGGGCCAAGAATCTGCTGGAGAATATCAAGGTCTGGCTGGAGACGAACCCGCTGCTGGCGGAGGATTTTCCGGAGGTGGTGTACCCGATCCAGTGCCTCGAAAGAATTACCAACCGCCAGAAGGGCCAGAAGTATCAGGGCGAACCCACCCGTATCGAATGGGCGTCGGACAAGATCGTCTTGCCGACGATTCCCGATTCCAAAGCCAGCGGAATTGTTATCAGTTG
>JAIORC010000239.1 GCA_021108335.1 Phycisphaerae bacterium
GGAACGGTTTGGTGTCGCGTGACAGTCAAAAAGGCAAGCGCCCACATCGATAAGGTGATATGCCGATACCAGCCGGGCCAATGCCGGACTTCATATTCATCCAAGCCCACCTCATTCTTGCCGAGTTCGAAACATTCCTCAATTGTCCAGCGTTGACCGGCAACCGTGACCAGGGTTTGCAGGGATGTGCCTGCCGGGGCAAAGACCACATAATACGCTAATTTACCATCTGACAAGCTGCGACGAATGAGCAAAGCATGCACTACCTCCGGTGATTGTCCCCAGCGGGGCAAGGGGAGCAAAGCCCAATCATACTCACGCGGTCCTTTGGCACCATCCCCACAACTTAAGCGGCACCATGCATCATCTGGCAAGGTGGCGGCCCATGCATCCGCGCGTTTTTGTTCGTGTTCACACCACAAGGGTTCGTTTTTAGCGCTCCCCAACACAAACCAATGGTGGTCTTGCTCGAGCCACAACCGCAGGCGACGGTCACCGCCATAAATGCTATCTTCGGTGACCCACGTCCATGGCACGTGAGCCGCAAAGACGCGTTCCAGCATCTGGCGGGCAAGTTCGGGCTTGGTGGCAAATTCGATGGCCTCGGGCACTTTAGCCGTAGTTCGCCGGGCCTCATCCGCTACCCATTCTTTGGGCAAGTACACCTCACGGTCAATTAGCGCATGACCTTTTTCACTGGCGTAGCTCAGAAAGACCCCCACCTGGCAATTCTCGACCCGTCCTGCGGTGCCACTATACTGTCGTTTGACCCCGACTGAATGCGTTCCTTTTTTCAGAAAACCCGTTTCATCAATGACCAGCACGCCTTCAAAAACGCCCAACTCCTCAACGACATAATCCCGTAGGTCATCGCGCACGCCGTTCACATCCCATACAGAAGTACTCAATAACCGCTGCATTCCATCCGGGGTTGCTTCGCCTGCATATTCGGCTAACTGCCAGCTATTTTTACGGGGAATATCGCTCAGCAATCCTTGGATGTATGCGATAGCTCGCGCGCGGGGTTCGGCACGCTCAAAGTACCCTCCAATACGCGTTTCCACGATTTCCAATTCTACCGCCCAGCCTTCAACCGTTTCTAACTCTGACATTTTTGCTCACATTCACACCATTTTGACGCGAGCTTTCATTCTACCATCACAAGTGCGGCTGTAGTA
>JAIORC010000056.1 GCA_021108335.1 Phycisphaerae bacterium
CCTGCAACAATCCCGCCATTTTGACTTTTTCCACCGCCGCTGAGCCGCACCCATACCCCGTGGGGTGCTGCATGCACCCACGGGGGGTATGGGGGGTGCGCGCGCCAACACGGGGGATTTATAAATCCTTATTTTACATAGAGTTACGTTACCCCTGTTGGCGCACCCAGGTGCGCCAATAGGCAGTAGTTAACTTCTTGTCTGACAAGGCTTTACGTTTTGCCCGTGTTGGCGCGCCCTCTGCAACTGCGCGCATCGACAGGATTTTCAGTCCTCTGGTGGCGGCTTATTTCGGGAGAATTTGTGCTTCCGATTGGCGGGCCCGGCGTAGCGATACATAAGGTTCCGATTTTCGGCCTGGGCCATGAAAGCGTTGAACTGGCGGCCTGATAAACCGGCGGCGCGGGCGCACTCGTTTATGACGGTTTTGACGACCGGCTCGGCGGGTACGAACCGGTGGACAAACTCTTCGGCGGTCATTTCCGATTTTTGATTCGGGTCGGGTTTTGCTTTTTTCTTCCTCGCACCTTCCAGTTCTTCCGCGTCGAAATCCGAGGCGTGGTTCCAGACGGGGAAGTCCCATCGCAGGCAAACCGGATCAAGTGGCGGCCAGGATCGAACTGCGGCGTCCAGAACGACAATGCCCGGCTCCTTGTGGTTTCGCAGGACGAGGTGGGTATCGGTGGCGCGGGCCTGAGCGCCGGCACCGGCACCTACGTCGGTGATCTTCTTGCCGGACTGGCTGCCCTTGGTTGTGTGGTGGATCAGGACGAACGCACAGCCCAGCCTGGCGGCGTACAGGTCGAGGTGGTTGTAAAGGTTCGCCATCGTGCCGTTGTCGTTCTCGTCGGAGCCGGACGGCATGAAGCGGTAGAAGGCGTCGAGGATGATGAGCTTGTATCGCCCCGGTTCAATCTCGGCGAAAAACCGCCCCAGGCCGTACAGGTCTTTCAGCGAACCACGCAGATTCTTGACGAACAGTTTCCCGGAGAGCTTAGCGGTATCAATACCCCGCCCGGCGGCGACATCGCGCAGCCGCTTGGCCGACGTTGCCGGGTGGAGTTCGTTATCGATAATCAGGACATTGCCGGCAACGGTTTCGAACATGCCGAACCAGGGATTACCCAGCGCGACGGCCATTGCCTGATCGGTTGACATCCAGCTTTTGCCCAT
>JAIORC010000328.1 GCA_021108335.1 Phycisphaerae bacterium
CGGCTGGGTGAACAGGTGCACCACCACGTCGACAAAGTCCATCACGATCCAGTCGCCGGCATCCCGCCCGGCAACTCGCCAGACCTTGTGGGCCTTCTTCTTGCCGAGCCGCTCCAGCTCATCGGCCAGCGATTTCAACAGCCGGCTGCTGGAACCGCTGGCGATCACGAAATATTCCGTTACCGGACTGGCCTGACGCAGATCCAGCGCGAGGATATCCTCGCAGTTTCGATCTTCAGCCAATCGGGCGACCTCGATTGCCCATTGGCGTGCGTCATGACTGGTTTTGTCGATCGCTTTTGTCACGGGTTTATGTTCAATCCCAGGAAATCGCTGATTACCGGGGCGTATTTCACGACCAGGCCTGCGAAGACGATGCTGACCATGCTCATCAGTTTGATGAGGATGTTCAGGCTAGGCCCGGAGGTGTCCTTGAACGGGTCGCCGACGGTATCGCCGACCACCGCAGCCTTGTGGGCCGCCGAACCCTTGCCGCCGTGCGCGCCGGTTTCGATGTACTTCTTGGCGTTGTCCCAGGCGCCGCCGGCATTGGCCATGAAGATAGCCATCGCAAATCCGCACGCCAGGCCGCCGGCCAACAGGCCGATTACGCCGGAGACGTCCAGCAGCAGGCCGACCGCGATCGGTACGATCAAGGCCAGCAGACTCGGCAGAATCATCGCCTTCTGTGCGCCGGTGGTGGAAATATCCACGCAGCGGGCGTAATCCGGTTTGCCCGTGCCTTCCAGGATGCCGGGGATTTCCTTGAACTGCCGGCGGACTTCCTGCACCATCGCCATGGCAGCCCGGCCGACCGCTTTCATCGTCAACGCACTGAACAGGAACACCAGCAGCACGCCGGCGAACAACCCACAAAGCACCTTCGGGTTCATCAGGTTCACGCCATAATAATCCATCCACTGCCGCAACGACGCTTCGGAGGCGTGTACGACTTGGTAGAGATGCTTGCCGCCCTTGTCATCCGTAATGGTCAGGGTCGCAAGCTTCATTTTCTTCTTCGTATTCGGATCGACCGTAACGAGAGTTGCGTTGAGCTTATGGCCTGGTGTCAGCGTATGTCCATCGGCCTTACCCATGACCATGAGCGCATCGCCCTTTTTCGCTATCTTATCATTGCTGAGGACATAAAACGCGCCGGCGTGTTTGCTTTC
>JAIORC010000084.1 GCA_021108335.1 Phycisphaerae bacterium
AATCGATCTTTCATGGCTACCCCGCAAAAAACGCGGGGTTTCCATGCCACCCGACATCGTGGGAATTTGCCCAGGCCTGCCCCAAGGGGGCTACAACCTGTGCCACCCATTTCGAATGTTTGGGTCGCCATGAAGGATGGCCTGACTAATCCACAAACCTCCGGCCTTCAGCCTCCAGCCTAAAGCCTCCAGCCTGCTATTCGTCGTCGAGAGGCTGGAAGGATTCCAGTAGTTCGATGATTTTGCAGACAAACGCGTTTCGTTCTCCGACGATATGTTTCGCCCGGCAGGCATTCAAAACGCCCCACCACTCGGCGATATAATCCCGGCGACGTTTGGGGTACTGTTGCATAGCCTGGTATATTGGGTCGGACGCGTCAAAGTGGGGATACAGATTCGGCTTGAAAGACAACACGGCGTACTCCGCCATGCCGATCGCCCCGACAAGGTAAAGCCGCTTGGCCATCTCGATCATATCGGGCGGGGTCATGCTCCGCACATCGTAGTCGTCGACAATCGCCACGACGCTGCAAGCCATCCTGATAGCCTCGGCCATCACGCTGGACGGCTCCGGATCAGGCCCGGCTAACGCTTCCAGATATTCCGAGACAGGAAGGTAAGCACCCTGGTTTATGTGCTTGCTACTCATGGACAATTTATCCCATGCGGCGGCATCAAGATATCGGAATAGGCTGCCTCGCTCTTTAGGGAACCTTTACATATTTCACGATGGTTAACCTACACCACGGACAGAACACGGCTTGCAAGCAACCGTGCCTCCCAGTCCTGGCAGGTAGAATGCACCCGGAGAGATCAGACCCACTGGATCGTTGCGCCGCGTTTTACCTTGCCCAGTATCCAGCAGCGTTCGCCGGCGCGTTGGAGTTGATTCATTATCGACTTGGCGAAGCTCGGGGCTACGATTATCACGAAGCCGACGCCCATGTTGAACACGCGTGACATCTCCAGACTGTCGACGGGGCCTTTCTTCGCGATGAGTTTGAAGATCGGGGGCACAGGCCAGCTATCCCGCTTGATGCGAACGGTAAGGCCCTTGGGCAGCACGCGGGGCAGATTGCCGGGCAGCCCGCCGCCGGTAATGTGTGCCATCGCCTTGACGGGGCGTTTTACCTTGTACTTTTTCAGCACGTCGAGGATTGGTTT
>JAIORC010000007.1 GCA_021108335.1 Phycisphaerae bacterium
ATTTTTTTCTGGGCCAATCATGGCGACCCCTGCGGTGTCGCCATGCCACCCAACACCACGCATAGGGGGCCACCCAACATTGGTAATTTATGCGCGAAAATGGATACGTGGCACAGGTTTACTGCCTGTGTCGCGGTGGCCTGGGAAGGCCACCGCGCAGAAAGATGTGTGGCGCCGTAAGGCAGGTACTTGCACACAATTCGTTTTAGAGCAGCTTAAGTACCGCCGCCGCGGATATCAGATTTTTCCGAATATTTTTTCTGCGAAGTGGCAGGCTACGAAGTGTTCGTCGCCGATGTCTTGCAACTTTGGGGTCTCGACTTTGCATTGTTCTTCGCAATACCGGCATCTCGGATGGAAGGGGCAGCCGGACGGCAGATTGGAGGGGTCGGCGACTTCGCCCGGCAGGAGGAGTCGATTTACTTTTGCCTTGGGCGATGGTTCGGGGACGGCTTCCATCAGTGCGGATGTGTATGGGTGACGGAACTGTTGGAATAGTCGATGCGTTTCTGCCATTTCGACGATGCTGCCGGCGTACATGACGGCCACCCGGTGGCTGATATGCTCCACCACCGACAGGTCATGGGCGATGAAGAGATAAGTCAGCCCCAGCCTCTCCTGGAGGTCGATCAGCAGATTCAGTATCTGTGCCTGAACGGAAACGTCCAGTGCCGAGACCGGTTCGTCGCAGACGATCAACTTCGGTTCCAACGCCAGGGCACGGGCGATGCAGATACGCTGTCGCTGGCCTCCGCTGAACGCGTGGGGATAGCGTCGCAGGTATTTATAGCTGAGTTTCACATCCTCGGTCAGTTGCTCGACCCGTTCCATGATTTCGCCTCTGGGATAACCAAACGCGCGGAGCGGTTCGCCGATAAGGTCCATGACCGTCATGCGCGGATTAAGCGAAGAGTGCGGGTCCTGAAAAATAAGCTGTATGTGCCGGCGGAATTTCCGAAGTTCTTCGCCCTTGATGTTTCCCAGGTCGATATTGTTTTCGTCCTGGTTGAACAATATCTGCCCGCCGGTACGTTCGATAAGCCTGAGAATCAGCCGTCCCGTCGTGGTTTTTCCACAGCCGCTTTCTCCGACCAGTCCCAGGGTTTGGCCTTGGGGTATGTGGAAACTGA
>JAIORC010000136.1 GCA_021108335.1 Phycisphaerae bacterium
TGGGCGTTCCGGGCGTGGTATTGATGGAAAACGCCGGACGAAACGCCGCCGACGCTATTGCCGATTTCGCCGGCGGCATTGTCGGCAAGCGGATCGCCATCGTAGCCGGCGCGGGTAACAACGGCGGCGACGGATTCGTTATCGCCAGGCATCTGGGCAATCGCGGCGCAGCGGTAACCACGTTCCTTATCGCCCCCAGAGATAAAATCACCGGTGACGCGGACATCAACCTCGAAGCCATCGTGAATCTCGATCACGATATCCGTTGCGTAACCAGCGGGAATTTCGCACATCTCGGAGAAGTGCTTTCGTCATGCGACATAATCGTCGATACTGTCGGCGGCACGGGAATTACAGGCCCGTTGCGGGACGATCTCGTAGCCGTGGTCGAGCGGATTAACGCAGCCGGCAAGCCGGTTGTGGCGATAGACATTCCCACCGGGCTGGACTGCGACACCGGCTTGGCGACGGGCACAGCCGTCGCCGCGAAGCTGACCGTTACGTTCGTCGCCCGCAAAGCCGGATTCGACAACCCCGCCAGCGAACAATACACCGGCGAAGTCCGCGTTGCCGACATAGGCATAGACGCCGAAAGAGTCCTCGAACTGATGAAGTAGAGCAGGTGGCCCAGCGCCTCGCGCGGTGGCCCCGCATTCCAGCGCGGTGGCCTTCCCAGGCCACCGCGACACAGGTTACAAACCTCCGCCACACGATACAATAGTTGTGGGTGGCATGGCGACACCGAAGGGGTCGCCATGATAGGCCCAGAAAAAAATATCGGGTGGCATGGTCAGCGGTGAAGCCGATGGCCATGAAAGATAGATATACGACGGCGGATGGTATGTTGGGTGGTTTTGAGAAAGGGATGGCGTAGAAATTGGAAATCGATCTTTCATGGCTATCCCGCAAAAAAAACGCGGGCTAACCATGCCACCCGATATCGTGGGAAATTGCACAGGTTACAAACATTGTGGTACAGGTTTGCAACCTGTGGTCGTGCCGCCGAAAAATTGGCAATTAAGGACTATCCATCGCCGGTGATTCTTCGTATAATCCCCGCTTCAGCAAGTCGAAATGGGCTTAAACGAGCCAAT
>JAIORC010000350.1 GCA_021108335.1 Phycisphaerae bacterium
CGGCAACTGGCAACGCAAGCCGGCTCGGACGGCTGCCTGCTCCTGCCGTCGTTGCGGCGATTCAAACTCGCCATGCGATTCGACTTCGACCGGCCCGCCGCCGTCGCAAGTGATGATAATTCATTCCAGCCGCAAAATCCGTGCGAAGCGGTGGCCAGATGCGACGAAATTCCCGTGACGTTCAACCTCACCGACCGCCACCGCCGCGCGATTGCCGCCTTGCAAACCGACTTGCCGGCCCAAGCCGATCCGTTCGCCGCCATCGCCGCCTCAGCCGGCTTGATCGCCGATGACCTGCTGGTAGCCGCAGCCGACATGCTCTCTGCCGGCGTGATGCGACGTTACGGGGCAGTGCTGCATCACCGGGCCGCCGGCGCTCGCGCCAACGCGATGGTCGTCTGGAATGTGCCGCCGGGCCAAGCCGATCTCGTCGGTGCGGCAGCCTCCCGATATTCCGCCGTCAGCCATTGCTACCTCCGCCGTGCCGCCGCCGACTGGCCTTACAATCTCTACACCATGATCCACAGCCACGACCGCCAACACTGCCAACAGACAATCGACCAAGTCGCTGCCGACATCGGCAACCCACCGCACAAAACACTCTGGACAGAAAAAGAATTCAAAAAAAACCGCATAAAACTGTTCCCCCCGGACACGCCATAACCGCGCGCACACGCATGGGCGGGAGTACCATTAATGTACACTTAGCGCGGTGGCCTTCCCAGACCACCGCGGCACAGGTTGCAAACCGGTGCAATTTCCCACGATATCGGGTGGCATGGAAACCCCGCGGTTTTTTGCGGGGTAGCCATGAAAGAACGATTCACAATTTCTACGTCATCCCTTTCTCAAGACCACCCAGTATTGGTAATTTATGTGCCATTCATCATGGCGACCCCTGACGGTGTCGCCATGCCACCCGACATTGGCAATTTCTGTATCTATCTTTCGTGGCTGTCGCTTCGCTTCCCGCCACGGCACCCGACATTTTTTTCTGGGCCAATCATGGCGACCCCTGTGGTGTCGCCATGCCACCCAACGCCGCGAACTATAATCAAGCAAATATGCCGTAACTGCTTTTGTAGCAAAGA
>JAIORC010000115.1 GCA_021108335.1 Phycisphaerae bacterium
TTGTTTGCCGTTGGTTTGTTATCCGTCTACCCCGCCTTATGTGCCGGCCAAAGCCGCTCCGCCGTCAAACCACCGCTGTCTCATTCATGGAACTGGAAAACGCCCGGCGACCTGAAGGGTTGGTCTGCCGGCAGCGCCGCCTCGTGCAAAGCCGCTGGCGGCGTTGTGAAAGTAACCACTAAAAAGGATTTCAAATTCACCTCGCCCCCGGTGGACATAAACGCCACCGCCTGCCAGTATCTTGTTTTTCGCGTAAAGAGCGATACTGCCGACCGCGGCCAAATGTTCTTCGACTACAACCACGACGGCAAGAAAGGAATGGACTATACCGGGTTTCGCATTCGCGGCGATAACCGGTTTCACAACTATCTCGTAAGAATGGCCAATCGCGGCAACTGGCGCGGACGGGTTACGAAGCTGCGTTTCGACGTTGTCGACAAGCCGGGCGCGAAAATCGAGATCGAGTATCTCAAAGTTACCGACAAACCCGACCCGAAGATTTTCTATCTGAATTCCCGCCCTGCCAAAATCCAGGAAAAAACCCGTTTTTACATCAGGCGAATAATATTGTCCGAGCCTTTGCTGGTGAAAAATGAAGTGGACTTTTTCACCGCTTTTGATCTGGACCGCCCGGGCATGGAGGCGCTTAAAAAGGCGGTCAGCCGGAAGGACTGGCCGGCGGCGAAAACTGAACTGCTCGCCTATATGCGAAACCGGAAAAGTCCACACTTCATGATTGACCGAAGAAAAAAGAACGACGTCGTTGCCCATGTAAAGAAAAAGTTTCCGCAGGAAATTAAAAATATCTTCAAAACGGCGGATAAACTATGCCTTCGTAATTTTGGCGACACGGCTTACGCTTGTGATCCCAAAGGGAAACTCGAGTGGGACTGCAAGAAAAGCGGCAGGCCGTTTGTTGTCAATTGCCCGGTAGTGAGGATGAGGTATCTCGCCAAACTCGGGCAGGCGTGGTGGCTTACCGGCGATAAAAAATACGCCAAACGCGCCTGCGAGCTTGTGCGAAGCCATATCGATTCCTGTCCCATGCCGCCGCAG
>JAIORC010000392.1 GCA_021108335.1 Phycisphaerae bacterium
CAGCAGCAGGATGGTGATTACCACAAGGCTTATCGTCTTGGCCTCGACCGCCCCAACCAGCGACGCCCACGCGATATCCCGAACGCCCATACCGAACGCGAACCCAATGGCAACCGCACCGGCAAGAATCGCCACCGCCAGCGGCGTTTTCAGCCGCGACAGAATGAGAATCAACGCAAACGCGCCCAATGTGTACAACATAGCCGTCATGGCAGACTTGTACCTCGATAACGAAGATAAGTCAAGCAAACAAAATGGCTTATGCCACACACAAACAATTGGGATGTACCGTTATTTCAACTGCTTGCCCTTCCAGCCGGTCAGAAACTGGATTTTGGGCGCTTTCCGACCGGCTACGGCATTGCAATCCTGCGACTACGACGGGTTGTAGAACGTAAGATTCAACTGCTTTCTGGCCGTGGCGGTTATGGTTATCGTCGAGCCGCTTTTTCCGCTGTTTATGCACTTAGCCGAGGCCGGCAGTTTGTTTTTATCGATCGCGAAGGGCAATTTTACCGTTACCTCACCAGGTTTGCACATGAATATCGCCACCGCGAATCCCTTGTCGTTCTTTTTCCACGCGAGATAGCCAGGCCGGCTCAACCCGCCGATTTTGCAGTCGCCGGCACGGTAGAAAACGCCGCCCGCGCAACTGCCGTCGGAGTTGACGACCGCCTGGACGTCTTTGCCGTTACGGACGATTTTAACCGGCGGGTTCTTTGCCGCTTCATTTACGTCGGCCTGCTTCCATGCCGGCAGAATGACGGCGGCGTATTTTCCGTCCGTCGGATTGACACCATGATTTGCCTGCAGGCTGAAGAACTGCCTGGTGTATTTTACCGTGCCGTCCTTGGGGAACTTTTTGTTTTGCATTATCCAACGGTGAGTTTTTGTCCTGGTTTCGATTTTCAGCGATACGTCCGTCCCGGCCAGCAGTACGCCGGTATTCCGATAGTAGAACGATTTAATGCCCTTCAGAGATGTCGTCCCATCCG